>NZ_PKRT01000001.1:1657496-1984993 GCF_002855555.1 Novosphingobium sp. TH158 | reverse complement strand
TCGCTCAACGTCAACGCTGCGGGCGGAAAGGCCGAAATCGCCGGTTCGCGCCAGTCTGTCCGCGTGCTGGGCAATGCCCGTACCGCTTACGAGCTTTCGCAGACCGACGTGCCGCTGGGCGGAGGTCGCACGGTCAAGCTGGCCGACTTCGCCGACGTGCGTGACAGCTATGCCGAAGTCACTTCGCTGGGCAAGGTGAAGGGCAAATCTGCCGTCACCTTCGAAATTACCCGCGCCAAGGGTGCCTCGGACGTTGCCGTCTATGACGAGACGGTCAAGGAACTGGAAAAGATCCAGAAGGAGAACCCGGGCCTGCGCTTCTCGCGCCTGTTCTCCTCGGTGGACTATACCCGCGGCCAGTATGACAGCTCGATCGCCGCCATGGTCGAAGGCGCAATCCTCGCCGTCATCGTGGTGTTCTTCTTCCTGCGTGACTGGCGCGCGACGGTGATTTCGGCCATCGCCATCCCGCTGTCGGCCATCCCGACCTTCTGGTTCCTCTATTCCTGGTTCGGGTTCTCGCTCAACAGCCTGTCGCTGCTGGCGCTGGGCCTCGTAGCCGGCGTGCTGGTCGACGACGCCATCGTCGAGATCGAGAATATCGTCAGACATATGCGCATGGGCAAAAGCGCATACCAGGCCTCAATCGATGCGGCGGACGAAATCGGCCTTGCCGTCGTGGCGACCACGTTCTCGATTGTCGCGGTGTTCCTCCCGGTCGGCCTGATGGGCGGCATTCCCGGCCAGTTCTTCAAGAGCTTCGGCCTTACCGTCGTCACCTCGGTGCTGCTCAGCCTGGCCGTCGCACGCATGATCACGCCGATGATCGCGGCCTATTTCCTGAAATCGCATGGCATTGCCGAACACGCCGGCGGTAAGTGGATGGACCGCTACCTCAATATCCTGCGCTGGACGCTGGATGACAGCAAGGCCAAGGCCATGCGCGCCCGCATCGTCGAGCAGCCGGCCCGGGTCTATTACTATCCGATCTGGATCGTCGCTTCGCTTTTGGTCTTTGCGGTATTCAGTGTCGGCGTCGCGCTGCCGATCCAGGCCGTGAACATGTCCAAGCTGCTGTCCAAGGTCATCCCCGCATGGTTCAGCCTGCTCGTCGGCATCGGGCTCGGCCTCGTCATTGCGATGCTGTTCTATCGGCTCCTGCGCCTGGTCATGCCCGTTTTCGGACGCGGATTCCGGGCCTGGTACCGCTACATGGACGAGCGCTTCGTTGCGCGGCTCAACGATCATCGCATCTGGATGGTGGGTGTCGGCGCCGGATCGCTGATCATGACCGTGGGCCTTTTCGCTTCGACGCCGGCCCAGTTCTTCCCGACTGTGAACAGCGATTTCAGCGCGGTCGGTATCGAGATGGTCCCCGGCACGACGCTGGCCCAGACGGAGGCCGTGGCCGATCGCGTGGCAGCCATCGTCGAACAGGACCCCAACGTCGCCACGGCGTTCGAGCGCGTGCGCGAAGGCAATGCCCGCGTCTTCATCAACCTGAAGCGCGATCGCGAGCTGACCAGCCAGGAATTCGAGCGCCGCCTGGCGCCCAAGCTTCAGGAAATCCCGGATGCGCGCGTGGCCTTCCAGGACATGAGCGGGCCGAGCGGTCCCGGTGGCCCCGGTCGACCGATCCAGATCATGCTGTCGGGCACCAACACCGAAGTGCTTGAGCGGACTGCGGCCCAGCTGGCCGAAGAAATGAAGACCGTGCCCGGTCTTGTCGCACCGCGCGTGGCGGCCGACATGCGCCGGCCTGAAGTGATCATCAAGCCGAACCTCGATCTTGCCGCCAGCCTCGGCGTGACCACCCAGGCGCTGAGCCAGGCGATCCGCATCGCGACGATCGGCGATATCGACCAGAACGCTGCCAAGTTCTCGCTCAATGATCGCCAGGTGCCGATCCGCGTGCGCCTGTCCGAAGACGCGCGCCGCAACATCTCGTCGATCCAGAACCTGCCCGTACCCACGGCGACCGGCGGTTCGGTGCCGCTCGCCGCGATCGCCGAAATCACCATCGGATCGGGCCCGGTCAGCATCCAGCGCTACAACCAGAACCGCCGCGTCTTCGTCGGCGCCGATCTGGCCGAGGGCGTGGTCAAGGGCGCGGCGATGTCCGAGATCGCGAAGCTGCCGACGATGAAGAACCTGCCTGCCGGCGTGTCCAATGCGCCCTTCGGTCAGGATCGCTGGCAGGCGGACATGGTCTCCTCCTTTGCCCAGGCGCTGGTGGCCGGCGTGTTCCTCGTCTTCGCCGTGCTGGTCCTGCTGTACCACCGGTTCGTTTCTCCGCTGGTCAACATGGGCTCGCTCTTCCTCGCGCCGCTTGGCGGGATGATTGCGCTGTTGCTGGCCGGCCAGCCCATCTCGCTGCCGGTGTTCATCGGCGTCCTGATGCTCTTCGGCATCGTTGCGAAAAACTCGATCCTTCTGGTCGATTTCGCGATCGAGGAAATGTCCAAGGGCGCGGACAAGTTCTCCGCGATCATCGAGGCGGGCCACAAGCGCGCCCAGCCGATCATCATGACCACCGTCGCCATGACGGCAGGCATGGTGCCTACGGCCATTTCGATTTCGGGTGACGGTGCCTGGCGCGCGCCGATGGGTACGGTGGTGATCGGCGGCCTAGTGCTGTCGACGCTTCTGACGCTGGTCATCGTGCCCGCCGGGTTCAGCCTCGCAGACGGTTTCGAAAAGCGCGTTGGGCCGATGCTTCGCAAGAAGTTCCTGACCTACCAGCCGGAAGATGAGCACCGCGCGAATTATCCGGCGGCCGTGCCCGATCTGCCGCCGAAAGCGCTCGCCGCCGAGTGAGCAGTCCCGCGCCCGAACCGGCCCGCAGCGGCGCCGACAAGGCGCGCCGGATGCGGCTGGTCGCGACCGGGCTGCTCATCGCGATGGCGGGGCTGTTCTTCCTCGCGCGCAGCCAGGTTGGTCCCGAAGCCGCTTGGCCGCACCCGGCCTGGCCCTGGGTGCTTGCCTTCAGCGAGGCAGCAATGGTTGGCGGCTTGGCAGACTGGTTCGCTGTAACGGCGCTATTCCGCCGCCCGCTGGGCCTGCCGATACCGCACACCGCGATCATCCCGGAAAACAAGGATCGCATCGCCGAAACCATGGCGGTGTTCCTGCGCGATAACTTCCTCACCCCCCAGGTCGTGGCACGGCGGCTGCGCGGGATGAACATTGCCGAGGCGGCAGGAAACTGGCTGACCGCACCCGAGGGCGTATCAGGCAGCCGCGTTCGTGCCGGGGCGGCAGAACTGCTCGCCCAGGTGCTCGAATCGCTCGACCCGGAACGGCTCGGTACGCAGGTCCGCGGCGGCCTTGTCCGGCAGCTGGGCAAGCTTGAGCTGTCACCCTTGCTGGGCAATCTCGTCGAGGCGGCAATTGCCGACCGCCGCCACCTGCCGGTGATCGATTCGCTGGTTCGCTGGGCCGGGCTGACGCTGGAGGACAACGAGGAGCTGGTCCGGGCCATGATCCACCGCCGGGCCAATGCCGTGCTGCGCTGGACCGGGTTGGACGAGAAGCTGGCCAATTCGGTGATCGACGGCATCTACAAGATGCTGGCAGAGGTCGTTGTCGATCCGAACCATCCCCTGCGCGGCAAGATCGAGGAGGGGCTGGCCAGCCTGGCGCATGACCTGCGGCACGATCCCGACATGCAGGCGAAGGTGGAAGGGCTCAAGCACGAGATCCTCGCCAATCCTGCGCTGGCCAGCTGGTGGCAAGGCGTCTGGGAGCGGTTGCGCACCGGCCTCATCGCCCGCCTGCGCTCGCCGGAACCGGCCATGGGCGGGCAGGTTGCCGAGGCTCTGGCGGAACTGGGCGCAAACCTGCGCGATGATCCCGCGCTGCAGATGCAGATCAACCGCTTTGCCCGCCGCACGCTGGTGGGGATCGCCCAGCGCTATGGCGACCAGATCGTCCGCCTCGTTTCGGAAACCGTGAAGCGGTGGGATGCAGTAACCGTTACCGAGCGCATCGAGGGGGCAGTCGGCCGCGACCTGCAGTTCATCCGCATCAACGGAACGCTGGTCGGCGGTCTGGTCGGGGTGACACTGCATGCCGTGGATGTCCTGTTGTGACTGCGCCGCTGCTGACGACCGAGCGGTTCGAGCTATGGCTTCCGCAAGCAGAGGATCTCGAAGGGCTCTATCGGCTGACGGAGGACGAAGAGACGCGCCGCTTCCTCGGGGGTGCAGTTGCCGACCGGACTGACAGCTTTGGAAGGCTCCTGAAGAACGCGGGGTGCTGGAGCCTCTATGGCTATGGAACCTTTGCGGTTCGGCCACGCGGCGAGACGGAACTGATCGCCAATTGCGGCGTGTTTCACACCTGGCGCGGCCTTCCGGGCCTCGACGACGTGGCGGAAGGCGGCTGGATCGTCCGCAAGGATTGGTGGGGCCGGGGTGTTGCCGGTGAAGTCATGCGCTGTGCGCTCGACTGGTTCGATGCAACCCACGGTGCACCACGGGTGGCCTGCATGATCGAGGAAGGCAACACGGCCAGCGAGCGCGTCGCGGCCTCGCTCGGTTTCGTCGAATACCATCGTCACCAGGACCCTGATGGCCATTACCTGCGCCTCTACGAGCGCTCAGGCTGCCGCACATGAGCTTCCGGCGATGGTGTAAAGCGCCGTGACCACGTAAGTCCACGTATTTACGAGTGTTTTCTGCAGGCCCAGCAGCGGATTCAATGGAATTCGCTGGATGGTTATGCGGAAAAGTTTTCTCGGCCTCGACCTGATTCGTTTTTGTGCTGCTGCAATGGTGATGTTCTATCATCTTGCCTACTTTGCCTGGCTGCCAAAACATGGAGGATCAGGGCTCTACCACGCGGCTTTTGAACCTGTTGTGCCCCTGGTGGATTTCGGTTGGGTAGGCGTCGAGATATTTTTCGTCATCTCCGGCTTCGTGATCGCCCTGTCCGCTCAGGGCCGGTTGCCCAGAGACTTCCTTATCGGTCGTGCGACAAGGCTGTACCCTGCCGCCTGGATATGCGCCACCGTGACCCTCGCTGTGCTCTTGTGGAACGGCAAGCCTGACTGGACCGGGTGGGTGGGATCCATGCTGCTCAGTCCTGCCGGGCCGTGGATCGACGGCGTATACTGGACCATCGTCGTGGAAATGGTGTTCTACGCTTGGGTCTATTTCCTCATGAGATTTGCCGGGGCCGACAAGATACACTTCCTCGGTTGGATTCTGGCCCTCCTTTCTTCGGCCTTCTGGGGCCTGCGTGTGCTGGCGCTGCTGCTATTCGATGTCCATTTCGATCAATTCCTGGGGCTCTGGTCGCAACTGCTGCTCTTGGAGTTCGGCAGCTTCTTTGCCCTTGGCATCGCTCTGTGGTCAGCCGTCAGGCGGGGCGGCTGGTCGCGGTCGCGCATGGCGCTGGCCCTGGTGAGCCTGCCGGGCTGCCTCGTCGAGCTCGTCGCCCATGCGCGTTCAGTGGCATTGGAGAGTGGGACCGAGTTGAGCGCCAGTCCGATAATCGCCTGGCTTGTGATCATGGTTGCCTTGTTCACCGCCGTGAACAGGAACGATCGCATCCACGCCCGCCTGGGCCATTGGGCCGGATCAGTGCGGCAGCTGGGCCTGGCAACCTATCCGCTCTACCTCGTCCACTTTGCCGCCGGACGGGAGATCATGTTGATGATCGGCGATCCGTGGCTGGCCTTGGCGCTCGTGCTTCCGGGGCTTTGCCTGCTATCCTTGGGCATCGTGCGCATGGAGGGGCCGCTGCGCCGGGGCATCCTGTGGCTGGTCGCACCGAGCGATCGCACGCTGCGGCTGGCCGAAAGCCGGACCTGAGGGCAAAGCAAAAGCCCCGGAGGTTTCCCCCCGGGGCTTTGGTGTTTGCTGCGTCCGGCAGGTTCAGAGCTTGCCGGTCAGTTCCGGCACGGCGCTGAACAGGTCTGCCACGAGGCCGATATCGGCGACCTGGAAGATCGGCGCATCCTCGTCCTTGTTGATGGCGACGATGGTCTTGGAGTCCTTCATGCCGGCGAGGTGCTGGATCGCACCCGAGATGCCGACTGCGATGTAGACTTCCGGCGCGACGATCTTGCCGGTCTGGCCAACCTGGTAATCGTTCGGCACATAACCCGCATCGACCGCGGCGCGCGATGCGCCGACAGCAGCGCCGAGCTTGTCGGCGAGCGGGAAGATCGTGGCTTCGAACGTCGGCCCGTCCTTCAGCGCGCGACCGCCCGAGACGATGATCTTGGCGCTGGTCAGTTCGGGGCGCTCGCTCTTGGCGATTTCAGCACCGACGAAGCTGGAGAGGCCGGCATCGCCCGAACCCGAAACGGCTTCGACCGCAGCCGATCCGCCGGTTGCTGGAGCCTTGGCGAAGGCGGTGCCGCGCACGGTGATCACCAGCTTGGCATCGCTCGATTCGACCGTGGCGATGGCATTGCCGGCATAGGTCGGGCGGGTGAAGGTCTTGGGGCCTTCGACCGAGAGGATGTCGCTGATCTGCATGACATCGAGCAGCGCGGCGACACGCGGGGCAATGTTCTTGCCGTTCGACGTGGCGGGCGCGACGAAGGCGTCGAAGTTCGCCATCAGGCCGGCAGCCAGCGGCGCGACGTTCTCAGCCAGCGCGTTGGCATAGGCAGCGTCATCGGCCTTGAGCACCTTGGCGACGCCGGCGATCTGCGCGGCGGCAGCAGCGGCGCCGTCGCAGGCCGAACCGGCGACAAGGGCGGTGACTTCACCCAGCTGCGCGGCAGCGGTGACGGCGGCGAGGGTCGCGTCCTTGACGCTACCGTTGTCGTGTTCGACGAGTACGAGAACGTTGGCCATTAGGCGACTCCCAGTTCCTTGAGCTTGGCGACGAGGGCGTCCACGTCGGCCACCTTGATGCCGGCCTGGCGGACCGGCGGCTCCGAGACCTTCAGGGTCTTGAGGCGCGGCGCGGTTTCAACGCCGTAGTCTGCCGGGGCCTTGGTTGCGAGCGGCTTGGACTTGGCCTTCATGATGTTGGGCAGCGAAGCATAACGCGGCTCGTTCAGGCGCAGGTCGGTGGTGACGATCGCCGGCATGGCCAGCTTCACGGTTTCGAGGCCGCCATCGACTTCGCGCGTCACGGTGACGCTGTCGCCTTCCACGGCAACCGCGGAAGCGAAGGTGCCCTGCGGACGACCCATCAGAGCGGCGAGCATCTGGCCGGTCTGGTTGCAGTCATCGTCGATGGCCTGCTTGCCCAGCACGATCAGGCCCGGGGCTTCTTCCTCGGCAATGGCCTTGAGGATCTTGGCAACTGCGAGCGGCTCTACCTCGTCATCGGTCTGCACCAGGATCGCGCGGTCGGCGCCCATGGCGAGAGCGGTACGCAGCGTTTCCTGCGCCTTGGCCGGTCCGACGGAAACGGCGACGATCTCTGTCGCCACGCCCTTTTCCTTCAGGCGGATGGCTTCCTCGACGGCGATTTCGTCGAAGGGGTTCATGCTCATCTTGACGTTGGCCAGGTCCACACCCGTGCCGTCCGCCTTGACGCGCGGCTTCACGTTGTAGTCGATCACCCGCTTAACCGGGACAAGGATCTTCATGCGCTTGGTCCTTCCTCGATGGGAGAATTTAGTCGCTCGATTAAATTCTGCGATTCGCCTTTGCCGCAGTTGCGAACGAGGTCAAGCCCCCGTCATCCCCGGTGCCACGATGTGCACCGGGGCGATGCGGTGTCAGGCGGCCTTCTTCACTTCGGCAACGATCTTGCGGGCAGCATCGCCCAGGTCGCTGGCCGAAACGATCGGCAGGCCCGAACCTTCGAGGATCTGCTTGCCGAGATCGACGTTGGTGCCTTCGAGGCGGACGACGAGCGGCACCGAGAGGTTCACTTCCTTGGCTGCGGTGACGATGCCTTCGGCGATCGTGTCGCACTTCATGATGCCACCGAAGATGTTGACCAGGATGCCCTTCACCGCCGGATCGGCCAGGATGATCTTGAACGCAGCGGTGACCTTTTCGGTGGTGGCGCCGCCGCCCACGTCAAGGAAGTTCGCCGGGAACATGCCGTTCAGCTTGATGATGTCCATCGTCGCCATGGCAAGGCCCGCGCCGTTGACCATGCAGCCGATGTCGCCATCGAGCTTGATGTAGGCGAGGTCGTACTTCGACGCTTCGATCTCGGCCGGGTCTTCCTCGGTCTCGTCGCGCAGGGCGAAGACGTCGGGATGGCGGTAGAGCGCGTTCGAATCGAAGCTCATCTTGGTGTCGAGCACCAGCAGCTGGCCATTCGATTCCGCCAGCGGGTTGATTTCGATCATCGAGCAGTCGAGCGCCATGAAGGCGTCGTAAAGCTGCTTGCCGAGAACCTGGGCCTGCTTGTTGAGATCGCCCTTCAGCTTAAGGCCGAACGCCAGTGCGCGGCCGTGGTGAGGCATGAAGCCCTGGGCTGGATCGATAGTGATCGTGGTGATCTTCTCGGGCGTTTCGTGGGCAACGTCCTCGATGCTCATGCCGCCTTCGGTGGAGGCGATCATGGCGACGCGGCCGGTGGCGCGATCGACGAGCATCGACAGGTAGTATTCCTTGCCGATGTCGACGCCGTCAGTGATGTAGAGGCGGTTCACCTGCTTGCCGGCATCGCCCGTCTGGATGGTGACCAGCGTGTTGCCGAGCATGTCCTTGGCGTGGGCTTCGACTTCCTCGATCGACTTGGCGAGGCGGACACCGCCCTTGGCTTCGGCCGGCAGTTCCTTGAACTTGCCCTTGCCGCGGCCGCCGGCGTGGATCTGGCTCTTGACCACATAGAGCGGTCCGGGCAGCTGCTTTGCGGCGGCAACCGCTTCCTCGACGCTGAGCGCCGCAATGCCCTTGGGGATGGCGATGCCGAATTTCGCCAGCAGTTCCTTGGCCTGGTATTCGTGGATGTTCATCGGGCGCTCTTTCCGAAATTGGGGAGGACAGAGGATTTGTGCGCCGCCGCATAGGGCGGTTATGCAGGCTTGAAAAGGGCCTGAACCGGGCTCAGGGTGGAAATATGAACGCCAGTTGCGAGTCATTCTTAACAAAGCCGGAAATCGTGCGAGCGAAGGGCCGATGATCGACCGGGAACGTCTCGAATCGATCGTGCGTGAGGCCGGTCGCATGGCCTTCGACATGTGGCCGGGTGGTGGGCACGCGCCCGAGGTCTGGGAGAAGACGCCGGGCAGCCCCGTGTCTGCTGCGGATATTGCCGTCGACACCTTCCTGAAGCGCGAATTGGGGGCACTGCTGCCGGCCGCCGGCTGGCTTTCGGAGGAAACCGCCGATGCCCCGGCGCGGCTCGATGGCGGGCTCATCTGGCTGGTCGATCCCATCGACGGCACACGCGATTTCATCCGCGGCCGGACCGGCTGGGCAGTATCGGTGGCGCTCGTCAGCGCCGGGCGACCACTGTTCGGCATGCTCCATGCCCCGGCACGCGGCGAGTTCTGGCACGGCGAGGCGGGGCAGGGCTCGTGGCGCAATGGCGAGTGCCTGTCTGGCAGTACGCGGCAGGACCTGCCGGGGGCGCGTGTTCCTGCCGATCACCTTGCCAGGGTGGATCGTGACCTGACACTGGTCGACAAGCCCAATTCGATCGCCCTGCGCATCGCCATGGTTGCGGCGGACGAGGCAGACCTGCTCGCTACCCTGCGCTGGGGCTGGGAGTGGGACATTGCCGCCGCAGCCCTGATCGCGCGCGAGGCGGGGGCGGCTGTCACCGATGCCTTCGGCCAGCCGCTGAACTACAACAAGCGCGATCCGCGCGCTTTCGGGGTGCTGGTGACGGCCCCCGCAATACATGCTGCCGCCGTCCAACGCCTTGCCGACCGGGCAGAGCAACTGGCGGCACAGGACAATCCCTGATAGACGAAGTGTCGTGACACCATTTCCCTGGTCAGATGTAGCCGTCATCCTTGCGCTGATCGTGCTCAACGGGCTGTTCTCGATGAGTGAACTGGCCATCGTTTCGGCGCGACCGGCGCGGCTGAAGGTGGCGGCCGAACGCGGCAGCAAGGGTGCAGTTTGCGCGCTGGCGCTGGCGGCCGATCCCGGCAAGTTCCTTTCAACCGTGCAGATCGGCATCACGCTCGTCGGCATCATTGCGGGTGCCTATTCGGGGGCGAGCCTTGGAGGGCCGACAGGCGAGCGGCTCGCCGCCTGGGGCGTTCCAGTGCGTTTTGCCGATGATGCCGGTTTCGCGGTCGTCATCGCCATGACAACCTATCTCAGCCTCGTGATCGGCGAGCTGGTGCCCAAGCAGGTCGCGCTGCGCCATGCCGAAGGGATCGCCACGCTGGCCGCCCTGCCGATGGCGCTGGTGGCGCGGATCACCGCGCCGTTGGTCTGGCTGCTCGATCGCAGTTCTGGCCTGCTGCTTCGCCTGCTGGGCGTAACCCGTTCGGGCGAAAGCGAGGTTACGGCCGAAGAGATCCACATGATCTTCGCAGAGGCGACGCGCTCGGGCGTGATCGAGGAGGAAGAGCGCCAGATCATGACGGGGATCATGCGGCTGGCCGATCGCCCGGTGCGCGAGCTGATGACCCCGCGCAACGAGATCGACGCGATCGACCGTCGCGCCAGCGAGGACGATATCCGCGCCCTGCTCAAATCCTCGCCGCATTCGCTGTGGCCGGTTGTCGATGGCGCGCCCGATAACGTCTGCGGCGTGGTTAAGGTGAAGGACGTGCAGCGCGTGCTGCTTGCCGGAAAGCGCGTGCAGATCGGCCGCCTGATGAAGAAGGCGGAAATCGTGCCGGACCAGCTGGACGCCATGGACGCACTGCGGATGCTGCAACAATCCGGCGTGTCGATGGCCATGGTGCATGACGAATACGGGCATCTTGAAGGCGTGGTTACGCCTGCCGACCTGCTCGATGCCATCGTCGGCAACTTCGCCAGCCACCAGGACGAGGGCGACGAACCCATGGTTGTCATGCGCGAGGATGGCTCGATGCTGCTTGCCGGTTCGTTGCCGGTTGATTCGCTGGCCTCGCTGCTCGACATCGAGATCAGTGAGGATCGCGATTTTGCCACCGCCGCGGGCTGGGTGCTCTCGCTGCTCAAGCACTTGCC
This sequence comes from Novosphingobium sp. TH158, assembly GCF_002855555.1. NCBI lineage: Bacteria > Pseudomonadati > Pseudomonadota > Alphaproteobacteria > Sphingomonadales > Sphingomonadaceae > Novosphingobium > Novosphingobium sp. TH158. The sequence continues at coordinate 1,973,942 of NZ_PKRT01000001.1, read as the reverse complement.
GCATGAAGGTGAGTACTTCACCGACCAGGGCTGGCGGATCGAGATTGTCGACATGGACGGGCGCAAGATCGACAAGCTGCTCGCCAGCCGGATCGAGGCGCCCGAAACCGAAACGGCGGCCTGAGGCGCGTTAGCGCCCCAGCAGGTTCCTCGCCTGTCCCGCAATTTGCGCCAGCATGGCCGGCGCGGTGGGAATTGCGGCCTGGGCGCGGGTCACCATCGCGCGGAACTGGCGGATCGCGGTGGCCTGGTCAGCCGCCCAGGTGGCGACGACGGCAATCGGATCGCAGCCCTTGCGGGTGCACAGGCGCCGCAGAAAATCGAGCCGCATGTGCTGGAAATCGCGCGCCAGACCGGCAACGAGCAGGCGCTCCCACGAATCGCTCGGGCGCAGGCGGCTGGCAGCCTGCTGCGCCCAGTCGAGACCGAGGCGCGCGCCAAGATCGGAGAATGCGCGGGTCAGCTCGCCGGCATCGATGGCAAGGTCACGCGCCAAGCGGGCCAGTCCGACCGAACCGTCAAGATCGTGCAGGCGCGCCACCATGGCCGCTTCGCCGCCGGGTACGCCCGCACCCGTCAGGTCGGCCAGGAACCGGCTCGATTCGGTGCGCGCCTCGCCGGCCAGCAGCGCCGATAGCTGGGCATCCAGCGCCGAGACGCCGGGTGCCAGTTCTGCAAGGGCCTTGCTGGGCAGACGGTCGCTCACCCCTGCGCGCAGAAGGTCTGCCATATGGCTGCGCAGCGCGGAGGATGCGCGCCGGAAGGCGACCAGGCGAGCGCCCTCGGGCATGGTGGCGCTTTCCAGCTGCTGCCAGACGGCATCCATGCCGAACAGCTTTTCGGCAACCAGGAACGCCGCCGCCACCTGCGCCAGTCCGCCGCCTTCTTCCTCGACCAGTTCGAAGGGGTGGATCATGCCGATGCGGTTGACCATGCGGTTGGCCAGCTTGGTGGCGATGATCTCGCGACGCAGCCGGTGGCCAAGGATGTCCTTGCGGAACTTGGTGCGCATATCCTCGGGGAAGGCGGCAAGCAGTTCCGCGTCGAGCCCCGGATCGTCGGGCAGTTGCGAATGTTCCAGCGAATCCTGCAAGGCAAGCTTGGCGCTGGACAGCAGCACGGCAAGTTCGGGACGGGACAGGCCCTGGCCCTCTGCCGCACGGCGCTTGTAGCTGTCATTGTCGGCAAGGCCTTCGGTGCGACGGTCAAGCTGGCCGCGCTCCTCAAGCATTTCCATCAGGCGCAGGTAAGACCCCGTCGCCGCAGCCCCACCGGCTTCAGCGATGGAAAGGCCCAGGGCCTGGAGCCGGTTGTCCTCTAGCACCAGGTGCGCCACGGCATCGGTCATGCCGGCCAGCAGCTTGACGCGCGCGGCCTCGTTCAACCGCCCGGCGCGCTTGGCCGAGGCGAGGGCGATCTTGATGTTCACCTCGTTATCGGAGCAATCGACGCCAGCGGAATTGTCGATGAAGTCGGTGTTGATCCGGCCTCCAGAAAGGGCAAACTCGATGCGGCCCGCCTGGGTGCAGCCCAGGTTCGCACCCTCGCCGATCACTCGCGCGCCGATATCCCGGGCATCGACGCGAAGGGCATCGTTGCCCGGATCGCCGACAGTCGCGTTGTTTTCGGCACTGCTCTTCACATAAGTGCCGATGCCGCCGAACCACAGCAGGTCCACCGGGCTTTTCAGGATTGCCGAAATCAGGCTTTCCGGGTCCATAACCTCGGCATCGGTGCCAAGCATGGCTCGCACCGGGGCGGATAGCGGCACTTCCTTGGCGCTGCGCGGGAAGACGCCGCCGCCCGCGCTGATCAGGGTCTTGTCGTAATCGTCCCAGCTCGATCGCGGCAGTGCGAACAGGCGCGCACGCTCGGCGTGGCTCCTTGCCGGATCGGGATCGGGATCGAGGAAGATGTGGCGGTGGTCAAAGGCGGCGACCAGCTTGATCGCCTTCGACAGCAGCATGCCGTTGCCGAAGACATCGCCCGACATGTCGCCGCAGCCGGCGACGCGCACCGGTTCGCTCTGCACGTCCACGCCCATTTCCAGGAAGTGGCGGCGAACCGAAAGCCAGGCGCCGCGTGCGGTGATGCCCATGGCCTTGTGGTCATAGCCCTTGGAGCCGCCGCTGGCGAAGGCATCATCCAGCCAGAAGTCGGCCTCTTCGGCGAGGGCATTGGCGGTGTCGGAAAACGTGGCCGTGCCCTTGTCCGCCGCGACGACGAAATAGGGATCCTCGCCATCGCGGATCACCACGCCAGCGGGATGGACCACCTTGCTGCCGACGATATTGTCGGTGATCGACAGCAGGGTGCGGATGAACAGCTTGTAGCTCTCCTTGCCCTCGGCGAGCCAGCCATCGCGGTCAACCGCGGGATTGGGCAACTGCTTGGGATAGAAGCCACCCTTCGCGCCGGTCGGCACGATCACCGCGTTCTTGACGCGCTGGGCCTTCATCAGGCCGAGGATTTCGGTGCGGAAGTCATCCCGCCGGTCGGACCAGCGCAGGCCGCCGCGCGCCACGGGGCCGGCGCGAAGGTGGATGCCCTCCACCCGGCGCGAATAGACGAAGATCTCGCGCCAGGGCAGCGGCTTGGGCAGGCCGGGAACCTGCGCGGAATCAAGCTTGAATGCGAGCGCCGCAGCGCCTGCCGGAGCAAAGGCGTTGGTCCGCAGCATCGCCAGAACCAGCGCGCGATAGGCGCGAAGGAGGCGGTCGTCGTTGATTGCCGAGACCCCGGCAAGCCCGGTTTTTATGGCCTCCTGCGCCTGGTCTGCTGTGCCGGTGCGGTCACCGGCAAAGGCGGGATCGTGGAGCGCGCGGAACAGGTCGAGCACGGCCAGCGTCACGGCAGGGGCATTTTGCAGGGCGTCGACCACGGTCGGCACCCCAAAGTTCATCCCCGCCTGTCGCAGGTAGCGATACCAGGCGCGCAGCCAGTTCGCTTCGCGCGCGGAGAGCCGCAGGGCTGCGATCAGCCGGTTGAACCCGTCATCCTCGCCCGCGCCATTCAGCACGGCGGCAAGCGCGTCCTCGATTACCGGTGCATGGGCGAGAACCTCCGCGGCGTCCTGGCCAGCGGGAAGGGCAAGCAGGAAATCGTGGATCGCGCCCAGGTGCTCTTCACGCAGCTTCAGGGTGGTCGGCACGTCCTCGATCACCCGGAAGCCGAAGTTCTCCAGCGCCGGCACGGCATCGGACAGGGCAATGGCGCCGCTGCGCTGGTAAAGCTTCAGCCGCAGGTGTCCGGCGGCATCTGCGGTGCCGGCATAAAGACGCACGCCGCGGCGGGGGGCGGCTTCGCCCTCGTCGGCGGCAAGGTGGCGCAGGCGGGCGATGTCGTTCGCGGCCTCCGCGGCGCCGTGGGTGGCGCGATAGGCCAGCGGAAATGCCTCGGCATAGCGCGCGGCAATGGCGGCGGCCCGGCCGGCATCGTCGAACCGGGCAAGCTCCGCTTCCACGGCATCGCCCCAGCCGCGCAGCATGGCTTTCAACTGCGCGTCGAGTGCGGTTTCATCCGGGATTGCGGCACCCTCGCGGATGTCGATGACGAATTGCAGCAGGGCGAGGTTGCCCCCTTCGACCTCAAGGCTCCAGTCCAGCACCGGGCCGTCGGCGGCATGGGTCAGCATCGACTGGACCTGCAGTCGCGTGGCCGTGGACATGGCGTCGCGGGGCAGCCAGACGAAGGCGAACAGGTGTCGTTCAAGCGGCGCGGTGACGAGGCTGAGGCGCGGGCGCGGCCGATCGATCAGGCTCATCATCGAGGTGCAGACCCGTTCGAGGTCGGCATCGTCGAAGCTGATCAGCAGGTCATGCGGCAGCGATGTCATGGCATGGACCAGCGCCTTGCCGGCATGGCCAGACGGATCGAAGCCGAACCGGGCCGTGAGCTCGGCAAGCTGCGCGCGCATCCGGGGCACCTGCGTGGGCGCCGCGGCCAGGGCGGCACTGGTCCAGACGCCGGCATGGATCGAGAGCGCAGATACCTTGCCCTGTTCGTAAAGCGGCACGATGAACAGGTCGAGCGGCACGTGGCGGTGCACCGTGCTGATCCGGTTGGACTTGATCACCAGCGGCACGCGCGCGCCCTTGCGGGCCTTGTCGAACCATTCGAAGGCGCGTTTGTAGCTCGGCTCTCCCAGAAGAGGCAGCGCGCCCTTGCGGCAAATGCCCAAAGAGTGGCTGCGGCTGCCGTCGCGGTGGCGCGTTTCGTGGCCCAGCTGGGTCAGCATGCCATCCTTCAGCCAGCGGAGCAGGGCGGCACCTTCGGCATCGCCAAGGCCATCGGCATCCTCTGCCATGGCGGCTTGCATCTTGGGCCAGTCAGCCACGGCGGCGCGCACGTCGGCAAGGGTATCGGCAATCGATTCGCGCAGGGCGCGGCGGGTGCGGGCATCGGCGCGGCCGGTCTCGAGATAGACCATCGATTCGCGCTTTTCGCCGGCAGCGGCGGCTCCTTCCGGCAGTCCCGCGAGGTGGCCTTCGGCATCGCGGCGCACGGCCAGGACCGGATGGACCAGCCGGTTGATCCCCAGCCCCTGCGCCGTCACGGTGGCTGCGATCGAATCCACGAGGAAGGGCATGTCATCATTGATCACGGCCACCCGCATGAAGCGGTCCGCGGCCGCTCCGGTGACCGATTCGATCGCGATCACGGGCTGGCCGGGGCGGCGGTCGTCAGCAGCGTCGAGCAGGAAGGTGGCCGCGGCATCGAGCGCTTCGGCCGTGAAATCCCCGTCGCCGGGCAGGACTGATCGGGCGAGCCGGCGGGCCAGTTCTTCGCGCAGCAGGCGATCGGCCTTTGCCCCGCCATTGGCGGACTTGCGGGTGGGGGAACCTGTCGCCATGCCTCTCTCCTGCGGCGCTGGTGCAGCCGCCGGGATAGAGAAATAAAATTACTATCCCGTGGTGCAATCTTACGCGGTTCTACGAAAGACCGGTCTCATTTGCAACCAGTTTAGCGCAGTGCCGGCAGGAATGTTCGGGCCATTCGCCTTGCCGGTCAAGGCGTTCCGGCTGGCTGGGCGGCGGGCTTTGCGGCGGGCCGCGCCGCGGTGTCGGCGGCTGGCCCGATCTGGTCGAGATAGGCCTTCGCCTGCCTCGCTTCGGGCGAGTCGGGCGCGGTGGCGACTACCGATTGCCAAGACCGCCGCGCCGCCTGCTCGCGGCCGGAAAGCATGGCGATCACGCCGGCTTCCAAGCCGATCGCGGGATCGCGCGGATCGAGCCGGGCGGCGGTCTGGATAAAGGCCTGCGCTTCATCCAGACGCTTTTCGATGCGAGCGGCGCGTGCCGAGATGGTCCAGGTCACGGGGTCGGCGGGAAGGCGGTTGCGTGCTTCGTTCAGCGAGGCCAGCGCTTCTGCCTTGCGACCGAGCTTGAACAGCGAATTGGCCCTGTCACGCGCAACGCGTCCGACCAGCGGCATGTCTGCCGACTTTACCGCGTGATCGAAGGCGCGGGCGAAATGTTCGACTGCGCGGGCGAATTCGAGCTGGCCTTCGGCGGCGATCCCGGCGCCAGCATCAAGCTCGGCGCGGGCGGCATGGTCGTTTTCCTCCAGCTGGTCGCGCGCGGCAAGGAAGCCGGCTTCCGCCTCGCCCCACCGCTCCAGCCCGGCAAGCGCGAAAGCCTTGCACAGCTGCGCGTCGGCAAGATCCTTGCCGCTCTTTCCGGCCAGTGCATCGTTGGCGGCCACAAGAGCCTCGGCGGGATCGCTCTGCGCGAGCAGGAAGCAGGTTTCCACCGCGGGCTTGCGTGCGGGCGGCGCTGCGGCGGGCGCAGGCGCTGGCTTCTTTACGTCGCGACCCTCCACGGCGGGCGGCGGAATGCGCGGGCCCGGCTGGGCATTGGGGCCGGTGAACGGACCGAACTGGGCGATCAGCAGGATGGAGGCGATGAGGGTCATGGCAATCCCGGGTTCAGCCCGCCAGGCTTTCGATCGTGCGCAGCAGCAGGGCGATGTCCTGTTCGCGCGAGAGGCGGTGGTCACCGTCCTTGATCAGGTGCACCTGCACGTCGGCTGAACGCAATGCTTCGGCAAGGCGCAGGGCCGTCTGCCACGGAACGTCGGGATCCTGCTGGCCCTGCAGGAGGCGCACCGGGCAATCGAGCGCAATCTGTGAGCCGAGCAGCCGGTTTGCCTGTCCGTCAGCCCAGAATGCCGGATGGGTGGGCGTGGGCTCGGGGCCGTAGGGATTGTCCTCGTAGATTGGCCGGCCTGCCGCCAGCTCCGCCTTCTGGCCGGGTTCGTAGCCCCAGTCGGTAAAGTCCGGCGCGGCGGCAATGCCGACGAGGCCAGCCAGCCGGTCGCCAAGTTCCAGACCTGCAAGCAGCATCAGCCAGCCGCCCATCGATGAGCCGACAAGAATCACCTGGCCCGGACAATGGGCGGAAACCAGCGCCAGCACTTCTTCCTTCCACCGGCTGAGTGTGCCGTCGGCGAACAGGCCCCCGCTCTCGCCGCACCCCGAATAGTCGAGCAGCAGGCAGGCGCGCCCCTGCGTGACGGCACGATCGAACACAGCCTGCGCCTTGCCGCCCGCCATGTCGGACATGTAGCCGGGCAGGAAGACGAGTGCAGGCCCCTTTCCGGCATGGAAGCGGCAAGCGATGCGCCGGCCGTCGGGCAGGGTGTGAAAACTGGTATCGGTCATGCTGCGTCAATGCCCCGCCGCATCGAGGCAGTCACGCCCAATCTTGGTGCAAGGCCCGGTCGGTGATCCTGCGGGTGCAAGATGCGGCTTGCGGAAAGCGCGGTTGAGGCGGGACGCGCTCCCGGCTAAGGGCTTGCCCATGTCTGAAACGATCACGATCACCCTGCCCGACGGTTCCTCGCGCCAGATGCCGCAAGGGTCGACCCCTTATGACGTCGCCGCCGCCATTGGCCCCGGCCTTGCAAAGGCCGCAATTGCGGCGCGCGTGGATGGTGAACTGGTGGACCTGACCCGGCCGTTCAGCGGCGATGCCGCGCTCGCGCTGGTCACCAGCCGGGACGAGGCAGAGGCGCTGGAGCTTGCCCGGCACGATTTTGCCCACGTGCTGGCGGAGGCCGTGCAGGCGCTGTGGCCGGGAACCCAGATCACGTTCGGACCGGCAACCGATGACGGTTTCTATTATGACGTGATGGCGCCTGCCAGTCGCGAGCCCTTCGGCATGGATGACCTGCCGGCGATCGAGGAAAAGATGCGCGAGATCATTCGCGCCGACAAGCCGCTGCGTCGCGAGGTGTGGACCCGGCAGGCCCTGATCGACAAGTGGAGCGCCGAGGGGGAAAGCTTCAAGGCCGAATGGGCGGCAGAGCTTCCCGAGGGCGAGGAGCTGACGGTCTACTGGTCGGGCAGCGACTGGCTCGACATGTGCCGCGGTCCGCACCTGCCCTCTACCGGCAAGCTCGATCCGCAGGCGTTCAAGCTGATGCGCGTGGCCGGGGCCTATTGGCGCGGTGACCAGAAGAACGCGCAGCTGACCCGAATCTACGGCACCGGCTGGCTCAACAAGAAGCAGCTCGATGCCCACCTCACCCGGCTGGAAGAAGCCGCCAAGCGCGACCACCGCCGGCTGGGCGGCGAAATGGACCTTTTCCACCTTCAGGCCGAAGCCCACGGTTCGGTGTTCTGGCACCCCAAGGGCTTCCGCATCTGGCGCGAGCTTGAGGCCTACATGCGCCGCGCCATCGACAATGCGGGCTATCGCGAGGTCAAGACGCCGCAGATCATGGACGCGCGCCAGTGGGAGCAGTCCGGCCACTGGGGCAAGTACCGGGCAAACATGTTCGTCGTGCCCGATGAAGTGCCGAACACCGAAGATGAAGGCCCGGTGATCTCGAACGACGCGCAGTGGATGGCGATGAAGCCGATGAACTGCCCGGCGCATGTCCTGATCTTCCGGCAGGGCATCAAGTCCTACCGCGATCTGCCGCTGCGCATTTACGAGAACGGCTGCTGCCACCGCAACGAGCCGCACGGCGCGCTGCACGGGCTCATGCGCGTGCGCCAGTTCACCCAGGACGACGCCCACATCTTCTGCCGCGAGGACCAGATCGTCAGCGAGGTGCAGGACTTCTGCAAGCTGGCTGACCGGATCTACAAGGACTTCGGCTTCACCTATTCGATCAAGCTGGCGCTGCGCCCGGACATGCGGTTCGGCAGCGACGAGCAGTGGGACCAGGCCGAAGGCGAGCTGCGCGATGCCGTGGTGCGCGCCGGGCTGGCGACCGAGGAATACGGCTGGGAAGAATTGCCGGGCGAAGGCGCCTTCTACGCGCCCAAGCTGGAATGGCACCTGACCGACGCGATCGGCCGCACCTGGCAGGTCGGCACGATCCAGTCCGACCGCGTCCTGCCCGAGCGGCTCGATGCCAGCTACATCGGCGAGGACGGGGAAAAGCATCGCCCGGTCATGCTGCACCGGGCGATCTTCGGGTCTTACGAGCGTTTCATCGGCATTCTCATCGAACACTTTGCCGGTCGTCTGCCGGCGTGGCTCGCGCCGGTGCAGGCGGTGGTGGCGACGATCGTTTCGGATGCCGATGGCTATGCCGAAGAGGTCGCCGCGCAGCTTGCCGCCGCGGGAATCCGCGTCGAGACCGACCTGCGCAACGAGAAGATCAACTACAAGGTGCGCGAACATTCGCTGCAGAAGGTTCCGCACCTGCTGGTGGTGGGCAAGCGCGAGGCGGAGGAAGGCACGGTCGCCGTCCGTATCCTTGGCGCAGAGCACCAGAAGGTCATGCCGCTGGCCGAGGCGATCGCCATGCTGAAGCTTGAGGCGACCCCGCCGGACCTGCGCGCCTGATCGCCGGCATAACCTGGGGAGCCATCGCGCTCGGCCTTGCGGCGACGCTGGTTGCCGGCTTCGTGCGCGGGCTGGCGGGCTTTGGCCTGGCCATCCTGCTGGTGCCGGTGCTGGGGCTGGCAATCGCCCCGGCCGAGGCAGTGGTTGTCGGCAATGGCCTGGGATTCCTCGTCAGCTTCATGGGCCTGCGCCAGCAGGTTGCTGATACCGAGCCTTCGGCCTGGATCATCGGCGGCGTGGCCCTGCTGGCGATCCCTGCGGGACTGTTTGCGCTGGCTGCTGCGGGTCCGGACCTTGCCCGCCTGCTGATCGCCCTCATCGCCATCGGTGCTTTTGTCGCTGTGCTGCTGCCGGGAAAACCGCATCACCGGCCGGGCAAGGGGGAAACCGTTGCCACCGGCATTGCATCTGGCCTGCTGACCGGTTTCGCCGGAATGCCGGGACCGCCAGTGGTGCCTTACTACCTGAGGCGCGACATTCCGCCTGCCGTTGCCCGGGCCTCGATGATGTCGATCTTCATCGTAACCCAGGGGGCCGGCGTGGTCCTGGCCATCCTGCTGGGCAAGGCGAACCTTCGCGAGTTGTGGCTGGTGATGGCGCTCTACCCCGTCGTCGTGATCGGCAACTGGCTGGGCAGCCGTGCCTTCGGCCGGATCGATACGGGCGCTTGGCGCGTGATCGCAGGCTGCGTGCTGGGCGCAGCGGCCCTGGGCGCAGTGATCAAGCTTTAGGCGGAACGGTCAGAAGGGCAGGGCGCGACCGGCGAGGATCAGTGCCAGCGCGCAGCCGGATACCATTGCAGCGCGCAGCAGATCATGCCCGGCAAGGCGTTGCGGCAGCGAAGTGGACAGGGCGATGACTCGGGCCATGGACCGTTCATGCGCCCCGTCCGGTTACCGCTTCGTTAATCCGCAGCCGGCATCTGCTGGCTGGCGCAGTGGAACGACCCGCCGCCGGCCAGCACGGCATCGGCCATGATGCCCACCACCTCGCGGCCGGGGAACAGTTCCGCCACGGCGGCGACTCCATCGGCATCGTGCGGCGTCCCGTAGATCGGCACGGCAACCAGCTTCGAGGTGATGGCGAAGTTCATGTAGCTTGCCGGTTCGACCCGCCCGTCAGTCTCCACGCGGCCGGGCGAGGGCACTTCGCGCACGCTCACGCCGAAGGCTTCCGCGCGCGCCCGCGCATCGGCGTAGATCGCCGCATTGGGATCGTCACTGCCGGTCGCCCGGGGCAGGGCGAGCACGCCCGGCGCAACAAACCTTGCGAGGTTATCGACGTGGCCGTCGGTATGGTCGTTGAGCAGCCCGTCACCCAGCCAGAGCACGCGATCGAAGCCCAGGTCACCGGCAAGTCGCGCTGCGATTTCCGCACGCGACAGGTGGGGGTTGCGGTTCGGGTTGAGCAGGCATTGTTCGGTTGTGACGACAAGCCCCGTGCCATCGCAATCGAGCGCGCCACCTTCCAGCACCCAGTCGGCAAAGGTGGTTTCAAGCCCGGCGCTGGCGGCCAGTTCGGCGCCGATGGTCTGATCGCCTTCCATCAGGTACTTGCCGCCCCAGCCGTTGAAGCCGAAGCGCCGGGCAACCCGGCCGCCCTTGCCGTCCGAGACGACGAGCGGCCCGGTATCGCGCAGCCAGACATCGCCATAGACGCGGGTCTCGATCGTGACCGAGGCACTGCACAGGGCCTTTGCCCGGGCGGCATTGGCCTCGTTGCGAACAATGAGGCGCACCTCCTGACCGCTCTCCGCCACGGCATTGGCGAAAGCGGCGATCTGCTCCTGCGCGGCTTCCAGGAAGCCGGGCCATTCCACCGGATCGTGCGGGAAGCCGATCCAGATCCAGTCCTGCGGATGCCACTCCGGCGGCATCCGCAGCGTCGATAGCGTCATCTGCCTTACTTCCCGTTTCGGCTCTTGTCGCGGATCAGGCGGAACTCGTCATTCGAGTGCCAGTTCGGCCATGCCTTCGACATGGCAAGTTCGCGCCCCAGCGCCATGTTGATTTCCGCATCCTGCAGGATGCCGGCAAAGTCCCACTTGGGCGAATACTCGTCGCTCGGCTGATGATAGCGCTTGATCCGGTAATCGTCTTCCGCCGCGCGCCCGGCTGCAGTGCCGCCGTTCACCAGATCGGTGCCGCGCTCGACATAGAACATGGGCACGCCCTGCTTGGCGAAGGGGAAGTGGTCCGAGCGATAGTAATAGCCCTTCTCGGCATCTTCCTCGGGGGTTTCGATCAGGCCGCGCGCCTTGAGGACATTGCGGAAGATCCCGGTCAGTTCGCTCTTGTCGCCGCCGGTGATGGAATAGTTGCGCGAGCGGCCGGTGGGCGAAAGCGCGTCCATATTGACGCCGCCGACCGTCTGGCTGAGCGGGAAAACGGGATGTTCGGCGTAGTACTTCGAACCCAGCAGTCCCGATTCCTCCAGCGTCACGGCGAGGAATACCTGGCTGCGGCGCGCCGGGCCTGCCTTGGCGCTGGCCTTGGCAATGGCGGCAAGCGCGGCGATGCCGGTGGCATTGTCTACCGCGCCGTTGCAGATGTCGTCCCCGCGGGCATCGGCAGTACAGCGGCCCAGATGGTCCCAGTGGCCGGTGTAGAGCACATATTCGTTGGGTGCCTGCTTGCCCGGAAGCACGCCGATCACGTTGTGCGAATTGGACTTGCGGATCGCATTGTCGAACGAGAAGCCGGCCTTCAGGCCCAGCGGCACGGCCTTGAAGCCCTTTTCCTTTGCCGATGCGGTCAGGGCGGCAAGATCCTTGCCGGCGGTGGAGAAGATCTTTTCGGCCACCGGCTTCTGGATCCAGCCGTTGGCTTCGGTCTGGTCCATGCCGTTGTTGGCGCTCTGCACGTAGTACTGCGCACCGGTCCAGCTCGAATTGACGACGTTCCAGCCATAGGCGGCGGGGAACGTGTCATGGATGATGAGCGCGCCTGCCGCGCCCTGCCTTGCGGCTTCCTCGAACTTGTAGGTCCAGCGGCCGTAATAGGTCATGCGGCGGCCCTTGAAGAGGCCGCCCTGCGTTTCCATCGCATAGTCCGGATCGTTGATCAGGATGACTGCGATCTTGCCCTTCATGTCGAGCCCGGCATAGTCGTTCCAGCCAAGCTCGGGCGCGTTGATGCCATAGCCGACGAAGACCAGCTCAGCGTCCTTGATGTCGGTTTTCGGCACGGCGCGATAGGAACCGGCGACATAGTCATCGCCGAACCGGAACGAAAGCGGCGCGCCGGCCCCCGTCACGGTCAGCGCCGATGCGTTGGAGGCGGTGACCTCCACCGTCGGCACGGCCTGCAGCCACGATCCCTTGTTGCCCGGCTTCAGCCCGGCGGCCTTGAACTGGGAAATGATGTAGTTGAGCACCTTCGGCTCGGTCCTGGTCGAAGGCGCGCGGCCTTCGAATTCATCGGAAGCGAGGCGCTGCACCATCTGGCGCATCAGCGTGGCATCGATGGCGGGGGCCTTGGCTGCCGCCTTCTTGGGCGCGGCCGGGGCGGCGGTGGCAGTGGCAAGGGCAAGCACGGCAATGCCGGCGATACGGAACGAGGATTTCATGGGCGACCTTTCAAGCCGATACTGCAACGGCCTGACTTGGCCGCATCATGGCGCGGTGATGGCAAAAGCGATTGCACTGCGCAAGATTGACCAGTCGCAAGGCGGACTTCGCCCGCACCGGCTTGATTGAGCGCCGACGAAAGGGCAACGCAGCGCAATGGAACGGGAAGCAGACTGGCAGGGCGCGCTGGAGCGGGCGCAGGCTTATTCGCCTTATCTTTCAGGGCTTATCGAGCGCGAGGCGGATATTGCCGCCTTGCTTGCCGAAGGGCGGGGAGAAGAGGCGATCGCGCTGGCCCGAAGCCACGGGAGCGCGGGCGGGGATGTCGGCGTGGCCTTGCGCCATGAAAAGCGGGCCCTGGCACTCGCGCTTGCCATCGGCGACCTGGCTGGCGCTTTCCCGCTGGGCAAGGTCGTGGGCGAGCTTTCCGATTTTGCCGACCGCTCGCTCGGTACGGCCATCGCCGCCGCCATCGTCGCGCGCCTGCCCGATGCCGAACCGGCGGGGATGCTCGCGCTTGCCCTGGGCAAGCATGGCGCGCAGGAACTGAACTATTCCTCCGACATCGACCCGATCCTGCTCTACGATCCCGAAAAGCTGCCCCGCCGCGAACGCGACGAGCCGGGCGAAGCCGCGCAGCGCGTGGCGCGCGACGTGGTGCGGACGATGAGCCATATCGACGGTGGCGGATACGTCTTCCGGGTGGACCTGCGGCTGCGGCCGGCCTCGGAAGTCAGTCCGCTTGCCATCCCCATCGAAGCAGCGCTGATCCACTACGAAAGCTCGGCCCTTGCCTGGGAACGCGCCGCCTTCATCCGCGCCCGTGCCTGTTCGGGCGATATCGATGCCGGGCAGCAGTTCCTTGCCGCCATCCGTCCTTTCGTCTGGCGCAAAAGCCTCGACTTCGGGGCCATTGCCGAGATCGGGCGGCTGACGGGCCGCATCCGCGCGAACCACAAGGGGGCCAACGGCGTGGGTCCGGGCTATGACCTCAAGAAGGGCCGTGGCGGCATCCGCGAGATCGAATTCTACGCCCAGACGCACCAGCTGATCCATGGCGGGCGCAACCCTGCGCTGCGCCTTCGCGGCACCCGGGCTTCGCTCGATGCGCTGGCCGAGGCAGGGATCATCGCCGCCGACGATGCCCGCCTGCTTGGCGAAAGCTATGACCGGCTTCGCACGGTTGAACACCGCCTGCAGATGGTGGCGGACCAGCAGACCCATTCACTGCCGGCAGACCCTGCCGCCATCGACCGGGTCGCCCGGCTCGATGGCCTGCCGGACGGGGCGGCACTGGTCGGGGAACTGGCGGCGATCACCGAGGCGGTCGGCCAGCGCTATGACCTGCTTGTCGCCGCCCATGCCGATGCCGGGCCGCATCCCCACGTCGCGCCGGCTATCGGTGGAGACCGGCTGGCGGCAGAGCTTGAGCGGCTGGGCTTCGATGAAGCGGCTGATCTGGCCGGGCGGGTGGAAGCCTGGCGCAGTGGCAAGATCCGCAGCCTGCGCAGCGAGGCGGCCCGCGCTGCCTTCGACGCGATCCAGCCATCCTTGCTTGCTGCACTGGCCCGATCACCCGATCCCCGCCGCGCCTTCCTGCGCTGGGAGGAACTGCTCACCCGCCTGCCCAGCGCGATCAACCTGTTCCATCTGCTGGAGGCGCGCCCGGCCTTGCTGGAGCTGCTTGCCAAGGTCCTAGGCCTGACGCAGCCCTTGGCCGATGCGCTTGCCCTGCGCGCAGACCTGCTGGACCCGCTGATCGATGCCACCGCCTTTGCGCTGCCCGGAGAAGTCGGCGCGCTGGTCGAGGAATTCGGCGAGGGCGAGGCCGATGACGATTACCAGCGCCTGCTTGACCGGGTGCGGCGCAAGGTGGGCGAAAAGCGCTTTGCCCTGGGCGTCCAGCTGGTCGATGCGATGACCGATCCGGTTGCCGTGGCCGGTGCCTATGCCCGCGTGGCCGAAGCCGCGCTTGCCGTGCTGGCCGGCGCGACAATTGCCGAGTTCGAGGCGGTGCACGGCCGGATCGAGGGCAGCGATCTCGTCATCCTCGGACTGGGGCGGCTAGGCGGCGGGGCGCTTACCCACGCTTCCGACCTCGATCTCGTCTATTGCTTCACCGGCGGGCATGACGAGGAATCGGATGGTGACCGGCCGCTGGGCGCGACGCTCTATTTCAACCGGCTCGCCCAGCGTATCGGCGCGGCGCTGTCGGTCCCCACGGCGGAAGGCGCGCTTTACGAGGTCGATACGCGCCTTCGCCCTTCCGGAACCCAGGGCCCGCTTGCCGTGAGCCTAGACAGCTTCGAGCGCTACCAGCGGGAGGAGGCGTGGACCTGGGAACACATGGCGTTGACGCGTGCGCGTACCATCTTCGGCCCGGCGGCGGGGCAGGCGGAACTGGGGCGGATCGTGCGCGCGGTTCTGGAAAGGCCGCGCGATCCCGAAAAACTGCGGCAGGATGTGCTGGCCATGCGCGCGGAAATGGCGCGGCACAAACCGGCCAAGGGCCCGCTCGATGCCAAGCTGGCGCGGGGCGGGTTGGTCGATGTCGAATTCATCGTCCACTACCTGCAACTGCGCGACCATGTCGGCCTGACACCATCGCTGCCCCAAGCGATAGAGGCGCTGGCCGCCGCCGGGCTGGTTCCGGCCGGACTGGCTGCGGCGCACGATGCCCTGACCCGCCTGCTCGTCGCTGCGCGCCTGCTCGCGCCCGATTCGCAGATGCCCCCGCCGGGGCCCTGCGCGGCTCTTGCCAGCGCCTGCCAATGCGACGATTGGGATTGCCTGATGGAAGGATTCGCAGGGGCCCGGCGCGTCGTCGCGCAGGCCTGGGCGCAGGCCTTCGGCGAACAACTGGAGCTTGACGAGACATGAGCGGAAAACCCGGCGTGGGCGACGCGATGCCCGATATTGCCATGACCACCCCGGATGGCGGCACGATCCGCACGTCCGATTTGAAGGGCAAGAAGGCGGTGGTGTTCTTCTATCCCAAGGATGACACCCCCGGCTGTACCGTGGAGAACCAGGATTTCTCTGCGCTCGCCGACGATTTTGCCGCGGCGGGCGTTGCCCTGCTTGGCGTCAGCAAGGATCCGCCGGCCCGCCACGCGAAGTTCATCGCCAAGTACGACCTGAAGGCCCCACTCGCTACCGACGCAGCCGAAGGCGGCCTTTCCGATGCCCTGGGTGTGTGGACAGAGAAGGTGAACTACGGTCGCACCTACATGGGCATGGTGCGCACCACCTACCTGCTCGATGCAGACGGGAAGATCGCCCGCGTCTGGGACAAGGTGAAGGTCAAGGGCCACGCCGCCGAAGTGCTGGAGGCGGCGAAAGCCCTTTGACCTCGGTTGCTGCCGCTATCCGCGACGCGCTCGAAGCGGGCGAGCCGCGCGCCAAGGTCATGGCGGCGCGCCAGGTGGCGCGTGACTGGCGGCTGGGACGGCTGCAATTTGCCTTCGACTGCCCCATGCCCGATCGCCCGGCGCGCCCCGGCAGGCCGGAGCTGCTGCCTCCAGCCCGGATGCCCAAGCGCGGGCGGGGCGGATCCGAACGGGCGCGGATCGCCCTGTGGCACGCCTTGGCGCACATCGAATTCGTCGCCATCGACCTGGCGCTCGACATGGCTGGCCGCTTCGGACGGGAGATGGGTGAGCCCTTCGTGTCCGATTTCCTCAAGGTCGCAGGCGACGAGGCGATGCATTTCGCGATCATCGAGCGCCACCTCCAGTCGATGGGGGCAAGCTATGGCGATCTGCCTGCGCACGACGGCTTGTGGGAAGCTGCCCACGCCACCCGGCACGATGTCGCAGCGCGGCTGGCCGTGGTGCCAATGGTACTCGAAGCCCGCGGGCTCGACGTTACCCCGGCGACGATCGAGCGTGTCCGCGCAGCTGGAGATTCGACTGGTGTGCGCATTCTCGAACGAATCCTTGACGATGAAATCGTCCACGTTCGAATCGGCGCAAAGCATTTCGCCGCCCTCGCTTCGGCTCGCGGCGAAGTGATGGCTGACTGGTGGAAAATGCAGGTAAATCGCCACTTTCGTGGCTCCATTAAGCCACCGTTCAACGACTCGGCGCGCCTCGCGTGCGGTCTGTCGCGGGAAATGTACGCAGCTGTTGCCTTGCCTGCCGAGGCCCCGTAGCCAGCCTCCACCGAGACGGCGGGGGGTCCGACCATCTCCAAGAATAAAGAACTGGCGGGTTGCACGCCTGGTTCGACGCTTGATCGAGTTGGACGGTTCAAAAGGGTTTTTCGTGATCTTCACTTCGGTTCTCAAGCTTCGTTCGATCGCTGGTTTTGCTGCCGCTGCGCTCTCGTTCGTTGCCGCATCCCCCGCATTCGCGAACGCCAGCGCCAACGCTGACATCATTGCGCCGCTGCGCGCCGCCCAGGCCGCCAAGGCTCAGGCCGGCACCGGTTCGGGCGACGATGAATTCCGTTCGCTGTTCAATTCCTGGCAGAAGCTCGACGGCAGCCGCGCCCTCGCCGCTTCCACCCAGCCCAAGCGCAATGGCGTGGTTCCGGGCCTGACCGGCATCACCAGCGCACCGGTTGCCATCCCCGGCTCCGTTTCGATCCCCTCGCTGATGCCGGTCGAAGTTGGCCTGCTGCGCTCCAGCTTTGGCATGCGCGAGCACCCGGTCCTCGGCGGTCGCCGCGCTCACAAGGGTGTCGATCTTGCCGCGCCCACCGGCACGCCGATCTACGCTTCGGCCGACGGCATCGTCAGCAAGGCCGAATGGTTCTCCAGCTACGGCCTCTATGTCAGCCTTGAACATGGCGGCGAAATCCAGACCCGCTATGGCCACATGTCGCGCCTGAACGTGTACAGCGGCCAGAAGGTCAAGAAGGGCGAAATCATCGGTTACGTCGGTTCGACCGGCCGTTCGACCGGCCCGCACCTCCACTATGAAGTCCGCATCGCCGGTTCCGCCGTGAACCCGATCCCCTACATGCAGGGTGGTGACTTCAAGCCCGCGCAGCTTGCCGCTGCCAACGCAGCCCCGGCAATGGGCGGCGCGGAAGACTAAGGTTCGGTGGACCGCGCCAAAGCGCGGCTGCGAAAAAGGTACCTGGGGAGAGGTGCCAGGAAAAGGGCGGTGCGAACCGCCCTTTTCTTTTGCCTATTCGGCGAGAAGCCGGCGGGCGATGGCGCGGACGTCATCCGCCAAGTCGGGGCGCTCAAGGGCCAGCGCCAGCGTGGCCTCGATGAAGCCGGTCTTGGATCCGCAGTCGAAGCGGCGACCGGCAAAGGTCACGGCGTGGAACGGCTGCTGGCCGATCATCTGGGCCATGGCGTCGGTCAGCTGGATTTCTCCGCCGGCACCCTTCTCCTGGCTTTCAAGGACGCGCATGACCTCTGGCTGGAGGATGTAGCGGCCCGAGATGATGAGGTTGGACGGCGCTTCAGCGCGCTTCGGCTTCTCGACCAGGCCCTTGACCTCGGTCAGCGCGCCTTCCCGCTTGCCGGGGGCGATCACGCCATAGCTGGAAACCTCGTCCTCGGGCACTTCGAGGACCGAGATGATGTTGCCGCCAACCTGTTCATAGGCCTCGACCATCTGCTTCATGCAGCCGGGCTCGCCAATCATCAGTTCGTCGGGCAGGAAGATCGCAAAGGGTTCATCGCCGACGATCGCGCGGGCGCACCATACGGCATGGCCCAGTCCTAGGGGCACCTGCTGGCGCACGGCAACCAGGTTGCCCGGCTGGATCCGCGTCGGCTCCAGAACCTTCAGCGCCTTGTCGCGCTCCTTCATCGTCGTCTCGAGCTCGAAGGCCATGTCGAAATGTTCGACAATCGCCGTCTTGCCGCGCCCCGTGACGAAGATCAGTTGTTCGATCCCCGCCTCGCGCGCTTCGTCCACTGCGTACTGGATCAGCGGCCGGTCGATCACCGGAAGCATCTCCTTGGGGATTGCCTTGGTAGCCGGAAGGAAGCGCGTGCCGAGACCAGCAACGGGAAAAACGGCTTTGCGAATAGGCTTTTGGCGCGACATGGACCAAGGAATTGCAGGTGCTTGGCAGGTCGTCAACCACCTTGGCGGCGACCCGGCTTGCCGCCGGGACAATTCCCGCTAAACCGCGATTTATGGACAAGATCATCATCGAGGGCGGCAAGCGCCTTTCCGGCACGGTTCCCATCTCGGGCGCGAAGAACTCGGCTCTCACCCTGCTGCCCTGCGCACTGCTCACCGATGAGCCGCTGACCCTGCGCAACCTGCCGCGGCTGGCGGATATCGACGGCTTCCAGCACCTGATGAACCAGTTCGGCATTTCCACAACGATTGCCGGTTCGCGGCCCGAGGACTTCGGCCGGGTGATGACCCTGGAGGCAACGCGCATCACCTCGTCGGTCGCACCCTATGAACTGGTGCGCAAGATGCGCGCCTCGATCCTCGTGCTGGGGCCGATGCTGGCGCGCATGGGCGAGGCGACTGTTTCGCTTCCGGGCGGTTGCGCCATCGGCAACCGGCCGATCGACCTGCACCTGAAGGCGCTGGAAGCGCTGGGTGCGCAGATCGAGCTGGCCGCCGGCTACGTTCGCGCGATCGCGCCCGATGGCGGCCTGCCGGGCGGGCGCTATTCCTTCCCGGTCGTTTCGGTCGGTGCGACGGAGAACGCGCTGATGGCGGCGGTGCTGTGCAACGGCAAGTCGACCCTGCACAATGCCGCGCGCGAGCCGGAAATAGTCGACCTGTGCAAGCTGCTCGTCGCCATGGGCGCGCAGATCGAGGGCATCGGCACCAGCGATCTGACCATCCACGGGGTGCCACGGCTCCATGGCGCCACCTATCGCGTGATGTCGGACCGGATCGAAGCGGGCTCCTATGCCTGCGCCGCAGCTATCACCGGCGGTGAAGTGACGCTGAAGCACGCCGTGATCGAAGAAATGGACGCCACCGTTCAGGCCCTGCGCGATGCCGGTGTCTCGGTTGAAAAGGTGGCGGACGGCATTCATGTTGCTGCCGAGGGCCGCCTGCGTCCGATCACTATCTCGACCGCGCCCTATCCCGGGTTCGCTACCGACATGCAGGCGCAGTTCATGGCCATGCTGTGCATGGCCGATGGCTCCTCGGTGCTCACCGAGACGATTTTCGAGAACCGCTACATGCACGTTCCCGAACTCAATCGCATGGGCGCGCATATCGAGACCAAGGGCCGCACTGCCGTCGTCCATGGCGTGCCCCGGCTGCACGGCGCGGAAGTGATGGCAACGGACCTGCGCGCCTCGATGAGCCTGGTCATCGCCGGCCTTGCCGCAGAGGGCGAGACGCAGGTCCACCGGCTCTACCACCTCGATCGCGGTTATGAGCGGCTTGAGGAAAAGCTCGCCCTGCTCGGCGCCAATATCGAGCGTATCGGCGGCGACTGACGAAAAAGGCGCGGGTCCCGGCGAACTTTATCGGCGCTGGCGCGTTGCCTGATCGATGGTTCGATCAGGAGACACTGCCATGATGCTGCTGAAGCTGGCTGCGGCTGCGACCGCGGGCTATCTAATCTACCGGTTCGCCGGCTCTGCGCGCAAGCGCGAAGCCGAACCGGCGGCCTTCGCCACCGGCGAGGCAACGCCGGGCTTTGCCCCCGTGCGCAACGCGGGGCCCGAGGCGATGGCCAGTGACTTGCCGGAATGGGACCCGGTCGATGAAGCGGTCGACGAAAGCTTCCCCGCCAGTGACCCGCCCGGCAGCGGCAAGATCACCTGAAGCCGCTCTTTCCGGGAACTGCCGGGGCCTGAACAGGTTGTTGCCTGCGGCGGGCAAAACGGAGGCGCTCCATGGCCAGCGATGCCGCATTCGTCGGCTCCATCCCCGAAACCTACGAACGTTGCCTCGTCCCGGCGCTGTTCGAACCCTATGCCCGCGACATGGTCGCCCGCGTCGAGCGGTTTGCGCCGCTGGCCGTGCTGGAAGTCGCCGCCGGTTCGGGCGCCCTGACCCGGCAGTTGGCGCGGCAACTGCCGGCGGCGGTGCGGCTGGTGGCAAGCGATCTCAACCAGGCCATGCTGACCATTGCCGAAGACTGGATCGAGCGCGAAGGGGTGGAGCTGGTCGCCGCCGATGCCCAGGCGCTGCCATTCGCAGATTCCAGCTTCGATGTCGTCGCCTGCCAGTTCGGGGTGATGTTCTATCCTGACCGGCGCGCCGGCCATGCCGAGGCCCTGCGCGTGTTGCGTCCGGGCGGGGCATACCTGTTTTCGGTGTGGAACCGGCTTGAAGATAATCCCGCCAGCCAGGCCGTGCATCGGGCGGCGCAAGAGGTGATGGGCGAAGGCAAGGCCGATTTCCTCGCCCGGGTGCCCTTTGCCTGTCACGATCCGCATCGGCTTCACGGCGATCTCAATGCGGCGGGGTTCCACAAGGTGTCCATCGAACGCGTGGACTTCGTGCAGGATCCGGTCAGCCTTGCCGGGCTGGTCCAGGGCATGTGCGAGGGCAGTCCGCTTGCCGCCGAAATTGCCGCCCAGCCGGCAGACCGGCGCGCGGCGCTGCGTGAGCGGGCCGAGGCGGAACTGCGCGCGTTGATTCAGGCCGGGCCGGTCTGCATGTCCGCGCTGGTGATCACTGCCCGCAAGGATTGACCGGCGGTATTGAACGGTCCGGCAAGATGCCCTAGCGCTGGCCAAGCGGGGCAAAGCAACCTCCCGATCAGGCCTGTTGTGCCCAAGCGTTGCCTTTTTGATATCCGCACCTTGCGGATCGAAAGGCATTGGGGACTGTCGTGACTCAACCTGATATTTCGCCCTCCTTCCCGGAACTCGTGCGGACATTCGCGCGCATTGGCTGTCTCTCGTTCGGCGGCCCGGCTGGCCAGATTGCCCTCATGCACCGCGAGGTGGTGGAAGAGCGGGGCTGGGTGGACGAGGGCGCATACCTGCGCGCGCTGAACCTTTGCCACCTCCTGCCCGGGCCCGAAGCGCAGCAGCTTGCGACCTGGATCGGCTGGCGCCTGCATGGCCTGAAGGGCGGGCTGGCCGCAGGCCTGCTGTTCATCCTGCCCGGCGCGTTGGTCATGCTGCTGCTGTCGATCTTCTATGTGGCACTTTCGGGTGCCAGCTGGTTCGATCCGCTGTTCCTCGGGATCAAGGCGGCCGTTCTGGCGATCGTCGCGCAGGCAGTGGCGCGGATTGCCGGGCGGGCGCTCGGCACGCAGTTCAAGACCGGCCTTGCCATTGCCAGCTTCCTCGCGCTGGCGGCGCTGTCGGTGCCATTCCCGCTGGTGATCCTCGCGGCTGGCCTCGCAGGCGCCCTGGTCGGCGTGATTCGCCCCGAATTGCTGGGTGCCCATGCCGTCGACGGTTCGGAGCCAAGTCCGCCCGCGCGCAGCCTGATCGCCGGAACCGCGGCGACGGTTCTCCTCTGGCTGGCAATCTGGGCCCTGCCGATGGTGCTGATTGCGATGACGCTCGGCACCGATCACGTGCTGTGGCAGGTGGGCGCGTTCTTTTCCAAGCTGGCCGTGGCAACCTTTGGCGGCGCCTATGCCGTGCTGGCGTGGATGGCGCAGGCATCTGTCGAACAGTTCGGCTGGCTCACTGCGGGCGAAATGGCGGACGGGCTTGGCCTGGCCGAAACGACGCCCGGGCCGCTGATCCTGGTTACCCAGCATGTCGGCTTCCTGGCGGCCTTGCGCGATCCCGGCGTGCTGAACCCGCTGATCGCCGGACTGCTGGGTGCGCTGGTGACAACCTGGGTCACCTTCGCTCCCTGTTTCCTGTGGATCTTCGCTTTTGCCCCGTGGATGGCAGCGCTGGAACGCATTGCCGCGCTGCAGGCTGCGCTGGCTGCGATTACCGCTGCGGTCGTGGGGGTGATCGCCAACCTTGCCGCATGGTTCGCGATGCATGTCGTCTTCCAGGACGGGGACCTGCTTCGGTTCGACTGGCGCGCCGGACTGGTGGCGGCCTTCGCCGCTTGGCTGCTGTTCCGCCTGCGCCGTTCCGTGCCGGAAGTGCTGGGCGCGTGCGCCCTGGCGGGCCTATTGCTGGGACAGGTTTGAGACCAGCCAGAGCCGGACGGCGCCAGCGAGCCCCGGAGGCTCATCGGCGGCCATCCGCTCGACATCGATCCGCGCGACGAGGGCGTTCACCGGAACGCCCTCAGCTTCGGCGGCCTGCCTGAGCAGGTCCCAGAACAGCGGCTCGAGACTGATCGAGGTCTTGTGTCCGGCGATCTCCACCGAACGCTTGACCGGAGGGTGATAGGGGCTGGTCACCCTCAATACATGTGCTGGCCGCCGTTGATGCTCATGGTCGAGCCGGTAATGAACCCGGCATTTTCCGAGCAGAGGAAGGCAACGCCGCGGGCAATCTCGCTGGCCTGGCCCAGGCGGCCAACGGGGATCTTGGCGACGATCTTTTCCAGCACCGGCGCGGGCACGGCGGCGACCATGTCGGTATCGATGTAGCCGGGGGCAATGGCGTTGACGGTGACGCCATACTTGGCGCCTTCCTGCGCCAGCGCCTTGGTGAAGCCGTGAATGCCGCTTTTGGCCGCGGCATAGTTCACCTGGCCATACTGGCCGGCCTGCCCGTTGATCGAGCCGATGTTCACGATGCGCCCCCAGCCACGTTCGCGCATGCCGGGGAAGGTGGCCTTGGCCATGTTGAAGCAGCCGCCGAGGTTGATGCGCATCACATCGTTCCAGTCGTCGAAGCTCATCTTGTGGAGCACGCCGTCGCGGGTGACGCCGGCATTGTTGACGACGACGTCGATCGGGCCAAGGTCTGCCGCGACGCGCGCGCAGCCTTCGATGCAGGCTTCATGGTCACCCACGTCCCACTTGTAGGCAGGGATGCCGGTCTCTGCGGTGAACTGCGCCGCCTTCGCCTCGTTCCCGGCGTAATTGGCCGCGACGGTGAAGCCCATTTCCTTGAGCGCAAGGCTGATCGCCTCGCCAATGCCGCGCGTTCCGCCGGTAACGATTGCCACTCTACCCATAGTCGCCGTGTCCTTCTGCCGAGGTCCTCTCCTCGCCCCCGATGCTAGGCTGAGCGCGCGCGCGCGACAAGCCGCCAAAAGCGGCAAGATGGCGATTTTGCGAGGATTTCCCGGAGGGAGGCGAGGTCAGAAGCGGAACTGGGTTCCGACATAGACGGCCTGGCTGTCCTGCCGGCCATCGGTCAACGGCATTAGGCGGTCGCGTTCCTGCGAATAGCGCACGCCGGCCGTGACGTTGAGGTTCTTGCCCAGGCGATAGGAGCCACCCAGATCCACCGTCGCCTCGCCATTGCCTTCAAACGTGCGGGGCGCGCGCCCGGCATTCTCGCGGTTGTCGAGCGCGATGCGCGGGGCAAAGCGCGAAGGTGCATTGCGCGCGCCTGCGCTCAGGCTGAAGCTGTTAAGCGCCTGGTCCTCGCCCCGCCGCGCGTCCTTGGGCAGGGTGAAGCCCTGGAAGCCGCGCGCCACGCCCAGGTTATAGGCGGTGGGCGCGATGCCCAGCGGCGACATGGCGCCGGATGTATCACCCAGGCCGCCGCGGACGTTGACGGCGCGGGCGGTGGTTGCATCGACGCGCACCGCAACGGTGATCGAGCGATCGGGCCGCCCGGCAATCCCGGCGGGAGTAAAGCGGAACATCTGGCCGTTGGGCAGGCTCTTCACGCTGATCTGGCGAGCAAGAGCGGGATCGACCGAAGCCGGGGTGATCGTGCCCATGGCGGCACGTTCGTTCAGGCTGACCGGGCGGGGATCATAGGAACTGGAAAAGGCCAGAACCGCGCTGGGCAGGGCCAGCATGCCGACGGCGCAGGCGATCAGCACCGCCGGGGAAACCCCGGATACGCGTGCATCGATGTCCCTGGCCCTGATCATGGCGTTGCAACCTTGCCCCCGGTTACCTGAACCAGCCCTGACGGGGACTCGCCCAGACTCCGGCAAATGTGCTCCCGTTTGCTGCAAATTCCAAGTGGATTCGCAGATGCGGCCGGCGGGCAATCGGCGCCATCGCGCTGTTCACTCGGGGTTAAAGGGGCCTGCGCCCTAGGTGGCAGGCCCGCGTATCAACGCTTGCCGCGCGCCACCTCGCGGTTATAGAGGCGAAACGCGCGAAATGCCCGGCCTCGGGCTGCACCCATTTTGACAGGAACCGATCGACGATGACTGGCACTATCTCAAGCCGCAAGACCAAGTCCGTTCTGGCCAAGGCTGGCATTGTGCTGATGCTGGGGTTGTCGGTGGCGGCATGCGGCAAGAAGGAACGGCCCAAGGCCGATCTCGCCGCTGCCCGCGTCACCACGATCGGCGTCAATTCCTACCTGTGGCGCGCCAGCCTGGATGCGCTGTCGTTCATGCCGCTGGTGCAGACCGACAGCAACGGCGGTGTCATCGTTACCGACTGGTATGCCAACCCGAAGAACCCGGGTGAGCGCGTGAAGGTTACCGTCACCATCCTCGACCAGGACCTGCGCGCCGATGCGCTGCGCGTTGCGGCCAGCCGCCAGGTTTCGCAGGGCGGTGCGTGGGTCGATGCGCCGGTCCAGGCGGCGACGGTCCAGAAGCTTGAGGACATCATCCTCACCAAGGCGCGCGACCTGCGCCAGTCTGCGGTCAAGAACTGACCCGACAAGGGGCACGATGAATGAGTGAGCGGTTCGATCCGTCCGTCGCCGACGGGCGCTGGCAACGCATATGGGACGAGCGGCAGACCTTCCGCGCCGACGATGGCAGCGCGAAACCGCGCTCCTACGTGCTGGAGATGTTCCCCTATCCTTCGGGCCGCATACACATCGGCCACGTGCGCAACTACACGATGGGCGACGTGATCGCCCGCGCCAAGAAGATGCAGGGCCATGAAGTGCTGCACCCGATGGGTTGGGACGCCTTCGGCATGCCGGCGGAAAACGCGGCGATGGAAAAGGGCGTCCATCCCGGCGGCTGGACGCGTGACAACATCGCCAACATGAAGGCCCAGCTCAAGCGCCTTGGTTTCGCGCTTGACTGGAGCCGCGAGCTGGCGACCTGCGAGCCGGAATACTACGGCCACGAACAGGCGCTGTTCCTTGATCTCTATGCGGCGGGCCTCGTCTATCGCAAGGAATCGGCGGTCAACTGGGACCCGGTCGACATGACCGTGCTGGCCAACGAACAGGTGATCGACGGGCGCGGCTGGCGCTCGGGCGCCCTGGTCGAGAAGCGCAAGCTCAACCAGTGGTTCCTCAAGATCACCCAGTTCGCCGATGACCTGCTCGAAGGGCTCGACGGGCTGGAGAACTGGCCCGAGAAGGTCCGCACCATGCAGGCCAACTGGATCGGCAAGAGCCAGGGCCTGCAGTTCGCCTTCGAGCTGTCGAATGGCGAGAGCCTTGAGGTCTATACCACCCGCCCCGACACGATTTTCGGCGCCAGCTTCGTTGCCGTCGCGGCCGATCACCCGATCGCGCAGGGCGTGGCGATGAACAATTGCGAGGCGGCCAGGTTCATCGACCTGTGCAAGCAGGGCGGCACCACCGCGGCCGAACTCGAGACGGCCGAGAAACTGGGCTTCGATACCGGCATCGGCGCGAAGCATCCGTTCACGGGCAAGCACCTGCCGGTCTACATCGCCAATTTCGTGCTGATGGACTACGGCACCGGCGCGGTCATGGCCGTGCCGGGCCACGACCAGCGCGACTTCGAATTCGCCACCAAGTACGAACTGCCGATCCTGCGCGTGGTTGCCGCGAATGCGGAGGAAGCGGACAAGCCCTTCGCCGGTGAGGCAGAGGCGGGCGATGGCGTGCTCGTCAACTCCGGTTTCCTCGATGGCATGACGGTCAACGCTGCCAAGGCCGAAGTGATCAGGCGCGCCGAAGCGGGCGGTTGGGGCCAGGGCAAGACGGTGTGGCGCCTGCGCGACTGGGGCGTTTCGCGCCAGCGCTACTGGGGTACGCCGATCCCCTTCATCCACTGCGAAGTCTGCGGCGTGGTGCCGGTTCCCAAGAAGGACCTGCCCGTTACCCTGCCGGAGGATGTCGATTTCAAGACCCCCGGCAATCCGCTGCTGCGCCACCCGACCTGGAAGCACGTCGATTGCCCGCAGTGCGGCAAGCCGGCCCAGCGCGAGACCGATACGCTCGACACCTTCGTCGATTCATCGTGGTACTTCCTGCGTTTCGCCAGTCAGCCGGCGGACAAGCCGTTCGATGCCGAGGCCATCAGGAAGTGGCTGCCGGTCGAACAGTACATCGGCGGGATCGAACACGCGATCCTCCACCTGCTCTATGCCCGCTTCTGGACCCGCGTGCTGGCCCACATCGGGCTGATCGACGTCAAGGAACCCTTTGCCAGCCTGTTTACCCAGGGCATGGTCACGCACGAGACCTATTCGCGCGTCGATCCTGCGAACGGCCAGCCGGTCTATTTCAGCCCTGCCGAAATCGACCGGGGCGGAGATTCGGCAGTGCTCAGGGCCGATGGCCAGCCGGTGGAAATCGGCCGTGTCATCAAGATGTCGAAGTCGAAGAAGAACGTGGTCGACCCCGACGACATCATTGCCCAGTACGGCGCCGATGCGGTGCGCTGGTTCATGCTGTCCGACAGCCCGCCCGAGCGCGACCTGCCGTGGTCGGAAGCCGGAATCGAAGGCTGCGCGCGCTTCGTCCAGCGCCTGTGGCGCCTGTTCGGCCAGTACGATGCGTCCGCCACGGGCGAGGACAAGGCGGTTGATCGCAAGACCCACCAGACCGTCCATGCCATCGGTCAGGACATCGCCTCGCTGGGCTTCAACAAGGCGGTCGCCCGCATTTACGAGCTGACCGGGGTAATCGAGAAGGCCGCCCCCTCTGCCAGCCGGAGTGCCGCCATTCGCAGCCTGCTGCTGCTGTGCGCGCCGATGATGCCGCACCTTGCCGAAGAGGCATGGGCGGGGATCGGTGGCGAAGGGCTGGTTGCCGATGCGGCCTGGCCGTCGGTCGATCCGGCGCTGCTCGTCGAGGACGAGGTGACCATTGCCGTGCAGGTGCTTGGCAAGCTGCGCGATACGATCACGGTTGCCAAGGGCCTGCCGAAGGAAGAGGTCGAGGCGCTTGCGCTCGCCAGCGAGAAGGTCCAGCGTGCGCTTGATGGCAAGGCTGTGAAGAAGGTGATCGTCGTGCCCGACCGGCTGGTGAACCTGGTAGCATGATCCGGCGTGCGCTCCTTGCACTCGGTGCCGCGCTCGCGCTTTCGGGCTGCGGGCTCCAGCCGATGTATGCCGGGGGTGGTTCGGGTGCCGTGGCGCAGGGCCTTGCAGGGATCGACGTGCCCGCGATCGAAGGGCGTGCCGGCTGGCTGATGCGCAATGCGCTGAATGACCGGCTGCGCAGTGCCGGTTCTTCGGGCGTGGCGCGTTACCGGCTCGATGTGCGGCTGGACGACCGGCTCGAAGGCCTCGGCCTGCTGTCTGACGATACCATCGGCCGCGAGCGCCGCACGCTGCGTGCGCGTTACCAGCTTGTCGATTTGGCTTCGGGCGAGATCCTGCTTGATGCCACGGCCGGTTCTGATGCCGGTATCGACGTGGTTTCCTCCGAATATGCGGCCATCGCGGCGGAGAACAAGGCGCTCGAAAACCTTGCCGAAGACGTTGCCGATCGCATGATCACGCAGATCGCCCTGCAATTGCGCAAGGGCGCGGCTGCGGCCAAGTGAAGGCCACCAATCGCGATTTCGGCAGCCTAGCGCCAAAGGCGGCGGCGCAGGCGCGGGTGTTCTTCTTCTGCGGTCAGGACGAGGCAGGGGCGCAGGATGCCGCCTTCAGGATCGCGGGCCTAATTCCCGATATCGGCGAGCGGGTCGAGCTCACCGGCGCCGAGCTCAAGAAGGATCCGGTCCGCCTGGGGGACGAGGCGCGATCGACTTCGCTGTTCGGCGACAAGCGCCATATCTGGGTACGCGCGCAGGGCGATGAGGTGGCCGAAGCAGTCGAAATCCTGCTGTCGAGCGATGTCGAAGCCTGCCCAGTCCTGATCGTTGCCGCCAATGCCACCGACAAGAGCCGTACGGCAAAGCTGCTGGCCGATCGCAAGGACGCGCTGTTCGCGATCTTCTGGCCGCCGGACTTGCGGTCCGTTGCCGCGGCGGTGCGCGAAATGTGCAATGCCGCCGGACTGAAGATCGATGGGGCGGTGGCCGAACGGATTGCCCGCGCATCCGGGCTGGATACGCGGCTGGCGCAAAGCGAGGTGAACAAGCTTGCGCTCTTTCTCGATGCCAGCATCGAACGGCCCCGCACGGCGGACCTGGCCGCTCTCGATGCGATCGGAGCCTCTACCGGGGATGATGGCATGATGCCCATCGTCAATGCCGTGCTGTCAGGCGAAACCAACAAGCTGGCCTCGGAAATCCGCCGGATGCGCGAACTGGGTCTCAGCCCGGTCGGTCTGCTCATCCAGTTCGAGCGCCGTGCTGCGCAACTGGCGCAGCTGGCCAGCAAGCTGGGGCCGCGGGGCGATGTGAGGGCGCTGGTCGAGGCGGAGAAGAATGCGCGCCGCATTTTCTGGAAAGACGAACGCGATTTCCAGGCGCAGCTGCAGCGCTGGCGGGGGCGGAAGCTGGAGCGTCTGCTTGACCGCCTCACCGCGTTGCACCGCGCGCTGCTGGCGAACAGCCAGTCTGCCGAACTGCTTCTCGCCCAGGAGCTGACCGA
Organism: Novosphingobium sp. TH158; assembly: GCF_002855555.1. NCBI lineage: Bacteria > Pseudomonadati > Pseudomonadota > Alphaproteobacteria > Sphingomonadales > Sphingomonadaceae > Novosphingobium > Novosphingobium sp. TH158. The sequence goes on along the minus strand of NZ_PKRT01000001.1, from coordinate 1,944,956 downwards.
GATTGCCCGCTTTGCCGCGGGAAGGAATTGACCGGGTATCGCCCCAATCTGGCACTCGGTAGTTACACGTATATTAGCTTTACAATTCGGTTGTTCTAGGTCTTGGTTGCAACGCAACAAGGGCGAGGGGAACCAATGGCACATCAGTGCCTTGGTGGTCTCTTGGCGCCCGCTGGGAACGAACCGCAGACGCACGATGAACGCCGAAGCAAATCCCGTACCGGTAGTCAGGAAAGGTGGGGCGCAGAGCGCTCCGGCCGGTTCCGTGCCCGGTCTGGAACGGCGGCGACTGCAAAGCTACCTGGCGATCCTCATCGGCGATATCGCCATGGTGCTGGGCGCATTCCTGCTTGGCGGATGGATCTATCTCGGCAGCGAAGGCGCCGAGATGGGCCTGGTGCTGGGGCAGATCGTCCTGCCCGTGTTCCTTACGGTTGCGCTTTACAACAACGCCTATTCGCTGCGCACGCTGCAAAGCTGGGAATTCGGCGCGGCAAGGGCGCTGATCGCCCTGCTCATCTCGTCGGCAGCGGTCGTCTTCATTGCCTTCTACACCAAGTCCAGCCGGGACTTTTCGCGCGCCAGCTTCACGCTGGGCATCGCGTTTGCCGCCTTCATGCTGCCGTGGCTGCGCGCGCAGATGCGCGGCTTTGTAAGGTGGCGCTGCGGCGCGCGGGTGACCAACGAACTGGTCATCGATGATGGCGGACCGCCGATCAACCTGGCGGGCGCAATGCAGGTGGATGCGCGCAAGCGCCGGCTTGTGCCCGATGCTTCCGACCCGGTTGCGCTTGACCGGATCGGCAAGGTGCTGCGCGGCTGCGACCGGGTGATCGTGTCCTGCCCGCCCGAACGTCGCCACGCCTGGGCGCTGATCTTCAAGGGTGCGGCAATTGCCGGCGAAGTAATCGACGATACCATTGCCGAACTCGATGCCCTTGGCGCGCGCAAGGCCGGCGGGCACGGTCTGCTGCTGGTTTCGGTGGGGCCGCTGGGCCTTCGGGCAAGGGCGATGAAGCGCGCATTCGATGTCGCCTTTTCGGGCCTGGCGATCTTCGCGCTCTCTCCCCTGCTGCTTGTCGTCGCGCTGCTCATCATGGCGGAAGACGGTGGCCCGGCCCTGTTTGTCCAGCGCCGCATCGGACGCGGCAATACGTTCTTCCGGATGTACAAGTTCCGCTCGATGCGTGTGGCCAGCCTTGACGAGGAAGGCAACGTTTCGACCGCCCGCGATGACCAGCGGGTTACGCGCATCGGTGCCTTCATCCGTCGCACCTCGATCGATGAACTGCCGCAGCTGTTCAATGTCCTTGCCGGAGACATGTCGATCGTCGGGCCGAGACCGCACGCTATCGGCAGCCAGGCTGGCGACAAGCTTTTCTGGGAAGTCGATACACGCTACTGGCTGCGCCATGCCCTGAAGCCCGGCCTGACCGGCCTGGCGCAGGTGCGCGGTTATCGCGGTGCGACTGACCACGAGTCCGATCTTGAGCAGCGCCTCGGCGCGGACCTCGAATACCTTAACGGCTGGTCGATCTGGCGCGATCTCGGCATCGTTGTCGCAACCATAAGGGTGCTGGTGCATGACCGGGCCTATTGAGGTCGGCGGCTTTCCTTTGCGACGGCGCCGGACATCCGTGCTGCAATGCACAAAAATTAATTGAAAGTCTTGCTGTGCTTGCGAATTGGAATAGACTCAGGCTGCCTACTTAGGTAAATAAACCTAAAGCGTATTTGGAGGCAGATTGTGACAAGCCAGATTTTCGCCGCGCTCGCAGCAGCCGGCCTGGTTACCGCTGGTGTTGCTGCAAGCGCAGAAACGCGCGCGGTTTCATCGCTGCCCCTCCCTGTGCTCGCTGCCGGCGCTACTGGCGGCCAGTGCACGGTTAACGTGATTCGCACCGGCACCCCGGGCGAGGCGAACGTGACCCGTCAACAGCTTGATGACGGCTCCTGTGTTTGTAACGTTCTCACTGGTCCCAGTGAAAGCAACGGCAATGCCGAAGGTATCGTGCGACAGCTTCAGCAGACCCGCGAATGCGCAGATGCTCCGGTTGGCGCAGAAGCAGGTCAGGCTGCCAGCTCGGCGGGCGCCGGCGGCGGTGTGCTCGGCATTCTGGTCGGTTCGGTGGGCGCAGGTGGCCTTGTGGTCGCAGTCAGCAAGAAGTCGCCGGGCTGAAGGCCGGTTGCTGATCGTGATGTCGGGATCGACCTGACCGGATGAACCCCCTTCAAGTCGGAGGGGGTTTTTCTTTGGCCTGGGGGGGCATTTTGGATCCAGTTCGCTCAAGCACCGGACAGGTGATTATCGCGGCTCTGCTGGTCGGGTGCGCCGTCGTGCTTGGCGGCGGCGGTTCGCCTTGGCCGCTTCCCGAAATGCTGCTTCAGGGAATTGCGGCGCTCGCCTGCGCTGTTTGGGTTGTCCTCTCGCCACTGCGCTTTCCCTTCGTGTCGGCGGATCGCCGGGCCTGGGTAATTGCCGGCCTGCTGATCGTCCTTCCGCTGGTCCAGATGATCCCGCTGCCGCCCATGGTGTGGCAGGCTCTGCCGGGGCGTGAGCTCACCAGGGAATCCTTGGCCCTTGTCGGCGCGCAGGATAGCTGGCACCCCTGGTCGCTCGACCCGCTCCGCACGCTTGCTTCGCTGCTGGCGCTGCTTCCCGCAGCGGCCTTCATGCTGATGGTTGCCGGCCTGAGGCGCGGTGGGCGGGCCACGGTAATGGCGATGATCGCTTCGATGTCCCTGCTCGGGCTCGTCGTCGGCGCGGGCCAACTGGCAGGTGGTGAAGCTAACGCTTTCCGTTTTTACGAGCGCGATGTCGGTTTCCTGAACGGCTTCCAGGCCAACCATAATGCCGCGGCCGATGTCTTCCTTATCGCCATGGTCGCCGCCGTTGCCACCGTGCGCGAATATGGCGAGTTCAAGACGCATTCGCGCCTGACCCAGAGCTACCGGCTGCTGCTATCGGCAGGGCTTGTCGGGCTGTTCACCATCGGCGTTTTCCTCACGGGTTCGCGGGCCGGGATCCTGCTGCTGCCGGTGGCATGGGCCGGGGTCCTGGCTATCGTATGGCCCTGGCTCAGGTTCGATCGGAAGGCTTTGCGAATCGGCGGCGCCATCTCAATTGTCGCGGTTCTCGTGATCGTGGCCATATTCGCGCAAGCGGGCGTGGTGGAACGGGTGGTGAGGCGCTTCGGCGATTCGGGAGAGCTGCGGCCCCAGATCTGGCACGATACGCTTTTTGTTATCCGTCAGTATTTTCCCTGGGGTGTCGGGATGGGGGGATTCGTTCCCGCCTTCGTCGCCGTGGAGCCGCTCGAGGTGATCGATGCAACGCTGACCAACCGGGCGCACAACGACTATCTGGAGATCCTCGTCGAGGGGGGAATTTTCGCCGCGATGCTGCTGGCGGCGATCAGTTGGAACGTCGCGGGGCTGCTCCGCCAGGCTTGGCAAGAGTGTCCTGCAAGCTCGCGTTCCCAAGTGGTTTTTTCGACGACTGCCCTGGCCGTGATTGCGCTGCATTCGATAGTGGATTATCCGCTTCGGTCTATGTCGCTGGCATTTCTGGCGGCAGCGGCGGTGGCTCTTTTGATGCCAGCGCCCCGCGGGGCAGAAACAGGGAATGCGGATGTTTGATCGACATGTCTTGAGGCGGGTCCCGGCTATGCTTGCGGCCCTTTTGGGCCTTGCCATGCTTTCGGCCTGCGCCTCTGCCGGCGGACCAAGCCCTTTGCCCCAGGGGGCTGCGGCCTATGAAACCATTCCCGAACGGGTCGATAATGGCGAATTGAGCGAGCGGATCCGCCCGGGTGACCGCCTGGGCATCCGCATCTTCGGCGAGCCCGAGCTTTCGTCCGACAACTATCGCGTCGATGCGGTCGGCTATCTGCAGATGCCCCTGATCGGCGAAATGCCGGTCGGCGGCCAGACCCCGCGCGAACTGCGCGCCGAAATCACACGCAGGCTTGCAGCGCGCTTCATCAAGGACCCGCAGGTGGCGATCACCGTGCTGGATCGGCCGCGCTCGACCTTCACGGTCGAAGGCGACGTCGAATCGCCGGGCGTGTTCGAAGCCAATCCCGGCACCACCCTGCTGACCGCGCTTGCCCAGGCCAAGAGCCCGACCAAGACCGCCAAGCTCAGCGAGATCATGGTGTTCCGCATTATCAACGGCCAGCGGGCCGGCGGGCGCTTCAACCTGAGCGACATACGCCGCGGCCGCGCGCCCGATCCCCAGATTCTTGCGGGCGATACCATCGTCGTCGGCAATTCCGCCGTGAAGAGCACCTGGCGCGATTTCCTCGCCGCTGCGCCGCTGTTCAACATCTTCACCTTCTTCTGATCACGAGCGGGAAAGGGCATTCCGTGGCAACCAGTGCGCCAATCAACGAGCCGGTCTGGCAACCGCACTACGTGGCCGATCCGGCTGACGAAATCGCCCAGGTCTCTGCGGCCCGGCCAGCAATCGACTTTCGCTACATCGTGGCGGCAATCCGTTCGAACCTGCTGCTGATCGTTGCCATCGTCTCCACCGCGTTGGCCATCGCGGTGGTCATGACGATGCTTGAAACGCCGCGGTATACTGCGCGAACGACGATCCAGATCAATGCCAGCACCAGCAAGGTCCTGGGTCGCGAGCAGGGCGAGGAAGAACAGGCGCCCGATTACGACGTTGACCGCGCCCTCAAGACCCAGATCGAAGTGCTCAAGTCGCGCGGTCTGGCCCAGCGCGTGGTGCAGAAGCTCAATCTTGGCAGCAACCCGGAATTCTTCGCTTCGCAGGAAGTCGAAGGGATTGCCCCCGGCACTCCTGCAAAGGCGCTGGCAGAGGCTGCGGCCGGGCTGGTGCAGGGCAACCTGGCCGTCACCCTGCCGCGCGATTCGCGCGTGGTGACGATTTCCTGGGAAAGCACCAATCCGCGCATGTCGGCGCTGATCGCCAATACCTATGCGTCGGAATTCATCCAGGCGGACCTGCAGCGCAAGTTCGATTCATCGACCTACGCGCGCAGCTTCATCTCGGACCAGCTTGCGCAGACCAAGGCGCGCCTCGAGCAGTCCGAGCTGGCGCTGACCGCCTATTCTCGCGGTGCAGGCCTGATCCGCACGCGCGACGCGCTGGTCGGCGGCAAGGAAGGCGAAGGCAACAGCGGCGGCTCCGTGACCACGGGCAGCCTGTTGCAGATCAATACCGCCGCCAACGAAGCTACTGCCCGTCGCATCGAGGCAGAGGGCCGCTGGAAGGCGGTTTCGGCAGCGCCGCTGCTTTCATCGCAGGCGGTGCTTACCAACAGCAACGTCACCAGCCTGCTTACCGAAAAGGCCAAGGTCGAGGCCGAGCTGCAACAGGAAAAGGCCCGGCACCTGGATGAGTACCCCACGGTAAAGGCCAAGCAGCAGCAGCTTGCCGTGCTGAACCAGCAGATCCAGCAGGCGGCAACCAACGTCCGCAACGGCATCCTGGCCGAATATCGCGCGGCGGTGGAAACCGAACGGCGCCTTTCCGAGCAGGTCGTCCAGCTGAAGTCGGCGACCCTGAGCGAACAGGACCGCACGGTCCAGTATGCCCTGCTGGCCCGCGAGGCGGATACCAATCGCGAGGTTTATGACGGGCTGCTGCAGCGCTTCAAACAGCTCAATGCTTCTGCCGGCATCGCGCTTTCGAACATCTCGATCGTCGATACGGCGCAGATTCCCGGCGGGCCATCTTCGCCAAACCTGTTCAAGAACCTGATGGCCGCCTTGCTGCTGGGCCTCGGGCTGGCCGCTGTCATCGTGTTCTTCAAGGACCAGTTCGACGATTCGATCCGCGTGCCGGAAGACGTCGAATCGAAACTCGGGATGGCGCTGCTCGGCGTCGTCCCGCGCTCGCATTCCGACGAACCGACCGAAGCGCTGCTCGATCCCAAGTCGCCCATTTCGGAAGCGTACAACTCGCTGCGTGGTTCACTGCTCTATTCGACAGCCGAAGGCCTGCCGCATGTCATGCTGATTACCAGCGCGCAGCCGTCCGAGGGCAAGACCACCAGCGCCGTGGCCATTGCTTCCAGCTTCGCCCGCATGGGCCGCAGCGTGCTGCTGATCGATGCCGACATGCGCCGGCCATCGCTGCACCGCCGTATCGGCTATGAGAACGAACGCGGGCTTTCTTCGCTGCTGACCTCGCACGATGCCATCGGGACCGCGATCCTGCCTTCCGGGCAGGACAACCTGAGCTTCCTGCCCTCCGGCCCGATCCCGCCAAGCCCGACCGAACTGGTGTCGACGGCACGCATGGAGGACATCCTTCAGCAGGCCGCCGCCGCCCACCAGGTCGTCATCATCGACAGTCCGCCCATCCTCGGCCTTGCCGATTCGCCGACGCTTTCGGCCCTGGCCGATGGCGTGGTCTTCATTGTCGAGGCAGACCGCAGCCGCCGCGGATCGCTCAAGATGGCACTTCGCCGCCTGCGCGCGATGCGTCCGGTGTTGCTTGGCGCGGTGCTGACCAAGTTCGATCCGCTGAAGGCGGGCAACCAATATTCCGAATATTACGGTTACGACTACTACCAGTACGGCAACACGCAGGAGAGCTGAAATGGCCTTTGGCCCGGCAGGCAAGCAGCAGGCGGAGAAAGCCGCGGTGCTGGCCGGGTGCCTGGCGTTCGGCCTGCTGGCTATCGGCAGCGCCATGGACCGGCGCTCCTTCCTGCGCCCCAGCGCTGCGGAAAGGGTGCCGGACCTGTTCGCCAGCACGGCGCTCCACACCCGCGGACAGGCCGATCTGGCCGCCGGTCGCCCGCAGGATGCCCTCATGGCCGGGGAAGCCGCAGTGCGCACAGCGCCGGTCGATCCCGTAAGCCCGGCCTTGCTCGGCGCGGCGCGTCTGGCGGTGGGTGATCGTACCGGCGCGGAAAAGGCCTTCCGCGTCGCTGGCCAGATGGGCTGGCGTGTCCCGCTGACGCAGGCCTACTGGATGGACCAGGCGATCGCGGTAAAGGACTGGCGCGTTGCCGCCGAGCGCTTCGACGCCCTGCTGCGCCAGCAACCCTGGCTTGCCGAGAACGCGCAGTTGCTGGCCGCCATCGAAGGGCCGGCAGAGGGGCGGCGCGCCATCGTGGACCGTGTGGCAAAGGCCCGGCCGCCCTGGCTTGAGGCCTATGCCCGCAGCGCGGCCGAGCAGCCCGCGGACGTGGTCGAGCGGCGCGCCATCGTGCTCGATGCCATCGCCCGCAGGGGAATGCCTCTGGGCTGCGATGCCATTGCCCCGCCGGTCAGCGGCCTTGTCCACGCCGGCAAGCTCGATGCGGCGCGTACCCTGTGGCGTGATCATTGCAGCGAAGCGGGCACCGGGTTGATTGCCGATGCCGATTTCGGCCACTTGCGGACCATCGGCGGTCGCACGAATTTCGAATGGGAGCTGGTGGGCAGCAGCGATGTAGGCCTGGCCGTGTTACCCGGATCGAAGGCGGGGCAGCGGGTTCTTGAACTCACCTCAAGCGCTCCTGCTTCGCGCACGGTGCTGCGCCAGCTCGTGGTCATGGCGCCGGGCGCTTACCGGCTGTCCTGGCAGGCAGCCACGGCGCAGGGCAGGCCTTCCGCGCAGATCCAGGCTTCTCTCGATTGCGACATGTCCAACGCAAAGCCTTTGCCGGCAACGTTCCGGCCGGAATCGTCCAGCTACCAGGCGGAAATCCGGGCAGGCGCGGAATGCCCCGCACGCTGGCTCACGTTCATGCTGCAACCCGGCGAGGGCGAGGTGCGGCTTCAGTCCGTGCGGCTCGACCGGATTTAGCCCCAACCGCTCCACTGCGGATCGGAGCCGACGACCTGCCGCCGCAGCGAGGTCCTTGCCAGCCGCTCGATCTCTGCCTTGCGCCTGGCGGCATTGAGGCCAAGATCGGGGGCCTGCCGGACAATCTCTGCATCGTAGCCATCGGCAACAATCAGGCCGCAGCGTTCCGGCAGGAATGCAGGCGTTTCCATGCAGGCGCGATCGAGGTGATGGGCCAGTCCCCAGTAGAACCGGTCACAATGGTCGAGATAGTCGGTCCACTTGCCATCGCCCATCAGGTCGGCCTTGCTGACCTTGATCTCGACGATGACCACCCGCCCCTTGGCATCGATGCCCATCAGGTCAGCCCGGCGATTCGATCGCAGCGGCATTTCGGGCAGGCACCAGATATCGTTGCGGGCGAACAGACGGCAGATGCCTCGGGCCACAGCCAATGCGGCGCGCTCTTCGGCGCTAACGGTTGGAGTCGCGGGAAGGTTCACCCCGCGATACTAGGAACAGACCGGGAACTGTGCAAGCGCTTCAGAACGGGCGGCGCATATCCCGGGCCTGCGGTACCAGTTCGAGCAATGCGGCGCGGGCCGACTGGAACTCGGTCCACAGGCTGAGCGCGGCCGCGCGCGAATCGATACCACGGGCATGAACTGCCAGCAGCGCACCGATCCCGGCCTCCATGATGACCGCAAGGTCTTCGACGCCCTGTTCCGCCTGCTCGCGCCGCCAGCCACCGGCATCGCGGATAACGGCCGGGAAATTCCGGACCTCGGGGCGCATCGGCTCGGGCGGCATGCCGGCCAGCGTCGCGACAATGCCCGCGGCATCGTGCAAGGCCGACCACTTCATGCCCATCGAGCTGACAGACGCCTGCCCGAAAGAAGCGCGGCCGGCACCGGCGAGCGGCCCGCTCGCGGAGCCTGCGGAGGCTGAGGAAAAGGGAGCCATGGTTCCGTTCATGCCAGGCTGGTACCGCAAGGCCCCTTGCAAAATTGCTAAGAAGGCACCGAGCCACCCGTCAGGGAGCGCGCGCATTAGTTCTGGCAAGGCCGCCCCGCCTCTGCTAACCGCCCGGCCAGGCACCCGTAGCTCAGCTGGATAGAGCGCTGCCCTCCGAAGGCAGAGGCCACAGGTTCGAATCCTGTCGGGTGCGCCATCTTTTCAATGGTTTAGCGGACGCTCTCTCCTTTCGTACGGAATAAGTACGAAAAAAGGGGGTGTTCAGCGTGGCTCTCGGGTAGAGCTTGCATCCCGCTGCAATTTCGTGTCGTCGGTTGCCTATCGTCCTAATCTGGTTATCTTTTGTCGCATAGGGGGTGGGCATGATCGAGAAAGCAGACCAGCTATTGAAACTAGCGCTTGCGGTTGCCGCTCTCCTGATCGGCGTGTCCGTTTCGTATTACTATGCCATCTTCCTTCCCCAAGTTGCCCAGACCAAGTTGGATCGAGAGCGGAGCGCTGAATTGGCTCGGGCGACAAGCGAATCCACCGCCGCAATGGCAAAAGAGAAGCGACTCAGCGATGCGAAGGCAAAATACAATGCCTGCTTGGCCGATGCTTTTGAAAATTATCAGTCGCGTTGGCAGAAAACCTGCCGGAGATTGAACGGGGAGGATTTGGAGAAGAAGCGGCGGTGTATGGATGGTGGAGGATATTACTGTGACAGTATCAAGATAACACCCGCCACCAATTGCAGCCTTCCAAACGACTTGGGCGACGATTACGACACAGGGCACGAGAACGATAAAAAGATGTGTTTGGAGGAGTTCAAAGCCTCCAGCTAAAAGTCATTCCAATCGACTTGCCGCGCCCTTATCTGTGTCGCTGTCGTTTTCGTCCAAGCCGAATAGGCCCCATGCTTAAGCGCGTTGGCATTGCCCTTAGGTGCCCCCGGATTGGTCCCGCCGTGCATCCTGCAACGCCGCTTCCCCTTCACCGCCGGAGATTGGCACTCCGTTCCTGAGCGGGTCCGGGCTAGGCAGCGCGGCGCTTTCGCCAGCCGCTCCGGTTGCATGGCTTTGATTTTTCGATCTCGCATTTTTCTCGCACCCCCCGTGGTGGTGGAATTGATCGGCAATGACGGCCTGCCCGCCCTCGTTGACATGAACATGGCGCACCGTTTGAATGCGTGGCTGGTGCAGCTTTGCCAGAGCCTCCAGTGTTGCCCGGCAGTTGCTCTGAGCCTTCAGGGCTAGCCGCCCGTACCGCTCCGATGCGTGGATATAGTCACCCATGTTCATCGCGCATCGCCGGGCCAGTTCGGTGAACATGGCATCAAGGGAGATTGCCTGAGCCATTAACATTTCGCTCGCTGCCGCCAGATCTCCGCTCTTGGCTTTGTCTGTCCGGGTAGCGATTGCCCTGCCGTAGTCGTCAAACTGTGGCTGTCCCGGCAACTGGCCGAACATCTTGCCAATAAAGCTGCTTGCAACTGATCCGTGGCGGATTGTCGGCCCGGTGAACACCCGCGCCATGGTTTCCGCCTCGCTTTCGCCGGTATAGCCCTCAACCACGGCTGCCTTGCCTTCCGTCCTGGCCTTATTCTTCTTTGGCATCGTGCGCCTTTCTTGCTGTGCTGCCGATGTTTTGAGAGGTGCTGCAACGCCTGCCGATAATCAGGCCTTGCGGCTTGTGTTGCCGGTCTAGGCCAGCCGTATCGAGCACGGCTTGCGGAGCGCCCTTGCAGATATAGGCGAGCGCCGCTCTGGCATTGGCGAAGTGCAAAACGGGGTTGCCGGTTTCCAGCCTAAGCCGCCCGCCAATAGGGTCGCTGCGAATGACTTTCGCCTTGTATGGCTTGCCGGTGATCGTCCTAAGCCATCGCTTTTGTGCGCCAACCAGAGGCTTCACCAGATCGGCAGGGATGGAGGCGAGAACATGGCAATGCCAGCCCTTGTCGCCCGCGTTCTCATGCACCCACAGCCAAGCGATGCGATGGCCGCGCCGGGCCAGCCATCTAGTGAGGTAGTCGATAAAAAGGCCTGTCGCTGCCGCCATGCCCTCCAAGGGCACTCCAGCGGCTTTCCAGTGTATTGTTATCATCCGGGTGAAAGGCAGGCCGATGTTGCGGGAATGGCCCTCAGAGGCGCTTAGATTGGCAATCTGGCCCTGTTTCAGTTCATGGCTTGGCCTGTTGCCACGGTTCCGCGCTCCGCCCCTGCCGGGCTTGCCTGCCGATTGTGCTGCCACACCTAAGGTTAGGTTATTTATCGCAAGCGCCGTGCCAGATCGGGCAAACGGCGCATTGGCGGGCGATTGCGGCTGGAGCGGTGCAATTGAAACTTCACCGAAAGTCGCCCCCCGGTGAAGTTTCAAAGCGCCGCCGTCACGCGCGCGTGGAATGCGCGAAACGGCAGCGGGCATCATGCAGCAACCCACACGATAGCGGCCTTGCCGGTGCAATTCGGCCTGCGCTTGCCGCTGTCGCGGATCAGGCCCTTGCACTTAAGTTCGCTGGTACGGGGCTGGATAGACCAGCGGTCCATTTCCAACCGGGCTGCCAGTTCATCGGCTGTCAGGCCGGACGATCCAGCCGCGCGGATTGCGGCCTCTGCCATGCGCTGAAGCCGCCCCAGCTTGGGAGCAAGGGCATTGGCAGCAGCCTTGGAGGTTTCCACCTTCCGGTGCCCCGGTGCGTTGGGATAGGTGCTCATTGCGCGCCTCCCTCTGCCAGTGGGGGCAGGCCTGCCTTGTCTAGCAGCTTTGCCAGCCAATCGGTCTGCGCGGCGCTCATTGGCGATGGATCAACCGCTAGCTGGCCAAGAAACTGCCCGGCCTTGCGGCTGGCCCGGTAACCGCCGTTCAACAGCGCAAGCGCCGCCTCCCGGTGCGTTGCAAAGGGTGCCTTACTCATGGCCGCACTCCCCAAAGCAGAGCCGCGCCATATCCTGCGCCATCCAAGGCGAGAGGCAGAAACGGGCCGCAAGCATTTGCGCCTGCCTGTCCGATGCGGTAGAGGGAGAGTGCAACCAGCCTCCAAGTTGATTGCGGATCACGCCGGGCTGCAACCCGGCGTTTTCCATTTGCGGAGCGCTCAGCATTGCTCATGCTCCCGCCTGAAAGGTGGGAAGGCTGGCAAGGTACGTGTCGAGATCGGCAAACGGGATGAGCGTCCTGCGCCCTGCCTTTTTGGCTGTCAGTTCCCCCGCCTTAAGCGCCTCATAAATACGCGACCGGCTCAGGCCTGAGTACTCGACCGCTTGTGGCATCGTTCCGTATTTTTTCGTCATCCTCTTTTCCTCATGTGTCGCCGCAATGAGTGCGGACACACAGGGACGTGCCAGAGGATGGGCGGACTAAGGTGGTGATCGTTGCATCAGGAATTGGGGGGCAATGCTCCCCATCAAAGGCCGGGTATTTCACCTTCCGAGACGGCGTAGGGTGCGCTGAGGTGCCGCCTTCGAGCTAGTTTCAATATGCCCGCTAGGTCTGGTGTTGCCCTCTCTCCGAAAGCCAGAGCCACCATTTTCTGGTAGAACTCCATGAACGGCGATGGCGCGCGGTGCATCCCGCTTGGCCAGTTGTTTACCGTGATCGGTATGCCGAAAGCCGATTCATACACCCTGGCCAAACAATGGCCGCGCTCAACGCGCAGTAACTTCCTTTCGGTGGTACGCCAATTAGCCTTTTGCTGCTTCGTGTTGACGGCTGCATGGCCGACGAACTCGCCAAGCCATTTAAGATCAGCAAGCGCTCGTTCAAAACGGTTGTAGTCGAAGTCTGGATCATCATCGGCCGCCAGCGCATTCACGCCTTTCCACTGCTTGAAGGCGACATTCCAAAGCTGCATATCGGCCTCGTTCGACCTGCGCTGGAGGGCAATGTACGCGCCTGAAATTTGCTCACACAGGCCGACCAGTTCTCGGCAAATTGCTGCATTGGATGTGCGATCAGGGCTGTCGCTGACATTTTGCATAGTGGATGCCAATGAGCGCCGCACGGCCATTGCCAGCCATTCCCAGTCCTTGCCGCTGACAATGGGCGGCGCACAGTCTTTTAACGCGCTCTCGACGGCTTCCGGCGTTATCATGGGCAGGTAATGGTCCCGCGCAATGAAGGCCAGCCATTCGCCTTCATTTGCAAAGGTCACAACACCAACTCCCCAAGTGCCTTCACCGCCGCATCGCTGGCAAGGTGCCCGTAGTGCCGTTCGATCATTTCGGCGCTGGTGCCCGATATTTGCGCGATGGTGAGCAAGGGAAGGCCTGCGCTCACAAGGTCCGTTATGGTGCTGTGCCGCAAGGTGTACGCGGTCGCCTCGCTAGGCAGGCCAGCGGCCTTCACAGCCGCCGCAATGGGCAGTTTCCAGCTATCCTTGTTCCATGCCGTGCCATTGGCGCGCATGAACAGCGATGCGGCGGGCAGCTTGTTCTTGGCCTGCGCGGCTAGCAATGCGGCTGCCTCTGCCGGAAGTTGAATGCGCCGGGCCTTACCGGTCTTGTCCTTGCCGATAGTGAGTTCCGCCGTGCGCTTGTCAAAGTCGCCAGCCTTCAGGGCTGCCAGAGCGCCGGGCCGCAAGGGCAACAGGCAGAGCGCCCGGACAAACGGCGCGGCCTCTGCATCCATCTTTTCGAGCAACGCGCGGCGCTGGTTGCGGTCAAGGTAAAGGGTGCGCCGCCCGTCTGCATTGGGAACGGCCTTCAGCGCCTCTTGCCAAGCCGCCTCACTATTCGGAGCGCCCTTGGTAAGCACCTTGCTCAAGGCTGCCCGCAACACCGCCATATCGCGGTTGACGCTGGAGGCTGCCCGGTCGCGGGTGATCGGCTTACCTTTCTTGCGGCGGCTCACAAGGGCGGGCTTTTCCTCCAGCCGCTTGCGCCATTCGGCAACGTGGCGACGGCGCAACTTGTCCAGTTTCACCTTGGCAATGGGGTCGTCATAAACATGGCGCTCAAACCGCTTGCCCGCTTCGTTTCGGCCCTTGGCATATTCCCGGCAGGCATCGGCAACCGTTTCGATCTTGGCGCGCACCTGCCCGCCGGTTTCCACCAGTTCCGCAAATGCCTCAGCGGCCTTCTTGGCCGCTGCAAACACCTCATTACCGGCAAGGGTGCCAAAGTCGCCTAGCGCCTTCAGGCGGTACTTGCCGCCGTCCTGATCGTACGCGCGGGCAATCCAGTTGCCGCCTTTGCCGCCAACCTTGGAGGGGCGAAAGCCAAGAAAGCAGCCAACGCGCAGCCGCTGCCAGTGCGGTTCCCGCGTTGCCTTCAGCTTGTCACGCTCACCAACTTTGCTGAGGTCCAGTGCCATCGCCAGATCGCCCTTTTCGTTCCGTACGGAATTTGTACGGAATACAATGGAGGACGAAACGGGATGACGCAAGACATAGAAGGCCTCAATTTCAGGGGTTTCATTGTCCGGCTCTGTCCACGGTTAGGCCGGTTCCCTGCACTCCGAAGGCAGAGGCCACAGGTCCGAATCCTGTCGGGTGCGCCATCTTTTCAATAGTTTATAGCGAGCGCTCCCCAAGAGTGCCTCCAAGGTGCGCCGGAATTTGCTCCGCCGCGCATCCTGCAACGCTTCCTCCCTTCACCGCTGGAGACGGGCATTCCGTTTCCGAGCGGGCCTGTCCCGGCAGCGCGGCGCTTTGGTCAGCCGCCCCCGGTTTGCGGCGTTTTACGCATGTTAACCAATCGATAAGTCCTTTAACCTAAGTAGAAGTCCGCAGTTTGCGCGGGCACCCCGGGCGATCTGCTTCGATCGGGGGGGCTTCGCGAAACAACTGGTGTGGGACCAGGCGGTGTCTCCCGGATGCTCATCTGGGGCCTCGTGCCCCGAGTACGGGACGAAGACTTACATGAAGAAGATCATCGCACTTGCGCTGGTTGCTGCGGGCTTTGCCGCTGCTCCGGCCTCGGCCCAGTCGGCCGCCGACACCTCGACCGCGACCGCCAATGGCTCGGTCACGATCATCCGTCCGCTGACGGTCACCAAGAACACCGATCTCGTGTTCGGCCGCGTTGTCCAGCCGCGCAGCGGCACCGGCACGGTTTCGATCGCCAACAACAGCAACACCACGGTTGCCGGTGCGGGCGCTGTTGCGCTGTCCGGCATCACCACCAGCCACGCCACCTTCACGGTTGACGGCGAAGGCGGCCAGGTCGTCACCGTGGCGATCCCCAGCACTTTCGACCTCGCCAACGGTTCGAACACGATCACCGTCACGCTCTCGCCGGACGTCGGCGCGACCGAAACGCTGTCGAACGCCCTGGGCGCTGCCGGTTCGAAGGCGATCAACGTCGGCGGCAGCTTCAGCCTGCCCGCCTCGCAGGCCAGCGGCGAATACACCGGCACTTTCGACGTGACGGTTGCCTATCAGTAATCCAGAACCTGGATTGCATGGAGATATGGGCATGAGCGAGCGGGGTTCCGGCAAGATGCGCGCAACGGCGCTGCTGCTTTCGGCCTCGCTCGCCAGCCTGTCCGCTGTTCCGGCCAAGGCCCAGGAACAGCGGGCAAGCGCCCGCGGGTTGGTCGAGATAACCCGTTCGGTGGGAACCGGCATCGCCTATGACGTGCTGACGGACGCGCTTTCCGGAGCGTTTCTCGAAGGACAGGTCGGCGATTCGGTCTCGCTGCTCGTTTCCCCGGCACGGCCGGGCACAAAACGCCGCAGCAACAGGATTCCGGGAGAAGTGGTGGTGCTTTCCGCTGCCACTTACAGCTTCGGCGTGCCCGGCGAATCCTCGACAGCGAATCCTCCTGCTTTGCCAGATTCCGGTGGCGCGCGCCGACAGCCTGCGGGCTTTGGCACTGCGCCGGGCAACCTGTTGTTCCTGGCCCAGTTCAATTAGCCGCGAGGCTCTGGGCCGACCGTTTCGGGGGAGACTGGTGATGAACCGGCTCAACATTCAATCATTCCGGGCCGCGTTGCGCGCCCTGACCGTCGCATTCGCCGGCCTTGCGGGCCTGTTTTCCGCTCCGCTTGCCGCGCAGGACGCGCCTGCCTCTGCGCCCGCCGCCGCCGCCGCGCCGACCACTGGTGCCGCCAATATCAACATCACCCCGCGTCGCGTGATCTTCGGGCCCAACAAGCGGACCGAAGCCGTCTACGTGTTCAACCAGGGCAACGCGGCGGTTACCGTCGATGTCGCGCTGGTCGATAACGTCATGCTGCCGACCGGCGAGATCGTTCCCGTGGCACGCGCTGCGGAAAAAGGGCCTGAGGCCGAAGCCGCCGCCGCCACGGTGAAAAGCGCCAGGCCCTATCTGCTGGCTGCGCCGAGCCGACTGGTGCTTGGCCCCGGCCAGGGCAAGACGATCCGGGTCCGCGCGACCCAGCCCGAAGGGGCTGGCGGCGCTGAATACCGCTCGCACCTGACGGTCACCACCGTTCCCGCAGCTGATTCGGGCCTTACCGCCGAACAGGCCGCTGCTGCCCAGCGCGGTGAACTGGTGCTTCGCATCCAGTCGATCTTCGGTCTTTCGATCCCGCTGATCGTGCGTGATGGAGCTGCCAGCGCGCAGGCTACGCTCGGTCCGATCACCAGCAGCATTGCAAAGGGCACGCCGGAACTGCTCGTTCCGATCCGCCGCAGCGGGACAGGCTCCGTCTATGGCAATATCGAAGTGCGATCGGGCAAGAACGAGGTTGTCGGCCTGGTTCGCGGCCTCGCGGTCTATCCCGAAGTGACCGACCGCATCGCCGGCGTTCCGCTGCTGCGCGCGCTGCGCAAGGGCGAGACGGTGACCGTGAGCTATTTCGCCGAGGATCAGAAGCCCGGCACGGCCATGGCCAGCGGGAGCTTCACGGCTTTCTGATCCATGCTGCGCAAGCTGTTCGCCCTTGCCCTGGCGGCTGTCCTTGCGGGCATGCCGCCAGCCGGCGGGACTGCCGCGGCGCAGTCCCCAAGCCTGGCGGTGGATACCGACCAGCTGCTTCTCTATGCGCTGAACCTGGATCAGGCCACGCTTAGCGAATCGCTTGCCGCCTATGGCAATGCGGAAGATCCGCTGATCCCGCTTGGCGAACTTTCCCGACTGCTGGAAATCAATTTTACCGTCCAGCCGCAGGCCCGCATCGCCTCGGGACGGCTGGGAGAGAACCAGCGGGCCATCACGGTCGATCTCGCCGCCGGTCGTGCGCTGATTGGCGGACAGGTCATTGCCCTGGTCCCGCCAGACAGCAAGGTGACCGCGACGGACATCTACCTGCGCGCCTCGCTGGTAGCGAAGCTGTTCCCAGTCGCGATCAAGGTTTCGAGCGACGAAATGGCGATCGACCTGACAGCGCGGGAAAAGCTTCCCATCCAGAGCCGTCGCGAGCGCGTCGCGCGCCTTAGCGGGCTGATGGATGCACCGCAGGCAGGTGTCGATGCATTACGAGTATCCAATCCATATCAATGGGTTAGTCGTCCCTCCGTGGATGTCGGCCTGGAGCTGGGCGCAGACAGCGGCACCGGTCGGGCGATCACGCGCATGGAGGCTCGCGTCTCCGGCGACCTCGCCAAGACCGGCTTTTCGGGCTGGTTCGCCACCGACATGCAGGGCAAGCCGAGTTCGGCGCGCGTGACCGCGACGCGTCGCAGCGCCAGCGGCGACCTGCTCGGTCCGCTTGAAGCGACCATGGCATCGGCGGGTGACGTCTATTCCCCCGCGCTCGTCCTGGGGCCGCGCAGCGCGGGCGGTGCCGGCCTGGTGATCACTTCGGCTGGGACAGAAGAATCCAGTGTTTTCCAGCGGATAAACATCCGCGGCGAATTGCCGATCGGCTATGATGCCGAACTGTACGTCAACGATATCCTGCGCAGCGGCTTTGCCGGCGCGCGCAACCAGGGTCGCTACGAATTCACCGGCGTGCCGCTGGTGCGCGGTCGCAACGTGGTGCGGCTGGTGCTTTATGGGCCGCGCGGCGAGCGGCTGGAGCAGACCCGGATCGTCAATGTCGGCGGCGGGCAGCTTCCATCCGGCAAGACGCAGTTCGATGCGGGCGTGGTGTTGCAGGACCGGCCGGTCATCAGCCTGTCGGAAGACAACCAGCTGGCAAGCAACAAGGCCCGCGGATCGGTGCGCGGCGTGGTCAGCGTGGCGCATGGCCTCACCGCCGGCCTCACCGTGGGGGGCGGGTTTGCCAGCTACGAGGATTTTGGCGGCAATCGCCACAATGTCATCAATGCCGGGGTCCGCACATCGCTGGCGGGCATGGCGGTGCAGGCCGATTTCGCCAAGCAGGTGAAGGGCGGCAGCGCGCTTTCGCTCGGTGCTGCCGGCCGTCTCGCAGGCATCGGATTTCTTGCCCGTCACGTGGAATATTCGGGCAAATTCAATGATGAAGCCAATTCGGCCTGGGATCTTTCACGGCCCATGCGCCGCTATGACGAGGTTACGCTGGACTTCGCCCTGCCGCTGCCGGGCAAGGCCCGCCTGCCGGTTTCAGCACGGGTCGAGCGGGCCCAGTTCACCGATGGCGGCACCAGCTTGATGGCCCGCGCACGCACGACCGCTTCGGTCGCCGGCACGCTGGTGGCCATGGGCATGGACTACAACCGGCGTACCGGTCCGTTCGGCAAAATCGAGAACCTTACCGGCAGCGTCTCGGCCTCGCGCTTCATCGATTATAAATGGCAGCTGCGGGCGAGCGCCGATTACCGCCTGAAGCCGGGGGTGCGGCTGGAAAACGTGGCAATCACCGCCGATCGCGCGATCAATGATCGCTACAGCCTGCGTCTGGGGGCGAGCCGCAACTTTTCCGCGCGCGACAATGCGCTTCAGGCCGGTTTCACCGCGCACCTGCCCTTCGCCGATGCGACGTTGGGCGGGGACTATTCCACCGGTCAGAAGCGCTGGCGGGTGGGGCTGCAGCTGAACTTCGGGCTGGCTTACGATCCGTTCCGCGGACGCTATCGCGCCACGCCGCCGGGCCCCGGCAACGGCGGCAGCGCGGCCCTGCTGGCTTTCCTCGATGCCAATGCCAACGGCCGCATGGACCGAGGCGAAGATCCCGTTCCCGGCGTCGAGCTGCAAGGTTCCGGGCGCAAGGTGATCACCGATGCCGCCGGCCGTGCCTTCGTGACCGGGCTGGGTGATGGCGGCGTTGCAAACCTGCGCACCGACATTGCCAATACCGACACCGTTTTCGTTGCCCCGCCGCCGCAAAACGTGGCCTTCGAGCCGCGCGCCGGCAATGTCGTCAAGGTTCTCTATCCGCTTGTTCCTACGTCGGAACTTGTCATCCGCATGAACATGCGCCAGCAGGATGGCACGATGACAGGACTATCCGCCGTGCTCGTCCGACTTGTGCCGCAGAAGGGTGAAGTGCTCTCTGCCATAACCGAGTTCGACGGTTCGCTGGTCTTCGATACGGTCAAGCCGGGGTCCTACACGGTGGAACTCGATCCCGATCAGGCGCGCCGCCTGGGCATGCGCCTGGCAAGCCCTCTGCGCGTCACCATTGGCGACGATGGCAAGGCGCGTTCGCTGACCGGCGAAATCCTGTTCAGCCGGACCCTGCAATGATGCGGCTCCTTGCCCTTGCCCTCCTGATAATCGGTCTCTGGGGATCGCCGGTGGCGGCTCAGAATTTCAGCGTTTCGTCGATCGGCACCGCCAACCTGGGTCCGGTCGTCGCTGCGGCCACCGGCCCGACGACCTTTCGCGCAAGTGCCTCGACGGGTACGGTTACGCGGCTTTCGGGCAACGGCCTGCGCTCCGGTACGGCGCCGGTCCGCTCGCTAGTGACGATTTCCTGCGCCAACCAGCCAAGCTGCAATACCGATGAAGCTGCGGTAACGGTAGCGCTCACCGGCACGCCGACCGGACGAGCCGGGGCGTTGCAGAACTTTACCGTGTCCACATCGGCTGCAACTGCGACCATCACGCTCGCCCCCGGCACAGGCAGTTCGATCAGTTTTCGCATCGGACCGGTCGGCCGCAACGGCAGCAAGACATTCTGGCTGGGATATGACCTGCCGATCAACGGCGACAACGGTGCAGGAGCGAGCGGCGCGGCATCGTCGAGCTTTGTTGTCACGGTGTCGCGCCTCAACGGGTCGCGGCCGATTTCGCTGTCGGGATCGGTCAATGCAACGGTGCTGCGCTCGTTGACGCTCAGCAAGACGCAGGACCTCAGCTTCGGAAGGGTCAGCGCTCCCAAGACCGGCGCGGGAACGATCACGCTTGCGCCGGCAACCGATGCGGTAACGGTCAGTGGAATCGGCGTTGCGAGCCTTTCGGCGCCCCTGCCGCGGGCAGCGGCCTTTACGGTCAGCGGCGAAGGCGGGCAGAGCGTTTCCCTGTCGGTGCCATCGACGGTTACGCTGACAGGACCGGACGGGAGCCTGACCGTCACCACCATTCCGACCCACAACGGCGCGCAGGTGCTTTCAGGCTCGCTGGGCGCAGCGGGAACCATACCCCTGAAGGTCGGCGGCAGTCTGCCTCTTTCATCCTCGACAACCACCGGAACCTACACCGGCACGCTCAGCGTGACGGTGCAGTACAACTAGGGTCATTCGGCCAGCCGGTAATCGCGGAACCGGTCGCGCAGGTCCTTCTTGCTGATCTTGCCGGTGCCGGTGTGCGGCAGTTCATCGACGAATTCCACGGCATCGGGCAGCCACCACTTGGCGACCTTGTCGGCAAGGAAGGCAACCAGCCCTTCGGCCGAAACCTCCGCACCCGGCTTTTTCACCACCACCAGGATCGGCCGCTCGTCCCACTTGGGGTGGGCAATGCCGATGGCCGCCGCTTCGGCAACCCCGGGATAGCCCACGGCGATGTTCTCCAGCTCGACGGAGCTGATCCATTCCCCGCCGGACTTGATGACGTCCTTGGTGCGGTCGGTCAGTTGCAGGGTGCCATCGGGGTGAAGCACGGCAACATCGCCGGTATCGAACCACTGGTCCGGATCGGGCGCGGCGTCGGTCTCGCCCTTGAAGTAGCGCTTGATCACCCAGGGCCCGCGCACCTGCAGCGCACCTGACGTCTTGCCGTCGCGCGGCAGGACCTTGCCCGGATCGCCAAGGTCGACGCAGCGCAGTTCAACGCCAAAGGGCACGCGGCCCTGCATCGCCTTGACGTCGACCTGTTCGTCGAAGGCCATGTCGTCCCAGTTCCATGGCTTTGTGCCGGTGGTGCCGATGGGCGACGTTTCGGTCATCCCCCAGGCATGGGCAACGTTGATGCCCATGCGCATGAAGCGTTCCACCATGGCGCGCGGCATGGCGGAGCCGCCGCAGATGATGTGGCGCAGCCGTTCCAGCTCGCCCCCATGGGCGTCGAGGTGCTGGAACAGCGCCATCCACACGGTCGGCACGCCGGCCGAATGAGTAACCTTCTCGCGCTTGAACAGTTCATACAGCACGGCGGCATCGTTGGTGGCGGAGAAGACGAATTTCACGCCGCA
The DNA here is from genome assembly GCF_002855555.1 of Novosphingobium sp. TH158. NCBI lineage: Bacteria > Pseudomonadati > Pseudomonadota > Alphaproteobacteria > Sphingomonadales > Sphingomonadaceae > Novosphingobium > Novosphingobium sp. TH158. Next base: position 1,923,843 of record NZ_PKRT01000001.1, on the reverse strand, counting down.
GGCCGCTCCGCCCCAGGGCAGGCCCCAGCTTGCCGCATGGAACATCGGCACGATCGGCAGCATCACCGTGCGCGCGTCGAAATCGAAGATCGACGGCTGCACGCTGGTCAGCGCGTGAAGCATGGTGGAGCGGTGGGTATAGAGCACGCCTTTCGGATGGCCGGTGGTTCCGCTGGTGTAGCAGAGCATGCAGGGATCGCGTTCGTCTCCAAGCTCCCAGCCGGTATTGCCGTCCTCTGCCCCGATCCACTGCTCGAAATGCGGCGAACGGGCATCGGAATCGAAGCAGATGTAATGCTCGATGCTGGGCCAGCGATCCCGCATACGGTCCACAATCGGCTGGAAAACCGCATCGTAGAGCAGCACCCGGTCTTCGGCATGGTTGACGATATAGTCCAGCTGGTCATCGAACAGGCGCGGGTTGAGGGTGTGCAGGATCCCGCCCACGCCGACCGCGCCGTACCAGGTGATCAGGTGCCGGTGATGGTTCATCGCCAGGGTCGCGATGCGATCGCCCTTGCCGATGCCCAACCGGCGCAGGGCCTGGACCATCTTCAGGCTGTCATGCCGGATGCCTGCCCAGTCCGTGCGCGTTTCGCTGCCATCGGCCCAGCGGGTTACCAGTTCGCGCGTGCCATGCTCGCGCGCAGCGTGATCGACGAAATGTTCGACCCGCATTTCCCAATCCTGCATTCCTCCCAGCACGTCCTGTTGTCCTCTCCCTTCTGCGTCAGGGCGAAACCCCTTCTACCCGCAGTCTTTCGATCCTCAGGGTGCGGATCTTCCATCCGTCCGCTTCCCGCACATAGGTTTCATGATAGAATCCGAAGCCGCGCATCAGGCCGAAGAAGGCGCCGGGCGGCATGTAGAGCCGGTCGGTCATCGCCCAGATGGCACGGGCGCTGTCCGGCCCGGTAACCGTGATCTCGGCCTGGTGGCCCTGGTGCACGCTGGTGATCCCGGCTTTCGAGAAGGCACCCGAAACCCAGCCTTCGCGTCCTTTCAGCACCAAGTTCATCGCCGGCATGAAATCGACGCCGCTTTTCGGATCGGTGCAGCAGCCGCGGTAGTCCAGCTCGCAATCGGCCGCGAGGATCGAGCGGACGAGATCGCCATCTTCGGTATCGACACCGCGGAAATAGGTGGCTTTGACCCGGCGCACCTCTTCGGCGATGGCAAGGCGCTCGATCCCGGTCATGCGCCGAATCCCCCGGCGAGAAACCGCTCGCCCAGCGCAGCCAGCAGCGCGGCACCCACCGGCAGCGTGCCTTCGTCCACCATCATGCGGGTCGAATGGATGCCGCAGCACTGGGCCCAGTTGTCCCCTTCGGGGGCAACGCCAAGGAAGAACATGGCGCCCGGCACCCGCTCGAGAACATAGGCGAAGTCTTCGGCACCCATGATCGGGTCGGCAAGGCGCTGGAAGCGGTCTGCGCCCAGCAGGTCGCGGGTCACCGCCTCGCCGAAATCGACCGCGCGGGCATCGCAGATGGTCACCGGGAAGCCTTCGATGATGGTGACGGTGGCGGTCAGCCCATGGGCCCCGGCGATTCCGGCGGCCAGAAGCTGCACGGCATCGCGCAGTTCGGCCCGGTGCGCCGGCGATAGCGTGCGCATGGTCCCCTTCATCACGGCGCGATCGGCAATCACGTTGTGGGCCGAACCGGCGGAGAGGCTGGCAATGGTGACGACGACCGGATCATGGGCATTGAAGCGGCGGGTGACGAGGCTTTGCAGTGCCATGACGATTTCCGCCGCGACAGGCACCGGATCGCGCGTCTGGTGCGGCATGGAGGCGTGGCCGCCTGCGCCTTCGACCACGATCTCAAGCTGGTCTGCGGCCGCAAGCAGCGGGCCAGCCCGCCCGCCGATCACGCCATGGCGGGCATTGGGCATGACGTGCAGGGCGAATGCGGCATCGGGCAGGGGATCGATCAGGCCGTCGTCCAGCATGAAGCGTGCGCCGTGCCAGCCTTCCTCACCCGGCTGGAACATGAATTGTACCTCGCCTGCCAGCGATGCGCGCCGTTCGCACAGCAGGCGGGCAGCCCCCGCGAGCATGGCCGTGTGCGCATCATGCCCGCAGGCATGCATCGCGCCTTCGAAGCGGGAGGAAAACGCCAGTCCTGTCTCTTCCGGCATGGGCAAGGCATCCATGTCGCCGCGCAGCAGCACCCGGCGGCCCTCTCCGGCCTGGCCTTTCAGCGTCGCGACCATGCCGGTGGTCGAAGGCCCCTCGCGCCATTCGAGCGGCAAGCCGGCGAGCGCCGCGCGCACCTTGTCGCGCGTCAGCGGGGTGTGCAGGCCAAGCTCCGGCTCGGCATGGATCGCGCGGCGCAGTCCGACGATTTCCGGTTCGATATCGCGCGCTTGCGCCAGCAGGTCGGGGCTCGGCATGGCGGCATGATAGCCGCGATTATTGCCCTGTCGAGATCAGGCGCCGATGCTGGCGGCAATCCGTTTCGCAGCGGCGTTGTGAGCGCGGACCGACCAGACCATCAGCAGGTTCAGCACAACGGCCTGATAGGCGAAGTAATAGAATGCGCCGTGCCAGCCCGCTCCGCCCGCCAGCATCGACAGGCCGAGCACGATGGCGCGCGGATTCGGGCCCAGGACCTTGCACAGCATCAGCAGCGGCGGCGCTTCGGCGCGCACGGCGGCGCGAATGGCCTCAAGCCGGGCGGGATCGTCCTTGGCCTTTTCCACCGCCTCGTCGATCCGCAGCGCATGCGGTGTCATGCCGCTGGCAATGGCAAGGTAGGCGCTTACCAGCGCCGCGAAGGGGCTTTTCGCCGTGGCGGAATCGGCGCCGTGATTATGGCGGATCCAGGGGGTGGCATAGACCCAGTACTGGTACTGGCGACGTTGCACCTCTACATGGTTGGCCTGCAAGGCGTGGCTGATGCCTGCGGCGACGGTCCAGAACCATGCCACGCCGCCGATCGACTTGCTGAGCAGCCAGCCGAGCGTCAGGTAAAGCACGACGTGGCTGAGGTAATCGCACAGGCCGTCCACCATCTCGCCGATCGGGCTGGAACGGCCGGTCATCCGGGCCAGGTCTCCATCCGCGCCGTCGACCACGTGCCAGGTCATATGCAGCAGCAGGCCAAGCATGGCCGACTGCGGAAAGATCGGCTGGGCATAGGCGATTGCAGCGCCCACCACGCACAGTCCGCCGATTATCGACACCATGTTCGGCGTGATCGGCGTACGCGAAAGCGCGCGAGCGAGTTGCCACGCCAGCGGGTGATAAAGGTAGTGATTGAGCGAATCCTGCAGTTCGCGCTTGCGCTGCGGCCTTTGCAGCGGTGCCGTAAGGGTCTCGTTCATATTCGAAACTGCAATTGCCCCCGAATTAATTTCTTGTCTGGCGACACGATGATTGGTTCTTATATCGCTTGGGGAGCCGCGAACAGAGGGGATTGGCGAGAACCGCCTTTCCCGGAATTGAGGGATTTGGCCTGCACGTGAAATATTCTCCCCCCTTGTCTCCCGGTGTTGCCCCCCTGCTTGGTGAATTGACGGAGGTTGCGCGGCCGAAGGTCGATGCGGTTGCCGCCATTGGCGCGGAACGCGCGGCCCCCGGTGCCGTCGGCCTGGTCTTTGCAACGCGGCGCTCGGCGCATGGCCCGCTGGCTGCACTGGTTACCGGGGGAATCCCGATTATCCGCCGCCAGATCCGCCAGTTGCACACGCTTGGCGTAGACCGGATCGTGCTCGCCTGTTCTGGCGAACAGGGCGCGGCGGCGGACGAGGCGCTGCGCGAAGCCCGGCGCGACAAGCTGCCGCTTCTCATCGCCGATACGCCTGCAAAGCTGGTGGAAGCGGTCGGCAAAAGCCGCGTGCTGGCCATCGACGAGGCCCTGCTGGTCGATGAGCGGATGCTCGCTGCCTTTTTCACCGCAAGCGACCGGGATGAATCGCCGGTGGGGCCCGTCCTGGGCGCTTTCGACGAAAAGGGTGCGCGGCCTGCCGGTATCGCCGAATTTCCGGGCGGCACCTTCGATGCGCGGCTTGCCGACACTCTTCTTGTCGATTCGCTTTCCGGCCTCGAGCCTGCCTCTGCACGGATCGTCGATCTTTCGGGTCTCGACGACTACGCACCTGCCCGCCGCCGCCGCCTGCCGATGGTCTGGCTGCCGCTGGCAAATGAGGCCGATGGCCGCAAGGGCACGGCGGTATTGCTCGATTCGGCCCAGAAGGGCTGTCTCGACTGGCCGGCGCGCTATTTCCATCCGCCGGTTGAAAACCTGCTGACGCGCCTGCTGCTGCCCACGCCGATCACGCCGAACATGGTCTCGGTCTTCGTCTTCATGTTGGGGCTTCTTGCGGCCTGGTATTTTGCGACTGGCGCGTGGGTGGCGGGGCTGGTCTTAGTCCTTGTGATCGGTCCGCTCGACGGACTGGACGGCAAGCTCGCCCGCACCCGGCTCGATTTTTCGAAGTGGGGCGATCTTGAGCATGTGGCTGACAAGATCGTGGAATATCTGTGCTATATCTGCATGGCGGCGTGGATCGGCACGGGATGGGCCTGGGCCGTCTGCGCCCTGATCGTGCTCTTCGCGCTGGCCGAAGCGGTGCAGGGTGAATTCTTCCGGCGCTTCACGGGCGGCCAGCTTGACGATGCCGGCAGGATCGAACGCGCCTTTCGTCTTGTTTCGGGACGGCGCAATACCTTCATGTGGTGCCTGATTCCCTTCGTGCTGCTGGGTGCCTGGGAGGCCGGCTTCGTCATGATCGCGGCTTACAGCGTGATCACCTTCTTCTTCATGCAATGGCGGTTTTACATGCGCATAGGCGAATTCGGCCGGGCCAATTCGCCGGCCATCGATGCAAACATGCGCAAGACCGCCTATGCTTTCCTCAACCGGCAGAAAGGGAAATAGTCGGGAATAACCGTTCCTGCTGCGACAAATGCCGCCTTGGGTTGGCCACAGTTTGCGGCTAGGGACAGGTCCGGATGCGAGCCGCCAGGCCCGTTTTGGTTGTGTCAGGAACGCCACGGGGCGCGCCGGGGATGCATCGAAGCGGGGCAAGCAGGCTTGACCTCGCGCAAACTTCTTGCTTTTGGCGCGCGATTTCACAATGACGCTGCATTCGCTCAGCGATCGTGCGTCTGACATACTGATAGGGATCGAATTAATGAAGCCAATCAAGGTTGCCATGATCGGCGTGGGCAACTGCGCAAGTTCGCTGGTCCAGGGTGTAGCTTACTACCGGAACAACAACAGCTCGCAGGGCCTGATCCATGACCGCATCGGCGGCTATGGCGCTGGCGATGTCGAATTCGTTCTCGGTATCGATGTCGATGCGCGCAAGGTCGGCAAGGACATTTCCGAAGCCATCTTCGCTGCCCCGAACAACACCAAGGTGTTCCAGGCAGACGTGCCGATGACCGGTTCGAAGGTCATCATGGGCAAGGTCTCGGACGGCGTTGCTGCCCACATGACCACCGTTGGCGAAAAGGGCTTCATCGTCGCCAACGAGCCTGAGGCCGACCAGGCCCGCATCGTCCAGGCGATCAAGGACTCGGGCGCCGAAGTGCTCATCAACTTCCTGCCCGTCGGTTCGCAGGAAGCCACCGAATTCTACATGGAATGCGCGCTGGAAGCGGGCGTTGCCGTGGTTAACTGCATGCCGGTGTTCATCGCCAGCCGCCCGGAATGGGAAGCCCGGTTCCGCGCCAAGAACATCCCGATCGTCGGCGACGACATCAAGGCTCAGGTCGGTGCAACGATCGTTCACCGCGTGCTTTCCAGCCTGTTCGCCGCCCGCGGCGTGACGGTGGAGCGTACCTACCAGCTCAACACCGGTGGCAACACCGACTTCATGAACATGCTCGACCGCCAGCGTCTCGGCTCCAAGAAGGAATCGAAGACCGAAGCCGTCCAGGCCATGCTCGCCCAGCGCCTCGAGGATGAGAACATCCACGTCGGCCCGTCGGACTATGTTCCCTGGCAGAAGGACAACAAGCTGTGCTTCCTGCGCCTCGAAGGCCTGCAGTGGGGCAACGTGCCGATGGAACTGGAACTCCGCCTCTCGGTGGAAGACAGCCCGAACTCGGCAGCCTGCGTGATGGACGCGATCCGCTGCGCCAAGGTTGCTCTCGAGCGTGGCGAAGGTGGTGCGCTGGTCGGCCCGTCGGCCTACTTCTGCAAGCACCCGCCGCAGCAGTTCAGCGATGATCTCGCCGCCCAGATGGTCGAGGAATACATCACCGACCAGGCCATCGCGGCCGAATAATCGGCATCAAGCCGGAAGAAGCGGCGCCGGTCCATCCGGCGCCGTTTTCGTTTGAGGAGGGCAGGTTTCGCCATGGACGCCGTGATCATCGCCGCCGGGTTCGGCAGCCGCCTGCGCGACATTTCCGAATCGAAGCCTCTGACCCCGGTCGCCGGCAAGCCGCTGGTCGAACTGGGCGTCCGCCAGGCCAAGGCTGCGGGCGCGCAGCGGGTGGTGGTCGTCACCGGGCACGAGGCGGAGCGGGTGGAAGCCTATCTGCCGCGGCTGTCGCAGGAAGCGGGCATCGAAGTCCTGTCCGAACGCGTGGCTGACTGGTCGAAGCCCAATGGCCTCTCGGTGATGGCCGGCGCGGGGCGCGTGGCGGCGCTGGGTGGCGGCGATTTCCTGCTGATGATGGCGGACCACATTTTCTCGGCCACCATCCTGCAGCGGCTTGCAGCGGCGGGGGCTCCCGATCGCGGCGTTACCCTTGGCATCGATCGCCGCGTGAGCAGCCCGCTGATCGATCCCGACGATGCCACCTGGGTGGAAACCGATGCCCGCGGGTTCATCAGGGCCATCGGCAAGACCATCCCGACCTATGACGCGGTCGATTGCGGCGCTTTCCTCGCGACCCAGGAACTGCCCCGCGCCATCGAGGCAGCCATTGCCGAGGGCAAGTCCGGCAGTCTTTCCGACGGCATGCAGTGGCTGGCCGATCGCGGCAGGGCGGCAACGCTGGATATCGGCGATGCCTGGTGGCTCGATGTCGACGACCCGCGTGCACACAAGCTCGCCGAGGCCGAAGCCCCGGCAATGCTGGCTGAAATCTACGGCTGAACTGCCCCGATCAGGGGTATTTCATGCGGATCCGCGTCACCAGGCCCGGCTTGGGGATGTTGAGGCGCACGGAGCTGAAGGCCGGCAGGCTCATGATCGTGGTCGGGTTGTTGGTGAAGCCAAAACCCTCCGTCGGCAGGCCCAGCCCGGACCGGTCGATCTTACCGTTGGCGTTCTCGTCATGGTACAGGGCGATGGCATAGACACCGGGCTTTGGCACGAAGATGCAGCCGCGCGTCGTGCCTGCACTGGCCTTTACCCGACCGACGTACAGCGATCCCTTGCGGACAAGGAACTTCTTCGAATCGTCGGCATACAGGGTGATCGCCAGGTTGCCGCTGCCGTTGCGCATGCCTTCGGCCACTACCGTTACCCAGGTCGGGCTGGGCGTGCCGGTGCAGCCCGCAGGCGCGCTTTCGGCCATGGCAGGCTGGGCGGCGGCACTGGCCAGCGAAAGCGCGATTGCAGCGCGAATGGTCGTCGAAATAGCCATGGTCGTTCGTTCCTGAACTCCAAAAACAGTTCTGCAAGGGGGGATTGGTTCGCCCGGAAGTGCCGCAAGCAGGCACCGGGCACGGCTGAAATCAGTCGCTTGTCCCCCCTTGGATGCGATTCGCCCCGTTAATGCCGCCTGAATTTGGCAGAATTGAGAATGGATTGCACCGCGATTGCGGAGCGCTAGCCAAGAACGCGCCCGTTTTCCAGCCTCACCGTCTGATCGGCGAGTTCTGCAAGCCTGCCGCCATGACCGATGATGACCACAGTGACCTTTCCCTTGAGGGCGGCGATTGCCTCGACAATGCGCGCCTCGTTCTCGCGGTCCAGTGCCGAGGTTGCCTCATCCAGGATCAGCAGGGCGGGATCGCGCAGCAGGGCGCGGGCAAGCACGATCCGCTGGCGCTCGCCGCCGGAAAGCTGCCTCCCGCCCGGTCCCATGCGGGTGTCGAGCCCGTCCGGCAGGTCCAGCACGAAATCGGCGGCCCCGCGCGAAAGGCACGCGCGCAGCGCCCCTTCGTCTGCATCAGGCGCTGCCCAAAGCAGGTTTTCCCGCAGCGAGGCGTCGAAAAGCACCGGCTCTTGCTGCACGTAAGCGACCCGGTGGCGCCATGCAGCCAGCGCTGCACCTTCAAGCGGAACACCGTCCACCAGCGCCCGCCCCTCGTCAGGCTGGATGAGCCCGGCCAGCAGGTCGGCAAGCGTGCTTTTGCCCGCGCCTGATGGCCCGGTGAGGAAGCAGACGGAACCGGCCGGAACGATGAGGGAGGCCTTGTCGAGCGCGGGCACGGCTCGACCTGCGTGGAAGAGCGAGGCGCCTTCGAGCCGGATATCCCGGTGCAGGGCCGGTGCCGGACTGATCCCGTCCCACTCGGGCTCTGCGCGGGAAAGCGCCTGCGTTACGCGGGCATTGATCTCAGCAATGGCGGCGGCATTGTGGGCGTAGTGCTGCCAGCTGGCCTGGACTGCCGCCAACAGGGGAACACTGCGGGCAAACAGCGCGACGAGCGGCAGCAATGCAGCCAGCGGCACGTTCCATCTGGTCAGCGCCAGCCAGACCGCGCCGGCAAGAGCGAGGGCCGCCCCGCTTTGCAGGACGACTTGCCCCAGCGCGAGTCCCGACTGGTAACGCAATTGCGCGTTAGCAACGCCTGCTGCCAGTTTCCGGGCAAGAGCTGCCTCGTCCTCCGCCTTGCCAAGGCTCTTGATGATCCGCAGCGCGCCGAAGCGTTCGATGAAGAACCCGTAGAAGCCGGTGAACCGGGCCTCGAGCGCCTCGCCTTCCTGTCCTGCGCGGCGGCGCAGGCCGGCGTAGAGCGCAAGTGCCAGCGCTCCACCCGCGCCAACCGCGATCGCCGGCAGCGGTGCGATCAGCAGGGCCGCGACCAACATGGCGGCAAGCGTGACCAGTGCGGAGAACAGGCCCAACAGGAACTGCAGGCTGTTGCCCGCGCGATCCACCGCGCTGGTCGCCAGCGAAAGGAGTTCGCCCTGGCGCAGCGACGAGAGGAAGCGCCAATCGGCATGGAACAGGGCGCGCAGAAGCCGGTCCCGCAGCCGGCTGGTCACCTCGATCCGAGCCCGAGTTTCCAGCACCATGCGATACTGCACCAGCAGCGAGCGGAGCGAGACCAGCACCACGAACAGCACCAGCAGGCCATCAAGGCGGCGCGGCAGGCCCCAACTGGCAAGCGCGGCGGCAAGTCCTCCCTGCGGGCCGTTCGTTGCCACTTCCATCAGCGGCACCAGCAGCAGCAGCCCCAGCCCTTCGCTCAGCGACGCGGCAAGCGAGACCACAGCCAACAGGGCCAGCCTGCGCCGGGGCAAGGCCGGTCCGAGCTGCGCGAGCGTAGAGGATCGGGAGGGAGAAGCCACGCGCGACCCCTCAGTTTCGACCGCTGACATGGCGCACGAACTGCGCCATCAGCAGGGTCGACGGCAGGGCAAAGCGCAGGTGGGTCGCCAGCTTGCCGTAGCCCGGATCGCTTTGCGGCCAGTTGTCGACGAGAGCCCTGGCGCGGGCAGTATCGATCAGGCCGGCGAGTTCCGGATCGCGCTCGATATCGCCGATCATCTCGCGCAGTTCGCCAAGGCGCGGGGTGAGCCGGGCATACCAGTCGGCATTCTGCATGGCGTTGCGCCGTTCCAGCCGCTGTGCTTCGGGCAGGCGGCCCACGGCCATGCGCCGCGCGAGCCAGCGGGTTTGCCCGTTGCGGACGAACTGATCGGTCGGCAGGCTGAAGCAGAATTCCAGCAGCGGACGGTAATGCGTCACGTCACGGCAGCGCAGGCCGAATATCTGTTCATAGCCGTGGCCCATTTCCGCACCGATGCCGCAACGTGCCTCCAGCATGGCGAGCCATTGCCGGCGGCTGCTCGCTTCGGGCCCGCCGACAATCGAATCCTTGCGGCCCTGCGCGGGGCCCTCGCGCAAAAGGGGGTTGCCGAAGTGCGCCGTGTCATCGTTGCGGTGGACGAACTGGCGGACGGCAGCCCTCATCCGAGGCGGCAGCAAGGGAACCAGGCCCATGGCAAGGATACGGCGAGGCACACTGCGATGGTCGCCGGGCCGGTTCGCCGCCATGCGCCAAAGCTCGCGCCAGCGGCCGCGCAGCAGGAACTCGCTGTAGGCCCAGGGGGCGGAATTGCTGATCGTGGCATTGCCGTCAGCCGCGGTCAGCAGCCAGTCGACACCCGCATCGGCGGCGGCCTGCCACACGCCGTGATGCGTGGCGCCCACGGTCTGGGCCGGATAGGCCGTGCTTGTTGCCAGGAAGAATTCGCGCGCCTTGTGGTCGAAACCGATGCCCCGGTTGTCGATGAAGTGCGGGTCGATCTGCGGATACTGTGCGACAAAGGCGCGCACGTACTCGCGCTCGTCGGCGAAATTGGTTGGCGGCACGTTCCCCTGCCAGTCATCCGGCGGGTGGAAGGTGAAGCTTGGCAGGCGCTGGCCGGCAGGCAGCTGGCGCACGATCTCTGCAGTGGCGATGCTCGAGTCGAGCCCGCCTGAAAGCGAAACCGCAGGCTTGCGTGCAGCAGCAAGCGCATGGCCCACCGATTCCGCCAGCAAGGCGTTGGCCTGCTCGACATAGTCCTCGTCGCGCGCAAACCGGGTCGGCGGGATGGCGGTGATATCATACCAGCGGCGGCAGGTGACACCTGCGGGTGACAGGTAGGCGACGGATCCTTCCGGCACCTGCATCAGCCCGTCATAGGCGCTTGCCGCCTTGTCATCTTCAAGTTCGAAGGCAAGCTGCGACAGGAGGGCATCGGAACGCAGCTTTTGCGGCCAGCCGGCCGCGAAGACGGGCCGGGGAATCGAGCAGGCGACAGCACCTGTCGGCGTGTGGGCATAGAACAGGGGGTAGGCACCCAGCGGGCTCCTGGCCAGCCGCAGCCGGCCATCGGGCAGGGCGATGATGCTGGCGTAAAGGCCGCTGATCCGGGCTTCGGCACCGTCACCCCAGCGGTCGAAAGCCGCGCCGTAGAGATATTCCTCGTCCTGGCCCTGCGGCGAGGCGCGGTCGACGCCCAGGTCCGCCGCGATCCGATCGCAATTGTCGATCCAGCCGCAGATGAGCACGGGATTGCCAGCGGGCGAGCGCACCGCGCGCCAGCCGCGCGGCGAGGGGCCGCGCGGGCGCGCCAGCCTGGACAGCGTCAGCCCGTCACGGGTTTCGGATGCGGCCGGATGGCCGGCAAACAGGCCAAGCGAGGGCGCGATCCGGGATGCGTCCAACCACGAATTGGCCGCCCAGCGGATTCCCGCGCCGATCATTCAGGTAATTTGGTGCGCCCTATCAGGAAAAGGCGCAGCTCGGCGAACCGACCGTGCAGGCGCTGCCGCCGTTGTTCTGGTTGACTGCCGGTTGAGCAAGGCCCTTCACATCGCCGATGCGGCCGATGGTGGACATCGTGGGCTTGGTCCAGATCTTCTTCTTGCTCGTGGCCGGCATTTGGAACTCCGTCGGAAACTTTAACGCACGCGTGAAGACTAAGAATAAACCATTAGTTGCCCCGCCGCCAGAGCTTTATTGCTGCACTGCACTTGCCGCCTGTTCGAATTCGGGAAAGCGTAAACGAATTACCGGATGCAACGGATCAGTTGTCATTCCGATCAGCATCTGCCCGCCTTTTTCCACCCAGGCATGCAGGTCGTCATGCGTGCCGCGCTGGGGCGCGCCCAGGGTGGCGATGACAAGATCGGCCGCGCGGCCACGGCGGCGCAGCATCCAGTGCAGCGCCATGGCCTGCGGCAGGCACGCGCAGTCAAAAGGCAGGTGGCTTACCGCCCGCATCACCACCTTGGCACAGTAGGCATCGATCCATTGCGGCTGTTCACGGCAGGCCTGTTGCGCCGGATCGCCCAGCCATTTCCGCCAGCGTTCAAAGCGCACCGCGCCGATCAGCAGCCGCGCCATTGTCAGAAACAGGGCCGCCTCCAGCGTTTCGAGGCGGCTGCGGACAGGCCCGCGGCGGCGCTTTTCAGGCACTGTTGCCAATGAAGCCGGCCCGCGTGAACTGGGCCAGGATTGCATCGACATCCGCGGCGATCGCCTCGGCAGTCTCGCCATAATCCCCGGCAATGGCGGCTATCAGGGCATCGCGATCCCGCGATCCGTCGATCGCCCGCCACACGGCGCCCGCCGTTTCGTTGAGCGAAAAGAACTCTGCGCTGTCAAGGTCCATGACAACGGTTTCATCGTCGATGGCGGTCTCGACGAAACGGTCGGGAAACTTGACGATCAGCCCTGTCATGTCGGCAGGCTATGGCTGCAAACCAGCTTTGCTGCAAGTTCAACGGATTGGGCGAACCGTGCCGCGTCACGCGGGCGCACGAGCCGCGCCATGGCAACCTGCCGCGCCAGCCGGGCCTGCAGGGCAAAGCGGCGGGCGGGATCGGGCCGATTGGCAAGGTCGTAGATTTCGAAGGTGTAATGGTCGTCGGTCAGGCGGGCGATCTTCTCGCCCCCGGTGATCGGGCTGCCAGCGAGGTCCGCCCCGTCTTCAAGGAAGATCAGCTGGCGCAGCGGCAGCGGCTCGGCGCAATCGCCGCCGGGCGGCACGGCGTAGAACTTCTCGACCGCGGCATCGACCTGCTCTTGCGGCCGGGCTCCGGTCAGCCGCAGCGCCTCTGCCGTCAGCTTCAGGCGCTTGTGCCCGGGCAGGGCGAGCGGGCGGTCGGGATCGGACAGGTCGAGGATCAGCGTATCGTCGCAGAACATCGGAAAGCCGCGCGTTCCCAGCGCGGTCACCAGTGTCGACTTGCCGGCCCCGGATGGTCCGGCAAAGGCATGGACGCCGCCGTCCCAGGCAACGGCCGAGGCATGGATGGGATAAAGGCCGTTGATGCAGGCAACGGCGGCATAGACCGTGCCGAACAGGAACAGGCGCTCTTCCGAAAGCCGCGCGCCGGGCCTGCGTTCGATGGTAACCCCTTCGCCGCGACGATAGCGGAAGCCGATGCTGGGCATGCGCAGCAAAAATTCTTCGCCGCGCAGGTTCCAGGTTCCCGGCTCGATGCGCAGGTCGCCCAGCCATTCGCCGACCTCGCCAAGCCGCACGCGCATTTCGCGGCGCATCAGGGCAACGGGGTCGGAAGGGGCGGGGCTGGTCACGGCAGCGTTCTTGCGGCTTGCCGGGGCAGGGTCAATGGCGGGCTTTGCGATGAATTGAATCGCTAGGGCGTTGAACCGTATATGTTGTGTGGAAAAGCACTGCAGCTCGCTTGTCGGCACTCGATATAGGGTTAAGGCCAATAGGCACAATGGCTGCTCCCCTGATATCCCCCTCGATTCTCTCGGCTGATTTTTCCCGGCTCGGTGAAGAAGTTCGCGCAATCGACGCAGCGGGCGCGGACTGGATCCATGTTGACGTCATGGACGGTCATTTCGTGCCCAATATCACGATCGGACCGATGGTGGTGAAGGCCCTGCGCCCGCATACGGCCAAGCCGTTTGACGTCCACCTGATGATCTCGCCGGTCGATGCCTACATTCAGGCCTTTGCCGATGCCGGGGCGGATATCATCACCGTCCATCCTGAGGCGGGTCCGCACGTCCATCGCACGGTGCAGCTGATCAAGTCCTTGGGCAAGAAGGCGGGCATTTCGCTCAATCCGGCGACGCCCGCCAAGATGCTGGACTACCTGATCGACGAGATCGACCTTGTCCTGGTGATGAGCGTCAACCCCGGGTTCGGCGGGCAGAGCTTCATTTCCAGCCAGCTTCGCAAGATCGAGGCCGTGCGCAAGATGATCGACAAGTCCGGCCGCGATATCCGGCTGGAAGTTGACGGCGGTGTCGATGCGGGCACAGCGCCGCTGTGCGTTTCCGCCGGTGCCGACGTGCTGGTTGCCGGCACGGCCACCTTCAAGGGCGGCCCGGATTGCTATGCGGCCAACATCGCCGCACTGAAGGGCAAGGGGTAGGCGCGGTGGAAGCGCCTCTTCACGATGCGCCGCTTGCGGCCGGTGGCGAGGCGGACGATGAAGTGCTGGCGGAACCGCGCAGCGCCATTCCGCTGCGGCAAGGGGTGCGGGAGGATCTGGTGATCGGCAAGTCGGCCCCTGAGGCAGAAGGCGAAGAGGCAGTCGAAAGGCCCGATTCGGTCATTGCGCCCGGCCGCATGCTCGCGCTGGCAGACTTTGCACCACCCCGGCTGAGCACGGGTGAGCGGTTCCTGCGCTTTGCCTACAAGCTGGGTGTCCCCGGTTCCGCACTCGCCCGGCCCTTTGCCAAGCCTGCGCGCGAGCGGCTGCTGGCCTCGGCGGAAGATCCCCTGGCCGGCGACAAGGTGGCGGGCACCGCGCTGCGCGCAGGCCATTTCCTGCTGCACGGCGTGAAGCTGCCGATCTCGCAGGCCGATTTCGGCGGCATTGCCCGCATGGCTCCGCCGATGGAGCGCTATGTCCACTCCTTCGCCTGGCTGGCGGATCTTGAAGCGGCCGCCCCGCGTGAGCAGTGCCTGCCCGTGGCCGAGCGCATCATGGAGGCCTGGCTAACGGCCAACCCCAAGGAACCGAAGCGGCCTGCGAAGGCCGGCCTCTGGACAGTGGACAGCGCTGGAACCCGCCTGCTTTCCTGGCTCGTCCACGCGCCCCTCGTCCTGTCCGGCGACAAGGCCAGCCGTGCGCGGGCCATGGCCGCGATCACTGGCCACGCCCGCTGGCTTGACCGCCATGTCGAGCGCGGAGAGGATCTGCTTGCCCGTTTCGCCGGCTGGTGCGCCATCACGGCGGCCGGCCTGCTGCTTTCGGATGGCAAGCCGCGGCGCCTGTTCGGCGAGGCCGGCATGGTCCGTGCCATCGGCGAGATGGTGGGTGACGATGGCGGCGTGCTTTCGCGCAGCCCGCTGTGCCAGATCGAAGCGATCGAACTGCTCGTGCGGCTGGGCGCCTGCTACAAGGCCGTGAAGCGCGAACCGCCCGAGGCGATTGCCGCGATGCAATCCATGCTGGTGCCGCCGCTTCTGGCGCTGACGCACGGCGATGGTTCGCTGGGTTCGTGGCAAGGCGGCTGGGCAATCGGCGCCGAACAGCTTTCGCGCCTGATCGAGGCAAGCGGCGCGCGTACCCGGCCGCTGCGCGACGTGCGGCAATGGGGCTACCAGCGGGTCGTGGCCGGAAAGTCGGTCTTGCAGTTCGATACCGCGCCGCCCCCGCTGTCGCGCCATTCGCGCCACGGCTGCGCATCGACCCTTGCCTTCGAACTGAGCCACGCCGGACAGCGAATCATCGTCAATTGCGGCGGCGCAGCGGCGGCGGGTGGACTGATTCCCGCGCGACTCGACGCCGGCCTGCGCGCCACGGCGGCCCATTCAACACTCGTCCTGGACGATTCGAACTCAACCGCCGTGCTGATCGGCGGGAAAATCGGCTCCGGCGTGAACGAAGTCGATGTCGAACGGCGCACGCTCGAGGGTGAACGCGGATCGGGTGCGACCCGGATCGAGGCGAGCCACGATGGCTATGCCGGGCGCTATGGCCTGGTCCATCGCCGCATCCTGATCCTGCGCGACGATGGCAGCGAACTGCGCGGGGAAGACCTTCTGGTTCCGGCCAAGGGCAAGGGATCGCGCGGAAAAGTTGCCTTCGCCATCCGCTTCCACCTTGGGCCCAACGTCGAAGTGCGGCTGACCGAAGATCGCCAGGGTGCGGGCATTGCCTTGCCCGACGGTTCTTACTGGCAATTCCGATCAGGCGGCGGCGAGGTTTCGATCGAGGATTCGCTCTGGGCAGACCATCACGGTCGCCCGGTTGCCATCCAGCAGCTTGTGGTGCAGGGGCTCGCCTCGCGCGGCGGACGAAACTTCGCCTGGCTGCTGAAGAAAATGGGGTAGTTTTCGCAATGACTGACGTGACGATCCGCCGGGCGCTGCTTTCGGTGTCCGACAAGGCCGGGCTCGTGGAGCTGGGACAGGCGCTTGGTGCGCGCGGCGTGGAACTGGTTTCTACCGGCGGCACGGCCAAGGCGCTGCGCGAGGCGGGTCTTGCGGTGAAGGACATTTCCGAACTCACCGGCTTTCCCGAGATGATGGACGGCCGCGTCAAGACGCTGCACCCCAAAGTCCATGGCGGCCTGCTGGCAGTGCGCGACAATGCCGAACACGCCAAGGCCATGGCCGATCACGAGATCGGCGCGATCGATCTGGTCGTCGTCAACCTCTATCCCTTCGAGGCGACCGTTGCCCGGGGCGCGGAACGTGACGAGGTGATCGAGAATATCGACATCGGCGGCCCCTCGATGGTCCGTTCGGCGGCGAAGAACCACGCCTATGTGACCATCGTCACCGATCCGGCCGACTATGCCACGCTGCTGGCCGAGCTCGAGACGAAGGATGGCGCGACTTCCTACGATTTCCGCCGCAAGATGGCGGGCAAGGCCTATGCCGCCACCGCCGCCTACGATGCGATGATCAGCCAGTGGTTTGCCTTCGCTGACCAGGGCGAAACTTTCCCCGAGATGCTGGCGATCACGGCAACGCGCAAGGAAGAGCTGCGCTATGGCGAGAATCCGCACCAGAAGGCGGCGCTCTACCTGCCCAGGGGGCCGCATTCGCACGGTATCGCCCAGGCTCGCCAGCTGCAGGGCAAGGAGCTGTCGTACAACAATTACAACGACGCCGATGCCGCGCTCGAACTCTGCGCCGAATTCAAGGGGCAGGACCCGGCGGTGGTCATCGTCAAGCACGCCAACCCCTGCGGCGTGGCGCAGGGCGCCAGCCTGCTGGAAGCCTGGAACGGCGCGTTGCAGTGCGATTCGGTCTCGGCATTTGGCGGCATCGTTGCCGTGAACGCCCAGCTCGATGGCGAAACGGCCCGGGCGATCTGCGAGATCTTTACCGAAGTGGTCGTCGCGCCCTCGGCCACCGACGAGGCGATCGAGGCTTTCGCGAAAAAGAAGAACCTGCGCCTGCTGCTGACAGGCGACCTGCCCGATCCACGCCGGGGCGGTCTTGCCGTCAAGCCGATCACCGGGGGGCTTCTGGTCCAGACGCGTGACAATGGCGCGATCACCGAGGCGGATCTCAAGGTCGTGACGAAGCGCCAGCCGAGCGCGCAGGAACTCAAGGACTGCCTGTTCGC
The DNA here is from genome assembly GCF_002855555.1 of Novosphingobium sp. TH158. NCBI lineage: Bacteria > Pseudomonadati > Pseudomonadota > Alphaproteobacteria > Sphingomonadales > Sphingomonadaceae > Novosphingobium > Novosphingobium sp. TH158. The sequence goes on along the minus strand of NZ_PKRT01000001.1, from coordinate 1,906,697 downwards.
CTGGACGGTTGCCCGCCACGTCAAGTCGAACGCCATCGTCTATGCCAAGGACGGGGTAACCGCCGGTATTGGCGCAGGCCAGATGAACCGTCGCGATTCCAGCCGCATCGCTGCGATGAAGGCAGCGGAAGCGGCGGAAAAATACGGCTGGTCGCAGAGCCGCGCGGTCGGCTCTGCCGTGGCCTCCGATGCCTTCTTCCCCTTCGCCGATGGCCTGCTCGCCGCAGCCGAAGCGGGGGCAACGGCGGTGATCCAGCCCGGCGGTTCGATGCGCGATCAGGAAGTGATCGACGCGGCAGACGCAGCGGGCCTGGCGATGGTGTTCACGGGAATGCGGCATTTCCGGCACTGAGCCGGGCAACTCGCCGCAGGTCGCCAACGGTTTGCCGCAGGCTGGCTGGCGCGACTCGAAAGTTCACTTCTTGGCAATCAGCGATCGCCCATTCGGCGAACACGCGTTTCTACTCGGGCGAATCGTAACATGTCGTTCCTCAAGGCTGACCTCCTGCGCTCTTTCGGCATCGGCTTCCTGGTCGGCTGCGCGGCGCTGTTCATGACCATGGACTCTGGCGAACCTTCGAACGGTGTGGTTCCTTCCGCGATCGCTGCCCCGGCGCGCTGAGATGAAGCGCGGCCTCGCGCTTATCCCGCTTCTACTGGTCCTTTCCGCCTGCCAGCAGGGCGTGGCGGCCTCTGCGCGTGACAGCGCAGTCAATGCGCCTGCCGCCGCGCGCAAGTCGGCTGAGCCGGCAGGCCTGAAAGTCGCGGTATTTTCGGGCGGCTGCTTCTGGGGAACCGAGGCGGTGTTCAGTCATGTGAAGGGCGTGACCAGTGCGGTTTCCGGTTATCAGGGCGGCAGCCGCAGCTCTGCAACCTATGACCGGGTGAAGGACAGCAATACCGGACACGCCGAATCCGTGCGGGTGACTTATGACCCCGCGCAGGTCCGCTACGACCAGTTGCTGCAGATATTCTTCTCCGTCATCGCCGATCCGACCCAGCTGAACCGGCAGGGCCCGGATGTCGGCACGCAATACCGCTCGGCACTGGTACCGCAGAACGCGGAACAGAAGCTGGTGGCTTCTGCCTACCTTGCCCAGCTGCGCGCATCCGGCCTGTGGCGCGCGCCGATCGTCACGCGGATCGAGCCATCGAAGGGCTTCTATGCCGCGGAAGCCGAGCATCAGGACTTCGCGGCCAGGAATCCGCAGCATCCCTACATCACCTATTGGGACGTGCCCAAACTGGCGGCGCTGAAGCGCCTGTTCCCGGGCCTTTACAAGCCAAGCTTCACCAAGGGCTGATTGCCGACTATACCTGCGGCATGAGCGGCCATCACCATCATCACGAGCATCACGGCAGGGATCTGGCCGATGCGGCGCAGTCTGCGCTGGAAGCAGCCGGCGAACAGTGGACCGAGATGCGCGCCGACGTCTTCGCCGCACTTGCCGAGCGCGAGCGTCCCGCCTCTGCCTACGACATTGCCGAGGACGTATCGAAGCAGCGCGGCAAGCGCGTTGCCGCCAATTCGGTCTATCGCATCCTCGACCTGTTCGTGCGCACCAACCTCGCCCGGCGGGTCGAAAGCGCCAATGCCTATGTCGCCAACAGCCACCCCGGCTGCCGCCACGACTGCATTTTCCTGATCTGCGATTCGTGCGGGCGCGCCGTCCACAGCGATGATGACCGGCTGACGGGTGCGCTGGTCGAAGCGGCACGGGCGGCTGGCTTTGCCGATATCCGCCCGGTGGTCGAAGTGCGCGGTATCTGCGCGGATTGCAGCGAAGGCTGAACCCGCCTTACCCGAACTGGGTAAGGCTCAGGCCGTTTCCTTCAGGATCGGAAAACCAGGCGATCTTCGCGCCGCCACCCGGAGCGTGCCAGACGCCGTCCGCGTCCTGATCGAACCCTTCATAGATGTGGAAGGTCACGCCCTTCGCCTTCAGGTCCGCCATGGTGGCGCGGATATCGGACACGTGCCAGCCAAGCACGGTATGGCCCGACGGCACGTGGCCCGGGATTTCCGTCAGCCGCATGGGCGTGCGGTTGCCCAAGTCGTAAGTCACGGCGTGGTCGTCCTCGCCCAGCTCGCGCAGCCCCAGCACGCCCGAATAAAACGGCCTGCTGCGAGCCCGGTCGGCGGTGTGAACCATGCACAGCGGAATGGAGGCGGCGGGAATGCTCATTAATGCAGGTCCTTCATGAGGGGATCAATCGACAGTGCCCGATTCCGGGTGTAAGGCTAAGCGCATGACCGCCCATCCGGCCACCCCGCTCCTCGACAATGTCGGTACTCCCGACGAACTTCGCAAGCTTGAGCCAGCACAATTGCGCCAGCTGGCCGATGAATTGCGCGCCGAAATGATCAGCGCCGTCGGCCAGACCGGCGGGCATCTTGGCTCGGGCCTCGGTGTCGTGGAGCTGACCGTGGCGATCCACTATGTGTTCAACACGCCGGATGACCGGCTGATCTGGGACGTTGGCCACCAGGCCTATCCGCACAAGATCCTGACCGGGCGGCGTGACCGCATCCGCACGATCCGGCAGGGCGGGGGGCTTTCCGGCTTCACCAAGCGCAGCGAAAGCGAATACGATCCCTTCGGAACGGCGCACAGCTCCACCTCGATTTCGGCGGCGCTGGGCTTTGCCGTGGCCAACAAGCTGGCCGGCACCCCGGGGCGCGGCATCGCGGTGATCGGCGACGGTGCGATGAGCGCGGGCATGGCCTATGAGGCGATGAACAACGCCAAGCAGGCTGGCAACCGGCTGGTCGTCATCCTCAACGATAACGACATGTCGATCGCCCCGCCTGTTGGCGGGCTCTCTGCCTACCTGGCCCGGCTGGTATCCTCGCGTCCGTTCCTCGGCATTCGCGAGATCGCCAGGCGCATTTCGCGCAGGCTGCCGGAACCGCTGCATCGCGCCGCCAAGAAGACGGATGAATTCGCCCGCGGCATGGCCATGGGCGGCACCCTGTTCGAGGAACTGGGGCTTTATTACGTCGGCCCGATCGACGGACATAACCTCGAACAGCTGATCCCCGTGCTGGAAAACGTGCGGGATGCCGCCGAGGGGCCGTGCCTGATCCATGTCGTCACCCAGAAGGGCAAGGGCTATGCCCCGGCCGAGGCGGCGGCGGACAAGTACCATGGCGTCCAGAAGTTCGATGTCATCACCGGCGAACAGGTGAAAAGCGCGGGCGGCCCGCCCAGTTATACCAACGTCTTCGCCAAGGCACTGCTGGCCGAAGCCGAGCGTGACAACACCATCTGCGCGATCACCGCCGCCATGCCGAGCGGCACCGGGCTCGACAAGTTCGAGACGGCCTATCCCGACCGCTATTTCGATGTCGGCATTGCCGAGCAGCACGCGGTTACTTTCGCCGCCGGTCTTGCCGCGCAGGGGATGCGGCCGTTCGCGGCGATCTATTCCACCTTCCTGCAGCGCGCCTATGACCAGGTGGTCCATGACGTCGCGATCCAGAACCTGCCGGTCCGCTTCGCCATTGACCGTGCGGGCCTCGTTGGCGCGGACGGGGCGACCCATGCTGGCTCGTTCGACATTACCTACCTTGCCACCCTGCCGAACATGGTGGTGATGGCCGCAGCGGACGAGGCGGAACTGGTCCACATGACGCACACCGCCGCGCTGTACGATGCCGGCCCGATCGCCTTCCGCTATCCGCGCGGCAATGGCGTGGGCGTGCCGCTGCCCCAGGTTCCCGAAAGGCTGGAAATCGGCAAGGGCCGCATCGTGCGCCAGGGCAGCAAGATCGCGCTGCTCTCGCTTGGCACGCGCCTCGCCGAAAGCCTGAAGGCGGCGGACCAGCTTGAGGCGAAGGGGCTTTCCACCACCGTCGCCGACCTGCGCTTTGCCAAGCCGCTGGACGAGGAACTGATCCGCAAGCTCATCGCCACGCACGAGGTTGTGGTGACGATCGAGGAAGGCGCGATCGGCGGGCTGGGCGCCCATGTCCTGACCATGGCAAGCGACGAGGGGCTGACCGACACCGGCCTAAAGATCCGCACCATGCGCCTGCCCGACGTTTTCCAGGACCACGATTCGCCGGACAAGCAGTACGACGAAGCCGGTCTCAATGCGCCGCACATCGTCGAAACCGTGCTGAAGGCGCTGCGCTGGAACGATGCAGGCGTAGGAGAAGTGCGGGCCTGACGTGCAGACCCGCCTCCAGATTCACCAATCGTAAGCTTTCGGCAGCACCCCTTCCTGCGGCGTCTTGTAACGGTCGCGCAGGCGGCTCTGGTGGTTGTCGAGCGGCTGTTCGACGCCATCGATGAACACCGAAACCACGCCGCTGGTCATTTCCAGCGGATCGCCGTCCCAGATCACCAGGTCGCCGGCCTTGCCGGGCTTGAGGCTGCCGAACTTGTCGCCCATGCCGATGGCTTCGGCGGGGCCCGAGGTGATCGCGGCGAGTGCCTTGGCCCACGTGAGCCCGCTGGCGCGCGGAACCCGCGTCAGACCGACGAGGTTGCCGGCATATTGCGTGGCATGGCGCGGCTGGTCGAAGAACGCGCCGAGCGAAACCTTCACCCCGGCCGCAGCCATGCGCCCGACGTTCGATTGCGTCGCGGCAAGGTGCTCGAAGTCGCTCGGCAGGTCGCGCAGCGGCGAGGCGATGACCGGAACGCGCGCGGCGACGAGGTCGGCTGCTGCCAGCCATCCTTCGGTCGCGCCGACGATCACCAGCTTGAGCAGCGGGAAATCGTTCTTCAGCGCCAGGGCGGCGCGGATATCTGACGCGCGTTCCGCCCGCACGTAGAGCGGCTGGAGGCCGTTCACCACCGGTACCAGCGCTGCCGCATCGAAGCGGTTGAGCAGGGCATCGCCGGGCCGTTCGGGGCTGGTCGTCGACAGGCGCATGTCGGCTGCGGCGACGTTGGGGCCGTGGCGGCGAGCCAGGTCGCGCGCTTCGGCCAGGGCATTGCGCAGCGCAGTATGCGCGGCAACGCGGCTGCCACCGGCGATCCGGCCACCGTCTTCGCCAAGTTCGACGTACTGGAAGGCGCGCGGCTGGACCACGGCGGCGGGATCGTTGCCCAGATCGATCACCGCACCCTGTCCGGCGAAGATCGAGCTGCCGGCGCTGCCAACGACTGCCGCCCGCGTTACGCCGGCTGCGCGGCTGATGGCGATCGGCTGAGCGCTGGGATTGATCACCGGTGCATAATCGAGCGCGGCGCCGAAGGGGGCCTTGGCTGCGCCGGTATCGTTGCTGGTATCGTCCGATTCGACGTCGACCAGACCGAGATCGGTCACTGCGACGACGATGCCCGGGGTGACATACTTGCCACCGGCATCGATCATTCGCGTGCCGGCAGGCACGGCCACACTGGTGCCTGCGGCGACAACCTTGCCGCCGCTAACCAGCACGGTGCCGCCCTTGATGGGGGCCGAGCCATCGCCGATCACAAGCGTCGCGTTTGTCACCGCGACGGACTGGCCAAGCGCCGGTGCCGCGACAAGCGAGAGCAGCGCCGTTGCTGCAAGGGTGGTTGCGCGGGCGCTCATTTCACGTCTCCTTCGCCGGGCTGGCCAAGTTCGAAATCGCTCACCGGCCGTCGCTTGGGATCGGCGGCATCGTACATCAGCGCACCATCGATCCACACCTTGTCAGGCCGGGCATAGGTGCTCAGCGGGTGGGCATTCCACAGCACCACATCGGCCATCTTGCCCTGGGCAAGGCTGCCGGTCTGGCTGGCGATGCCCATGGCGGTTGCGGGGTTGAGCGTGAGCCAGCGGATCACTTCCTCGTCAGCGATGTTGATCCCGGCGCGGCGGGCATCGCCCTGCACCTTGGCCGCTTCCTGGTTGAGACGCTGGATGCCGTTTTCGTCGTCCGAGTGGATCACGGTGCAGGCCCCGGCCTTGTTGATCAGTGCGGCGTTCTCGGGGATGGCGTCATAGGCTTCCATCTTGAAGCCCCACCAGTCTGCCCAGACCGCGCTGCACACGCCGTTTTCCTTCAGCAGGTCGGCGATCTTGTAGCTTTCCACGGCATGGTGGAAGGTGCTGACCTTGTAGCCGAACTCCTTGGCCATATCGAGGACGAGCGCCATCTCGTCAGCGCGGTAGCAATGGTTGTGGACGAGGATATCACCGTCCAGGACGCCAGCGAGCGTCTCCATCGCAAGGTCGCGGGTTTCCAGCTTTCCGGCATCGCGCTTGCGGCGATAGTCCTGCGCCTTGATCCAGGTGGCGCGGTTGACGGCCATGTTGCCCATGCGGGTAGAGGGCATGCGGCCCTTTTCACCATAGACGCGCTTGGGATTTTCGCCGCAGGCCATCTTGAGGCCGTAAGGCGCGCCGGGGAACTTCATCCCCTGCATGGTGCGCGAATAGACGTTCTTGAGCGTAACCGAGCGGCCACCCATCAGGTTGGCCGAACCGGGCAGGATCTGCAGCGCGGTGATGCCGCCATTGGCCAGCGCGCGGGAAAAGCCGGGGTCCTGCGGCCAGACGGAATGCTCCGCCCAGACATCGGCGGTGGTCGGTGCCGTTGCCTCGTTGCCGTCGCTGTGGCCCTGCACCGCGGGCGAGGGATAGTCGCCCAGGTGGCTGTGGATGTCGATGATGCCGGGCGTAACGAAGCGGCCGGCAGCATCGATGCGGCGGTAGCCGGCAGGGATCGCCAGGTCCGGTCCGCCGACGCTGACAACCTTGCCTTCGGCGAACAGCACGGTGCCGTTCTCGATGCGGCGCCCTTCGCCATCGAACACCGTCGCCCCGACCAGCGCGGTCGGCTCGCCCGGGAAGGGCCGGTACGTCGATGGATAGGGGTTCTTGTTGAAGTTCACCGCGGGCGAGGCGGCTGCCTTGTCCTTGCTGTTCTTTTCCTTCGCCCCGCCGGCAACCGGCAGGACAAGGGCGAGCGCGGCCAGCGCGCAAACGCCCGGGCGGACGGTACGGTTACGTTTCATCGATGAAAGGCCTTCCTGGGATCAGCGGTCTTCAAGCGTGTCAAGGTGCATCCAGCGCTTGACGATCGGGGAGAGCAGCAGCACGAGCACGGCCGCGCCGATGGAGATCCAGCCGAACAGCTCGTAGATTTCCAGCAGCTTTGCCTTGCTCATCTCGCCGCCGTGGCCACCAGTAGCCTCGCCGATCTTGCCGGCGACGAAGTTGCCCACCGCGGTCATGTAGAACCATGCTCCCATGATCAGCGAGGCGAGGAACTTGGGTGCCAGCCGGTTCATCGCGCTGAGGCCGACCGGCGAGAGGCACAGCTCCGCAGTCGTCGCGAACAGGTAGTAGAGGAAGACGAAGATCACCGGCGTCATGGCTGCCAGGCCAAAGGCTTCGGCACCCCAGACGAGGACGAGGTTGGCAAGGCCCATCTGCGCCAGCGCCAGGCCGAACTTGGCCGGAGCCGACGGTTCCTTGCCGCGCTTGCCCAGCCACACCCACAATCCGGCGAACAGCGGTGCCAGCAGGATGATGTAGATCGGGTTGATCGACTGGAAGATCGCCGCCGGCACGTCGCCGCGATCGACAAAGCGGTCGGTGAACAGGTTCATCGAGCCGCCGGCCTGTTCGAACAGGCCCCAGAACAGCGGGTTGAGGCTGATCAGGAACAGGATGGCGAACATGCGCTCGCGCGGTTCCTTGGGCAGCTTGAAGCTTTCGTAAAGCACGTAGCCCAACAGGCTGACACCCGAGATGATCAGCAACGTCTGGATCACGTCCTGGTACTGGACCAGCGCCCAGATCACGGCGACCGAGGCAAGGCCGATGCCGTAAAGCATCCATTCCTTGCTCTTCGCGAGCGGAGCCGGCGCCTCGCCCGCGCCGCCAAGCACGTTCTTGCCGAGCACGAATACGACGAGGCCCGCGAGCATGCCGATGCCGGCAAGGCCGAAGCCCCAGCCCCAGCCGATCGTCTGGCCAAGATAGCCGACAAGGATCGTGCCGATGGCAGCACCCAGGTTAATGCCCATGTAGAAGATGGTGTAGGCGCCATCGCGGCGCACGTCGGTGAGCTTGTAGAGCTGGCCGACCATCACCGAGATATTGGCCTTCAGGAAGCCCGAGCCGACGATGATGAAGGCAAGTGCGGCCCAGAACACGTTGATCGTCGGATCGTTCTGTCCGCCAACGCCTTCCACCGCCATCAGGCTGTGGCCGGCGGCAAGCAGCAGGCCGCCGAACAGCACGGCCTTGCGCTGGCCAAGATAGCGGTCGGCCAGGTAGCCTCCCAGCACCGGCGTGATGTAGACGAGGCTGGTGTAGGCGCCATAGATCAGGTTCGACTTGCTGTCGGAAAACAGCCAGTGCTGGGTCAGGTAGAAGATCAGCAGTGCGCGCATGCCGTAGTATGAGAAGCGCTCCCACATTTCGGCAAAGAACAGCATGTACAGGCCCTTGGGGTGGCCTGCGAACTCCGGTTCCTTCTGGATGGCGACACGCGCGCCGATTGCCAGGAACACGCCGAGGACGACGACCGCGATGGCCGCGATCCAGTCACCCTCGTTCCAGAGACCCATTTCCTTCATGACAACTCCCCGAATTCACACGCCTGCCCGGCGCGCATACGTGCGCAGACCCTAGCTTCGAATTTGCGGCTGTGAAGCGGAAAATCGTTACACTTGTACCTTTATTTGCGACAGCCATGCTGCAAAAACGGCCTTGCCTGACGCGCTGTATTATGGCACTGCTGCACCATGAGCCAGAACAGCCAGCCCGTCTACCTCAAGCTGCGTGACCTGATTGCCGCCGCGATCATCGACGGCACCTATGCCGAAGGCGCGATGCTTCCCTCGGTGCGGGCCTTTGCCGCCGAACAGGGCGCAAACCCGCTGACCGTGGCCAAGGCGTACCAGCTGTTCCAGCTCGAAGGACTGGTAGAGGTGCAGCGCGGGGTGGGCATGTATGTCGCGCCCGGTGCTGCCGAAAAGCTGCGCGGGCGCGAGCGGGATCTGTTCCTCAGCCGTGAATGGCCGGCAATCCGGGCGAAAATGCACATGCTGGGGATCGATCCGGCGGAACTTCTTGCCGAAGCGTGACATTCGGTCTGCCGCAAATCCGACAATTGCACTTGTGTCGTACGTCTGGCAGATTACATCGGCAATCAACGAAAACCTTTCAGGTCCTCCGGAGTGGGGGGTCGCGACCTGGAACTGGATAACGTCGCGTCTGCGGCGATGGAGAAACCATGATCCGTTCCGAACTGTTGCAGGTTCTTGCCCGTGAAAATCCCGAACTGCGCGCCGAGGAAGTCGAGCGTGTTGTCGATATCTTTTTCGACGAGATCAGCGAGCGCCTGGCCAAGGGCGGACGTGTGGAACTGCGCGGCTTCGGCGCGTTTTCGACCCGCGAGCGCGAGGCTCGCCAGGGCCGCAACCCGCGCACGGGCGAATCGGTCAGCGTTCCGGGCAAGAAGGTTCCCTACTTCAAGCCCGGCAAGGAAATGCGCCAGCGCCTGAACGCGGACTGATCCCGCGCACCTGCCTTCACGCAATGCCCCGGCAAGGGGTGGAAACCGCCGCCACATCGCCCTAAGGCGGTGGCGCGCGGACGTGGCGGAATGGTAGACGCCGGGGACTTAAAATCTCCTGATCCTCGATCGTGTGGGTTCGAGTCCCACCGTCCGCACCATGAAGTCCTTAAGTCCTGCCCTCTAGCGTTTGCCCGACGCGGAAGGGCGTGTGTTTGGCGCACTTCCGCGGGCTTTCGGGCTTGGTGCTTAGGGCCGTGCTTCCAGAGACGCCCAGAGAAGAGACATGATCTCTCAGCAAATTGGGGTCAGTCTCGATTGCAGAATGACTGACAGCACAGGGTATGTTGGGCGTTCAGGCGAACCCGAGAAGGCGACGCTGCTCCTGCCAGCATAGTGGCAGATTTGCTCCCAGAAGCTGCGTGATCGAAAACCCAATCGGCTGCCGACCCTGCAAGATTGCTGTGACAATGTCAGGGGCAAGGCTCGAAACTTTCAGGTAGCGGGCGAGTCGGTTACGGCAACGTCCTGACATCCTGGCGAGGTCGGAGATTGTCTTGTCCGGATTTACGATTGCCAGTCGCCTGGCGGCATGGGCCTCGCGAATGAGGTTGATCAGCTTCAGGTCGCGGTGACCGAGCTGTGCACGAGCAACCGGTCCAGGGATCACCAAACGCAGCTGACGTCCATGCCAGACCTTGGTTGATGGACAGGTCAGATCGATCGGCTCTGACTTGGCATCGGATGCTGCTTCGAGATCAAACGTTGCGGCAAGTCGCGAGGTGCTTGTCCGAATCCTGATATCCTCTGCGCCCAGTTCGATGCGTTCGACCAGTTTGACAATCAGGGACAGCCGCTGCGCGGGGCGACCTGTGCGGAGCTCGTTTGCATGCCGGACGGCATCATAAAGCATCGTTGAAGATTGCCGTGCCGTTTTGAGATATGCGCACAGATGCTTGGTCATGCCGGATCGATCATCAAGCAAGGCGGCGAGTCGCTCGCAAACCAATCGTTCGACATCATGCGCAGAGACCCGCCAGGCTTCCGTGCCATCGATCAGGTCTGATCGCGTGCTGTAATAGCGATAACGAACATTGCCTTTGAGCGTGTGGCTTGGCGCTAGCGCCCTGACCAGTCCACTGGCGGGGCTTTGGGTGGTGGGAGCAGCGAGTGCCGCTGCTCCGATTTGGAGATCCACCCTATGTCCGAAGTCACCAGCATCAAGACCGTCGCAGCGCGCCTGCGCCGCATGGCACGCACTCCCAGCAATAGTCCTCAAGATGGCGAGGGAAAACCGATGCGGTTCAGCGCGGCAACCGCCCTGCCGCTTATCCTGCCCGAGGCCAGGAGCGGCGTGGTCCCCATCGTGGAAAAGCTCGCCTATGTGAACAAGGCGAGCATCAACGTAGTCCGGCGGGTGAATTCGCTCGAACTGCTGAAGCAGATGGTCAGTGGCGGGCAGGCCCACACGGTACTGCCGAAGTCAGCCATCATGCGCGAACTGCGCGAAGGCAGCCTGGCGGTTTGCCCGATCGTCGATCCCGTGCTCAACCAGCCGGTCAGCATCGGCGCAACGCGGGACTGCAAGGTGCCGCGTCTGGTCGAACGGGCGGACATGATCCTGCGCCACACCCTTTCGGCCCTCGTTGCCAGCGATGCCTGGCCCGCAACATTGCTGTTCGAGCCAGACACCATCTGAAGGGTTCGGCCGCGGAGCGGTCAGGCAGGCTTGCGCATGTCCACCCACTGGTTCGCGATCGAGCGCTCGATTATCAGCCAGCCATCGTCCGTCCGGCGACATTTGTCGCGATACTGGACCCCGGCAATGATCTCGTCGCAGCCCTCGTCCTTGCCGACCATGTGATGGGCAATGCCATAGCTCCAGACGACTGCCGTATCGTCGGCCAGGTCGGCGCATGCTGGTTGGCGATCACATCCTGATGTATGCGCGGGCCTTGCTTCGCACACGCAGCTGTGCAATGTGCGCGGCCATGTCAAAGCAGCTTATTGACCGCGTCGTCGAACTCGTTTCCTCCGGCTCCATGAGCCGTTCCGGCCTTGCCCGTGCGGCCGGGCTTCATGCCAATACCCTGCGTGATTGCGGGGAGGATGGCTGGAACCCGACTGCGGAAACGCTTGGCAAGCTGGAACGCTTCCTGATGGCCAACGATGATCGCCCCGTGCTCGCCCCCATCGAGGAAATCATCGACGAGGCGCGCAACGGGCGCATGTTCATCCTTGTCGACGACGAGGATCGCGAGAACGAGGGCGACCTTATCATTCCGGCCCAGATGGCAACCCCGCAGGCCATCACCTTCATGGCCACTCACGGGCGCGGCCTCGTCTGCCTGTGCCTCACCCGCGAGCGCTGCGAGCAGCTTGAGTTGCCGCCGATGGCACGCGAGAATGGCACGCCGCTCGGCACGGCTTTCACGGTCTCAATCGAGGCGCGCGAAGGCATCACGACCGGTATTTCCGCAGCCGATCGCGCCCGCACCGTCTCTGTCGCCATCGACGGGACCAAGGGCAAGAACGACATCACCTCGCCCGGCCACGTCTTTCCCCTTCAGGCCCGCGATGGCGGCGTTCTGGTCCGTGCAGGCCATACTGAGGCAGGCGTCGACATTTCGCGGCTGGCCGGCCTCAACCCCTCGGCGGTGATCTGCGAAATCATGCGCGACGATGGCGAGATGGCGCGGCTCGACGATCTTGTGTCCTTCGCCCGGCTGCACGGCCTCAAGATCGGCACCATCCGCGATCTCATCGCCTACCGCCGCAAGCATGACCGCATGGTCGAAAAGCGCGCGGAGCTGCCCTTCACCAGCAAGTGGGGCGGCGACTGGAAGGCGATCACCTTCTACAACAAGGCAACCGGGGACGAGAACTTCGCCCTGGTCAAGGGCAAGGTTGACCCTGACCAGCCCACGCTTGTGCGCATGCACACCCTGTCCGTGTTCTCTGACATCTTCGGCGAAGAGGGCGATCGTGCCGACCTGCTCAGCCGTTCGATGAAGATGATTGCCGATCATGGTTCGGGCGCGATCGTGGTCATCAACCGGCCGATGCAGCGGTTGATGAGCAAGGCCATCGAAATCAAGAGCCGGGTGCGCGCTGGTGAAGAGGCACCGACGGAGGAACTGCGCGACTATGGCGTCGGCGCCCAGATCCTTGCCGAACTGGGCGTGCACGACATGGTCCTGCTGACCAACACGCACCATTCGCTGGTTGCGCTTGAAGGGTACGGCCTGTCGATCGTGGGCGAGCGCCCGATCGTCTGACGAAAGACAGCCTGGCGATGCGGTGCAGGCCTTGCGTCTGCCCGCTTGCTAGGTCGCGGCGTCCAGTGGCTCGACCTGATCGAGGAACGCGTCAAGCGCCGCGAGGATTTCCTCATGGCCAAGGTCCACGCCCAGCTGGCTTTCGCGCGACAGCAGCAGGGCGAGGCTGGTGATCGTCACGGCCATCGAAGCCGGACCCATGTTCCTGGCTTGCGGCACGCGGTCCATCACCTGCGCCAGCACCTCTGTCTCGATGCGACGCGCGCTCTCGATGAAGTGAACCACCTCGCGCTTGAGGCCCTCGATCCGGTTGGCCAGCGCCATGAATTCGGCAATCAGCCTGCTGTCGGTCGAATGAAGGCTGATGTCCCACAGCGCCCGCAGGGGGCGGGGCTGAGCGGCAGCCTCGCTGAGCCTGAGCTCCTGGCGTTCCGCCATGCGCCTGAACAGGCTGACGACAAGGTCGTCCATCGTTCGGAAGTAATAGTAGACCAGCCGCTGCTTGACACCGATCCGCTCAGCCACGCGCCGGGACGTAAGCGCGGCATGGCCTTCTTCGCGCAGAATCAGCTCGGCGCCGTCCAGCATGGCATGCCAGTTCTCCGACCCCTCCGGACCCATGCGGCGCTCAGGGGAAGGGGCCACTGTCCTTGCAGGGGCCTGTATGCCTGTTTCGCTGGCCATGACCTTGCCTAGATTGCCCTCCGCCCCGGGTAAAGCATGCAATTGACCGTGCCCGCCAGGCTCGCTAACAAAATGACGAACACTGGACTTCGGGTTCTTGCCTGCCCCAAATCACCGGGAAGGCGCCAGGCACCGAGAGCGGCAGCGTGGCGCTCTTGCAGTCGGAAGGATTGAACAAAGATGGCAGGCGCGGCGCGCGTGGCAGTGGTGACCGGCGGCGCGGCCGGCATGGGCAGGGCGACCAGCCTCAAGCTGGCGGCTGACGGACATGCCGTGGGTATCATCGACGTCGACCTGGCAGGTGCCCAGGCAGTCGCCGAAACGATCATGGCGGCTGGTGGCCGGGCGATTGCGGTCAAGGGTGATATTGGCGAGCGCGCCCAAGTGGAGGTAGCGATTGCCGCGATCCGCGAGGCGCTCGGTCCCATCACCGTCCTCGTCAACAATGCCGCTATCGAGAACTTCACCGCGATCGAGGATCTCGACGATGCGACATGGGACCGGCTCATGGCGATCAACCTGCGCGGCGCCTATGTTGCCGCGCAATGCGTGCTGCCGGACATGGTGGCGGCCGGCTGGGGCCGGATCGTCAATGTCTCTGCCTTTGGCGCGCAGATCGGCGCGCCCAACATGGCGCTCTATACCGCCAGCAAGGGCGGGATCATCTCGATGACCCGTTCATTGGCCATCGAGCTCGGGCCAAAGGGAATCACGGTCAACTCGGTCTCACCCGGCTTCATCGACACGCCCATGGCGCGCCGCGCGATCGATGGCGGACTGTTCCCGGTGCCCTATGAGCAGATCATTGCCACCTACCCGATTCCCCGCCTCGGCCAGCCCGAGGATATTGCAGCCGCTTGTGCCTTCTTCGCTTCCGATGCCGCCGGGTATATCACCGGTCAGGTCCTGGGCGTGAACGGCGGGGCGGCGATGTGAATTTCAACGCATTCATTGATTGAACGAGGCAGACCATGGCTACCCTTTCCGGAAAATTCGAAGTGACGCAGGTCAAGCCGCTGATCGGCGCCGTGGTGCGTACCGACAAGGAAACGCTGCTCAGCGGCCGCTATTCCGCGCAGATCCGCGAGATGCTCGAAGATCGCGGTGTCATCGTCTTCAAGGAGGTCCATTTCGACGATGCCGAACAGGTCGAGTTCACCAAGACGCTTGGCAAGTTCGTGCCCGAGATGCACGGCGACATCTTCAAGATCTCCATGGACAAGGAAATCAACCCGCAGGCAGACTATGTGAAGGGTGCCTTCTACTGGCACATCGATGGCACGATGCAGCAGGTGCCGCTGTTCGCCTCGATGCTGACCTGCAAGAAGAAGGCACCGGTCGGCGGCAACACCGAATTCTGCAACACCTATGCGGCCTGGGATGCTCTGCCGGATAACGAAAAGGCGGAGCTGGAGAACCTGCGCGTGATCCACTCGCTGGTGGCGGCGCAACTGTTCGTCGAGCCGGAGCCCAGCCTTGCGCTGCTCGACCAGTGGTCGCGGCTCGGCACCAATGACCTGCCGCTGGTCTGGGCGCACACTTCCGGCCGCAAGTCGCTCGTGCTGGGATCGACCTGCGATTACATCCCCGGCATGGACCCGATCGAAAGCCGGCGCCTGCTGGTGCGCCTGCGCGACTGGGCCACGCAGGAACAGTTCTCGCTCAGCCACGAGTGGTCGGTGGGCGATGCCGTGCTTTGGGACAACACCGGCACCATGCACCGCGCCATGGCCTATCCGCTGGACTGTGACCGCCAGATGCACCGCACCAAACTGGAAGGCGAGGAAGCCTTTTCCTGATTGCACGCGGATTGAAAACGAGAGGGGACCATCATGGCCAATGACCATTCGCTGAAGATCTTTCTGCCAGTCCTGCTTTTGGTGGCGATCACCTTCGTGGGTTTCGTCAAGATGGCGATCGAGCGCGCCAGCGCGGTCAAGCAGGGCCAGAATCCGGAATTCTACAAGGTCTACCTCGGCGATCCCGAGCCCGAGAAGACCCGTGCCGCCGTGCGCCACTGGGACAACCTGTTCGAACTGCCCACGGTGTTCTACGCGGGCTGCCTGACGGCCTATGTAACCGGTTCGGTGACGACGACGGTGCTTATCTGCGCGTGGATCTTCGCGGTCGGCAGGACGGTGCAGAGCCTCGTCCACATCACCTACAACAACCCGAACCATCGCGGCGGGGCCTTTACGATTTCCTTCCTGGGCCTGATGGTGATGTGGGGCGCGCTCGCCTCCAGCATCTTCGCAAAGCTCTAGGCCGATCCCGGCGTCAATCTCGAAGAAAGACCAAGATGACCGCACAAGCCCCCGTCGCCATCGTTACCGGAGCCAGCCGCGGTGCCGGTCGTGGCATTGCCATCGCGCTCGGCAGCCATGGCTGCACCGTCTATGTCACCGGCCGTTCGGAGAAGGCGGGCGATCATGCCCTGCCGGGCACGATCTACGCGACCGCCGAAGCCATCACCCGCGCGGGCGGCAAGGGCATCGCCGTGCGCTGCGACCATGCCGATGATACGCAGGTCCAGGCCCTGTTCGATCAGGTGCTTGCCGAACAGGGCCGCATCGACATCCTCGTGAACAATGCCGCGGCCGTCTATGACGAGCTGTCGATGCCGGGCAATTTCTGGGAAAAGCCGCTCAAGCTGGCGGACATGATCGATGTCGGCCTGCGCAGTTCCTACGTCGCCAGCTGGATGGCGGCCCCCGCAATGGTGAAGCAGAACAGCGGCCTCATCGTCATGACCTCTGCCTCGGGGGCGGCGCATTATTCGATGGGCCCGGCCTATGGCGCGCACAAGGCGGGGGTCGACAAGCTGGCCTTCGACATGGCGGTCGATTTCCGCAACGCCGAGGCCAATGTCTCCGCCATCTCGATCTGGATGGGCGCTTTGGCGACCGACCGCCTGCTCGCCATGATCGAGGCCGACCCCGAGAAGTACGGCTACCTGCGCAACCAGATCGAAACGCCCGAATACACCGGCCATGTCATCTGGGCGCTGTACAACGATCCCGCGCTGGCGGAGCGTTCGGGCCAGACCCTGATCGGAGCCGAACTGGGCCGCGAATACGGCATCACGGATGAGGGCGGGCGGCAGCCCCCGTCATATCGCGACACCCACAAGGTCGTGCCGCACCAGCATTACCCGCTGATCATCCGCTGACCGCCCGAGCGGTCCGCCGCCCGCGCGGCCGCCTCGGGGATTGCCGCATTGCTTGCGGCGATTGCCCTTGCCTGCAGTGCCGCGCGTATGCTGTTTACGCCCGAAGCGAGCGTCACGCCGCTTTGAGCATTATCAGGAGAAGTGCATGTTCAGTCATATCGTGGTCGGCTCCAACGACCTTGAAGCATCGAAGAAGTTCTACGACGCCACATTCGCCGTGCTCGGCATCTCGGGCGCCGGCGATGCGGCTGCAGGGCGCATTTTCTACATGTCGCCGACCGGCAATTTCATGGTCACCAAGCCGATCAACGGCGAGCCGGCCACCCATGCCAACGGCGGCACCATCGGCCTGACCATGACCCCGGAACAGGCGGACGCCTGGCATCAGGCCGGCGTCGAGAACGGCGGCACGACCTGCGAGGACCCGCCGGGCGTGCGCGACATGCCCTTTGGCAAGATGTACCTTGCCTACCTGCGCGATCCCGATGGCAACAAGCTGTGCGCCTTCCACATGATGGCCGGCTGACGATCATCTGCACCAGTAAAGCGGGCCCGTCGGGAAAGCGTCCCGGCGGGCCTTTGTTTTGCCTTCAGCCTGTTCTCCGGCCGTCTGTGCGGTCCGGCCTGGAGAGCCAGGGCTGCTCCCAGCAGCACGTTTGGAGCCTTGCGGCTGCGATCTCCTACGCGGCTTTAAGCATGATTCGTAGCAAGCGTTTCAAGCACTTGCCCATAGTTTGCACTTGTAAGGCGCGTCGGGGGACGGGCTTTGCAGCCGGGGGTGTTGCGATGCCGGGAACGGAATCGGTACTGGGTCCGGGCTTTGATGGCCTGGAAAAGCGTGAAGTGCAGCGGCTGGTCCTGTTGTTGCGGCCAGCCAAGGTGATTGCCCGCAGTGGCGAATACCTGTGCATCCTGCGCGACGTTGCCAGCAGGGGGGCGCGGCTGAAGCTGTTCCATCCCCTGCCGCGCGATGTCCTCATGGTCCTCGAACTCGGCAATGGCGATCGCTACGATATCGAGAAGATCTGGGAGCGCGGCGATCAGGCCGGTTTCGTGTTTACCCATGCCGCCCAGCTGGAGCACCTGCTGGTGGAGCGCAGCCGTTTTCGCAAGCGGCCGGTCCGGGCGCGGGTGGACCTGCCGGCGCAGGTGCGTGCTGGCAGCGTGGTGCTGCCGGCGGCGTTGTGCAACATCTCGCAGCAGGGCGGCAGCATCGAGGGCGATCTGCCGCTCAGCGTCGATCAGCGCGTCACGCTCGCGGTAAAGGGCCTGCCCGAACTTGATGCCAAGGTGCGCTGGCGGCGGGGGAATCGCGTCGGACTGGTGTTCGAGCAGACCTTCAAGCTCGACGAGCTGGCGCGCCTGCTGCATCGGCTGCAGCCGTTCCCGCCCGCCGTCGCGGAAGACGAAAAGGACGCGATCTTCCGCCGCGCGATGGAAGGCTGAACCGGCGTCCGGTTCAGGCGGGGCGGAACACCATCGCCGCACCGTTAATGCAATAGCGCTTGCCTGTGGGCTTGGGGCCATCGTCGAACACGTGGCCCAGATGTCCGCCGCACCGGGCGCAATGCACTTCGGTGCGCGGATAGCCGACATCCCAGTCAGTCGAGGTGCCAATCGCGCCGGGAAGCGGCTTCCAGAAGCTCGGCCAGCCGGTGCCGCTTTCGTATTTGGTCTCGGACGAATAGAGCGGGTGACCATCTGCCGCGCAGTGGAAGGTGCCCTTGCGCTTTTCCTTGTTGAGCGGTGACGTTCCGGGCCGCTCGGTGCCCTTCTGGCGCAGGATATAGAACTGCGCGGGCGTCAGGCGCTTCTTCCATTCGGTTTCGGTGAAGCGCACCGGAAAGGTCTTCGCCTCGGCGCTCGACCCGCAGGCCGACAACAGGGGCAACGCCGCTGCTGTGCCCAGCCATCCGCAGATTGCACGGCGTGAAACAGTGATCGGGTGCGACATGGTCCGGCCTTTCCTTGCCCCTTGGACGATAATGTAGGCCGGACCGGTCCCGGTTTGAAGGGGCGTCAGGCGGCAGCGCGCGCCTTTGGCCGCGCCGCGCCCTGCGCACCGGATTTCAACACCCGGCGGCGGAACAGTCGCGATCCGAAGTGGACGAAGATCGCCACCCACATCGCCTGCCAGGCAATCGCGACCACGTGCGGGAGGGCGGAGCCATCCTGCGCCGCACGCGCCAGCATGGCGAAGGGCGAGGAGAAAGGGATCACCTCTGCCGCCAGCGATACCATGCTGCCCGGCTGGGCGGCGGCATAGGTGGCGAAGAAGAAGATCATCAGCTGGCTCATCGACACCGGCATCGAAATGGTCTGCACCTCGCGCACGGTCGATGCCATCGAACCGATCGTCAGGAAGACCGAGCCGAGCAGCAGGTAGGCCATCGCGAAATAGGCAACGCCCAGTGCCACGAAGGCCGGCCAGCCGACTGCCGGCACGGCCATGCCGCCCAGCGCATCGCGCCCCAGAAGGGCCAGTCCGCCAAAGCAGGCGCCCCACACCGAGATGCCGACCAGCGAGACGCCCAGCATGGCAAAAAGCTTGCCATAGAATACCGCATCCATCGGGATGGCGGCGGCGAGCACTTCGATGATCTTGTTCGCCTTTTCCTCGACCAGGTTGGACAGCACCATGCCGGCCAGCATCATCGTCAGCAGGAACAGCAGCATCTGGCCGCCTTGCGCGGTGCGCATCTGGCCATGCCGCTCGCTGGCGGTGCTGGTCGCCGTGGCGGAAAGCCCGACCTTGGGCAGGGCCTGCGGGTTTGCATCGGAAGCGCGTGCGGCGATCAGCGATACCGGGCCCTGCCATGCGGCGATCTGCCCCTCGGTGCCGGTCAGGCGCGGGCTGGCAAGGCTGCCAGTGAGCACCGCGGCGATGTTGCCGTGGCTGTCGGTCAGCGCTCTTGCCGCATCGAAGCTTTCGCCCGGTCGCACCGTCCCGATCACCGTCATGTCGGGTGCTGCATCGCCCAGTTGCGGGCGCAGGGCATTGCCGGCGGCGACCATCGCGTCTGCATCTTTCGTAGTCATCGCCAGGCCGAGCACGGGCCGGGCGGCGGCCTGTTCCGCCTTCTGCGTGACCGACCCTGCGGCGAGGCCGACGATCAGCGGGAACAACGGGCCGAGGAGGAAGAAAAAGAAGGTTCGGCTGAGCAGGATCGCGCCGAAATCGCGGCGTGCGACGACCAGCGCGGCCTGCATGGTCGAGAGACGACCGGAGGTGACGGGGGCGCTCATCGGCCTTTCTCCATGGCGAGGACTTCTTCGGGCGATTCGTCGAGCGCGCGCGCAGCTGCTTCGCCAGCGATGGCGACAAAGGCATCGTGCAGGCCGGCGCGTTCGATGGACAGCGAAAGGATGCCTGCCTCTCCCTCGATCAGCGCACGCAGCAAGGGCTCGACCCCGGTTTCGGGCAGGTTGAAGTACCAGAAGGTGCTGCCATCGGCCTTGGATTCGCGGCGCGCATCGGCGGGAAGCGCGCTGCGCCAGCGGCCGTCTGCTGCCCGGGTTTCAAGCCGCACCTGCGGGCGGATCCGGTCGCGCGCCACATCGACCGGGCCGGCGAAGGGCACCTTGCCGCCGGCAATGATCGCCACCGAATCGCAAAGCCGTTCGGCATGGGCGATCACGTGGGTTGAGAAGATCACCGTCGTGCCCTTCTCGGCAAGGCCGCGCATCATGCGCTCCAGCTTGCCTTGGTTGAGTGCATCGAGGCCGGAGAAGGGTTCATCGAAGATCACCAGCCGCGGCTCGTGAACCAGCGTGGCCAGCAATTGCACCTGCTGGGCCATGCCCTTGGAAAGCTGCCGGATCTGCCGGTCGGCGGCATAGCCAAGGCCGTGCTCTTCAAGCAGCGCCTTGCCGCGCCGGCGGCCTTCGTCCAGCGGCAGGCCGCGCAGCGCCCCGACAAAGGCGATGGCCTCATGGCATTTCATTGCCGGATAGAGTCCGCGCTCTTCGGGCAGGTAGCCGATGGCATGGGCAACATCATGCGGTCGTTCGGCACCAAGCACCCGGCGCAGGCCCTCGTCGGGGTCGATGATGCCCAGCAGCATGCGCAGCGTTGTCGTCTTGCCCGCGCCATTGGGGCCCAGCACGCCATAGATCGCGCCCTCTGGCACCGAGAGGTCGATGCCATCGACGGCGGTGAAGCCATCGAACCGCTTGACCAGCCCGCGCGCCTCGATGGCCAGCGGTCGCTCGGAAATTCCGGCAAGCGGCGCGTTGCCCGCTGCCTGCAATGGGCCTAGTTCCATTTTCATGGGGTGACGCATTAACCACGCCCTGTGAAGAGGAGCGCGCCAAATTTGGTTAACGCAGCGGCAACGACTGACCTCAAGCAAGCCCTGGGCGAAGAGGCCCGGCGGCTCGGCTTTGTTGCCTGCGGTGTCGCGGCGGCAGGCGAGGATCCCTTGCGCGCCCTGCGGCTGGAGCAATGGCTTGCGGCCGGATCGCACGGGCAGATGGAATGGATGGAAGCGCGCGCGCACCATCGCCGCTCGCCGAAAGGGCTCTGGCCCGAGGCGCGCAGCGTCATCGCGCTCGGCATGTCCTATGCCCCGGCGGGCGATCCGCTGGCCCTGGCCGGCGAGCGCTCGCGCGGGTGGATCTCCGCCTATGCCAAGGGCGTGGACTATCACGATACGGTGAAGAAGGCGCTTAAGCACCTTGCCCGCTGGCTTGTTGCCGAGGCGGCGCAGCGGGGCCTTGGCGAAGCTGGCGTCAAGGTTTTCGTTGATACTGCGCCGGTAATGGAAAAGCCGCTTGGCGAGGCCGCCGGACTGGGCTGGCAAGGCAAGCACACCAACATGGTCAGTCGGCAGCACGGCTCGTGGCTGTTCCTTGGCGCGATCTACACCACGCTGGAGTTCGAACCAGACGCCCCCGGGCAGGACCGCTGCGGATCGTGCGATGCCTGCCAGCGCGCCTGCCCCACCGGCGCATTTCCGGCACCCTACCGGCTCGATGCGCGGCGCTGCATTTCCTACCTGACGATCGAGCATAAGGGACCGGTGGCCGAAGAGCTTCGCCCCGCGCTCGGCAACCTCATCTATGGTTGCGACCTGTGCCTTGCGGCCTGCCCATGGAACAAGTTTGCCGATGCCGCCGCGGCAAACCGGGCCTTCCTGCCGCGCGCAGAACTCGCCGCGCCCCGGCTGGCCGACCTGCTGCGGCTGGACGATGCGGGTTTCCGCAAGCTGTTTTCCGGCTCACCCATCAAGCGCATCGGGCGTGACCGCTTCGTGCGCAATTGCCTCTACGCGGCGGGCAACAGCGGGGACGCTGGGCTGCTGGCGCAGGTGGAGGCGCTGGCGAACGATCCCGACCCGGCGGTCGCAGACGCCGCGCGTTGGGCCGCGGCGAGGCTGGGGTAATCTGGGTTCGCGCAGAGAGCGCAGAGAAGAAAGAGGAGACGCAGAGGTGTTGCGTCTGCGGCGAAGCCGCTCTCAATCTGCAACGACGCGGCATTACTGACGGTCGGAATGATTAGCCGCTTCGCGGAATTCACGACCCCTCTGCGCCTCTATTTTCTTCCCTGCGCGCTCTGCGTGAACGAGTTTCTAAACCGGCATGAGTTCCTTCAGCGGAACACTGGCGTCGGCCAGCTTTTCGAGCTCGGGCGAAGCGCCTGCCTCGACCAGTTTGCGGCCCTGGACATAGTCCTTGACCATGTTGACGCAGTCGAGCGCGAT
Organism: Novosphingobium sp. TH158; assembly: GCF_002855555.1. Classification (NCBI taxonomy): domain Bacteria; kingdom Pseudomonadati; phylum Pseudomonadota; class Alphaproteobacteria; order Sphingomonadales; family Sphingomonadaceae; genus Novosphingobium; species Novosphingobium sp. TH158. Next base: position 1,884,410 of record NZ_PKRT01000001.1, on the reverse strand, counting down.
GACCCTGCCGTTCTTCAGGTAGATGACGGAGAAAGCGCGCGCTGCCGGATCGCCGCGCACGACTGTCTGGTCATAGCCGACCGACAGCCCGGCAGTCTGCAGGCGCAGGTCGTACTGGTTCGACCAGAACCACGGGAACGCGTGATAGGGCTGGGCATCGCCGCAGATCCCCTTGGCGACGCAGCTCGCCTGATCGTTGGCATTCTGCACCGATTCGACGCGCATCACCGCGCCATCGGCAAAATCGCAGGCGAAGGCGGCGCAATCGCCGATGGCATAGACGTCCGGCAGCGAGGTGCGGCACAGTTCGTCCACATCAACTCCGTTGCCGCCGGCGGCCCCTGCCGCAATCAGCGGGGCGACGGCGGGAATGATGCCGATGCCGACGATTACCGCATCGGCGGGAACCACGCTGCCATCGCCCAGCTTAACGCCCGTGACGCGGCCTTCGCCTTCCAGCGCCTCGACCGTCACGCCGGTGCGCAGGTCAACGCCGTGATCGCGGTGTTCCTTTTCGTAGAAGGCGGACAGTTCTGGCCCGGCAACGCGGGCAAGGACGCGGGGCAGGGCTTCGAGCAGGGTAACCTTGCAGCCCATCTTGGTCAGCACGGCTGCCGCCTCAAGCCCGATGTAGCCGCCGCCGATGACGCAGATATTGCGCACGCCGCCATCGATCTCGCCCATCAGCTGGTCGCAATCCTCGCGGGTGCGGACGGCATGGACACCGGCGAGCGTGCCGCCGGGGACCGGCAGCCTGCGCGGATCGCCGCCGGTTGCCCAGACCAGCTTGCCATAGCCGAAGGTCTGTCCGTTGGAGAGCGTGAGCTGCCTTGCTGCCGGATCGACCGCCGTCACCTCGACGCCGAGCATCAGGTCCACGCCCTTTTCCTCCCAGAACTGGGGCGGGCGGATATAGAGCCGGTCAAACGTCTTTTCGCGGGCGAAGTATTCCTTGGACAGCGGCGGCCGCTCATAGGGCGGTTCGCTTTCGCGGCCGATCATCGTGATCGTCCCTGCGAAACCGGCCTGCCGCAGCGCGATGGCGCACTGCGCCCCGCCATGCCCGGCTCCGACGATCACGACATCCGCTGCGCTCATCCTCTATGCACTCCTGTGTTTCAGACGCGATTCGCCAAAAGGCCTAGCGCGTCAAGCGCCAAGCCGGATTGATCGCGATCAGTCTGGAGAAATTGCGCGGGCGGGCTCAGCCGCCGGCGACCGCCTGGGCTTCGCGGCCGTCACCTTCGGGGGCGGCAATCACGTCGCGCGTCACCGCGCCCTTGGCGACGGTGTTGGTCGCCGGGTCGCCCACGGTCGAACGGATGCCAGGAGCGGCGCTGCCGGCGCGGCCGATGGTGTTCTTTTCCACTTCGCTGCGGTTCGGGCCGGGGCCGAAAAGCGCTTCCTGCGCCTGGACGGCGGCCGACGAATCGGCTGGGCGCGGGGCGCCGGGCTGCGGCGGGGTCAGCGAGAAATCGGGCGGAACCACCAGCGGGGCCTGGCGCTGCACGGCGAATTCGTCGGGCCGGTCACGATTGAACAGACCGCTGCTGCCGCAGGCCGAAAGCATGGCCGAACCGGCGATAAGGGTCGTGATGGCGATGGACTTGCGCATGTATCAGCTCTCCGAGGCGGGGCCCGCCGGTTGGTCGGCCGCCTTTTCGCGCGAAAGCAGCGAGCGGGCAAGCACTATCAAAACGCCGATGGAAATGGCCGCATCGGCAAGGTTGAAGATCATGAAGGGGCGGAATTCGCCGAAGTGAAGGTCGGCATAGTCGGCGACATAGCCGAAGCGCACACGGTCGACGATATTGCCCAGCGCCCCGCCGAGGACCAGGCCCAGGGCAAGGATATCGCCGCGCGCCTTTTCGCGCAGCATCCACACCACCACGCCGATGGAGATCAGCGCCGTCAGCGCGACCAGCGACCAGCGCCCGGCATCGCTTTCCGCGGTGAACATGCCAAGCGAAACACCGCGGTTCTCCGCCCAGGTCAGGCGGAAGAAGGGGACAAGATCAATCTGCAGCCGCTCCGGCAGGGCCAGCGGCCCCATCACCAGCCACTTCAGTGCCTGATCGGCAAGGAAGGTGATGCCGGCGATGATGAAGCCGAGGCGACGGGCGGGGTTCATGCCGCGTCCATGCCCGCGACCACATTGTCGCAACGTGAACAAAGGTCGCCGTCCTCGCTGACTTCCGGCAGGTGCCGCCAGCAGCGTCCGCACTTGTGGTTGGCGGTGCGCGTGACGCTCGGAGCATCCGTCCCTTGAACAAGTTGGACGTCGCTCGTGATGAACAACTCGGCCAGACAATCAGTCTGATCGTAGTCTCCCAAGATCGCAGAAATGTCTGACAGTCGGACTTCTGCCTCGAGACTTGAGCCGAGTGTCTTGTCCCTTCGGAGCGGCTCGATGGCTTCGGTTACTTGACCGCGCAATCCGCGGAGTTCGCTCCATTTCGCGAGAAATGCATTGTCGAAATCGATCACTGGCAGTTCCGGCCATTCCAGCAGGTGCACCGAGCCGCCTTCCGGATAGCGCGTGCCCCAGACCTCTTCGGCGGTGAACACCAGAACCGGCGCGGCATAGCGGACCAGAGCGTGGAACAGCGTGTCGAGCACGGTGCGATAGGCCATGCGCTTGGGATCGTCCGCCGCGTCGCAGTAGAGCGAATCCTTGCGGATATCGAAGAAGAAGGCCGAAAGGTCTTCGTTGCAGAAGTCGGTCAGCGCGCGGACGTAGGTGTTGAAGTCGAAGTCCTGCGTCGCCTGCCGCAGCGTGGCGTCGCGTTTCGCCAGCAGCGCCAGGACATAGCGTTCCAGCTCGGGCATGGCCTCGACCGCAACCTTCTCCGCGTCCGAGAACCCGTCGAGCGCGCCCAGGAGGTAGCGGAAGGTGTTGCGCAGCTTGCGGTACTGGTCAGCTACGCCCTTGAGGATCTCGTCGCCGATGCGGTGATCCTCGGTGTAATCGACTGACAGCGCCCAGAGGCGGATGATGTCGGCGCCGTTGGTTTCCATCACCTTCAGCGGGTCGATGGTGTTGCCAAGGCTCTTGGACATTTTCATGCCCTTGGCGTCCATGGTGAAGCCGTGGGTCAGCACCGCCTTGTACGGCGCGCGGCCGCGGGTGCCGCAGCTTTCCAGCAAGCTCGACTGGAACCAGCCGCGATGTTGGTCGCTGCCTTCAAGGTAGAGGTCGGCCGGCCACTGCATGCCCGGCCAGCGCCCGGATTCGAGCGTGAAGACATGGGTGCAGCCCGAATCGAACCACACGTCGAGAATGTCGGTTACGCGCTCGAAGTCTTCCGCCTTGTAGTCGCGCCCGAGGTATTCCTGCGCGCGGTCTTCCGACCAGGCATCGACGCCGTTCTCGCGAACCCCGGCGATGATCCGGGCGTTGACCGCCGGATCGCACAGGTACTGGCCGGTCTTGCGGTTGACGAACAGCGTGATCGGCACGCCCCACGCGCGCTGGCGGCTCAGCACCCAGTCCGGGCGGCCCTCGACCATCGAGCGGATGCGGTTCTCGCCCTTGGCAGGAACCCAGCGGGTGTCGGAGATGGCCTTCAGCGCCTTGTCGCGCAGGGTGCCGCCGTCCTGCGCCTTGTCCATCGGCACGAACCACTGCGGGGTGCAGCGGAAGATGACCTTGGCCTTGGACCGCCACGAGTGGGGATAGGAATGCTTGTAGTCGGCCGAGGCCGCGAGCAGGCCGCCAGCCTCGCGAAGCGCGGTGCAGATCGGGCCGTCGGGCGCGTTGAACTTGGGGTTGATGACCGAACCTTCACCGCCGAGCCATGCCCAGTCGGCGCGGTACTTGCCGTCGCCTTCGACCGCGAAGACCGGTTCGATGCCGTGCGCCTTGCACAGGTCGAAGTCGTCCTCGCCGTGGTCGGGCGCCATGTGGACAAGGCCGGTGCCGCTTTCGGTGGTGACGAAGTCGCCGGGCAGGAACGGACGCGGCTTGGCGAAGAACCCGCCGAGGTGGTGCATCGGGTGGCGGGCGATGGTTCCGGCGAGGTCGGAGCCAGCGAAATTGCCATCCCCCGTCAGCAAAACGGTTCGACCAAATGCTGCATCTAGACGCCTGTTGAATTCCGTCACCAATTGGCGAGCAATCAGAAACTTCTTACCCGCTAGTTCCGGTACGTCCGTTTCAACCAAACCGTAGCGAACCTCCGGCCCATAAGCCAAAGCCTGGTTCACCGGGATCGTCCACGGCGTCGTGGTCCAGATCACCGCGTATGCGCCGACCAGTTCGGCAATCGGGCTCTCGGTGATCTCGAACGCCACGTCGATCTGGGTCGAGACGATATCCTCGTACTCGACCTCGGCTTCGGCCAGTGCGGTCTTTTCGACCGGCGACCACATCACCGGCTTGGCCCCGCGATAGAGCTGGCCGCTTTCGGCGAACTTGAGCAGTTCCGAAACGATCGTCGCCTCGGCCTGGAAATCCATGGTCAGGTAGGGATTGTCCCAATCGCCATTGATGCCGAGCCGCTTTAGCTGTTCGCGCTGGCGGTCCACCCAGCCCTTGGCATAGGCGCGGCATTCGGCGCGGAACTCGACCGGGTCGACCTCGTCCTTGTTGAGCTTCTTCTTGCGGTACTGCTCCTCGACCTTCCATTCGATCGGCAGGCCGTGGCAGTCCCAGCCGGGCACATAGGGCGCGTCCTCGCCCAGCAGGCTCTGGGTGCGGACCACCATGTCCTTGAGGATATGGTTGAGCGCGTGGCCGATGTGCATGTCGCCATTGGCATAGGGCGGGCCATCGTGAAGGATGAACTTCTTACGCCCCGCGCGGGCCTCGCGCAACTTCTGGTACAGCCCCTGTTCCTGCCAGCGCGCAAGAATGCCGGGTTCCTTCTGGGGAAGGCCCGCCTTCATGGGGAAATCGGTCTTCGGCAGGAAGACGGTCGATCGGTAATCGCGCTTTTCGGTCATATGCGCCGCGCCTTAGCGGGGGGTGGGCGTTTGCGCAATTTTCTCTTGGGGCGGCAGGTTCAGCGCAGCGCCTCGCGGGCTGCCTCGCAATCGCGGTCCATTTGCGCCTTCAGCTCGTCAAGGCTGTCAAACCGAGCCTCGCCGCGCAGGAAGCGATGGAACTCCACCTCGATCTCCTGCCCGTAGAGGTCTTCGGCGAAGTCGAAGAAATGGGGTTCGAGCAGCTCCTTGGGCGGGTCGAAGGTGGGCCGCACACCAAGGTTCGCCGCGCCTTGCACCACGCGCCCGCCGGGCAGGCGGCCACGGACGGCATAGATGCCGTAAAGCGGGCGCAGGTAGGCGCCCATGTCGATATTGGCGGTGGGAAAGCCGAGCAGCCGACCGTTCTTGTCGCCGTGCTGCACCGTACCGCGGACGGTGAAGGGGCGGGTCAGCAGGCGTGCAGCCTCGGCGCAGTCACCTTTTTGCAGCGCCGCGCGGATGCGGCTGGATGAAACGGCACTGCCGCTGTCGATCACCGCACTTACCGTGCGCGCCGCCATGCCCAGCGCGGCGAAGGTATCGGCATTGCCGCCGCGCCCCTTGCCGAAGGTGAAGTCTTCCCCCGTCACCACCCCGGCCGCGCCAAGCTGCTGGCACAGCAGGCGGGTGACGAAGTCTTCCGCCAGCATCCCGGCCAGTTCGCCATCGAAGTGGAAGACCAGCATGGCATCGGCCCCGGCGGCAGCGAACAGTTCCTGCCGCTGGTTGAGCGTGGTCAGCCGGAAGGGTTCGGCAGCGGGATGGAAATGCCGCATGGGATGCGGATCGAAGGTGGCGACGATGGCCGGGCGGCCTTCGCGCCGAGCCCAGTCGAGCGCGGCGCCGACCACGGCCTGATGGCCAAGGTGGAAGCCGTCGAAGTTGCCGAGCGCGATGATCGCGCCGCGCAAGGCTTCGGGCATCGGCTGGCGGTGATCGAGGCGGACCATGGCGGGGCTACTGGTCCCGCCGCAGGGTGACGAAGGCATGGGCCGGCTTGCCGTCCTGCTCGCCGTGTTCCTCGCGCGCCACTTCGCGCCATTCGGGGCCGAGCGGCGGCATGAAGGTATCGCCCGGATAGCTGCCGTGCACTTCGGTCAGCTCGATCCATTCGGCCAGCGGCAGGAACAGCGCGAAAATCTCCGCGCCGCCGATCACGGCCACGGTGCTGCTTCCGGCCAGCTCCAGCGCCTCGTTCACCGTATGCGCCACTTCCGCGCCGTGTGCCTGCCAGTTCCGGTCGCGCGTCAGCACGATGTGGCGGCGGCCGGGCAGCGGGGCGGGAAACGAATCGAAGGTCTTGCGGCCCATGATCATCGGCTTGCCCATGGTCAGCGCCTTGAACCGCTTGAGGTCTGCGGGCAGGTGCCAGGGCAGGGCGCCCATGTTGCCGATCACGCCGTTACCGGCGCGGGCATAGATCAGGAAAACCTCTGCGCTCATTCCAGGATAAGGCGGGTGACGTGGCCCATCTTGCGACCGGGGCGCGCTGCCGCCTTGCCATAAAGGTGAAGGTGGTTGGCCGGATCGGACAGGATCTGCGCCCAGTCATGCGCATCATCGCCGATCAGGTTGTTCATCACCACGCCCCTGGCCGCCAGCGAGGTATCGCCCAGTGGCAGGCCGCAGATGGCGCGGACGTGGTTCTCGAACTGGCTGGTGATCGCGCCCTCGATGGTCCAGTGGCCCGAATTGTGGACGCGCGGCGCCATTTCGTTGAACACCGGGCCATCTTCGGTGGCGAAGAATTCAAGGGTGAGGACGCCGACATAGTCCAGCGCCTCGGCCACCTTGGCCGCAAGTGCGCGCGCCTCGGCCACTTCGCCCTGGACCAGTGCCGAACCGGGCACCGTGGAGGTGGAAAGGATGCCGCCCTTGTGGACGTTTTCCGGCGTATCCCAGAAGCGGATGTCGCCATCCTGGCCACGGCACAGCAGCACCGAGAATTCAGCGCGGAAATCGACGAAGCCCTCGTAGATCAGCGGCGTGGTCGGCAGGTCGAGTCCATCGACATCGCCGGGCTGCATGATCCGCCACTGGCCCTTGCCGTCATAACCGTCGCGGCGGGTCTTGAGGATGCCGGGGGTGCCGATCCGCGCGATGGCGGCGGCAAGATCGGCATCGTTATCGACCTTGGCGAAGGGCGCGGGGCGGCCGCCGAGGCCCGAAACAAAGACCTTCTCCGCCAGCCGGTCCTGCGCCACTTCCAGCGCGCGGGGATGGGCGAGCACCGGCACCGGCGCGATTCCCGCCAGCGGGGCGACAGGCACGTTCTCGAACTCGTAGGTCACCACGGCGCAATCGGCGGCGAAGCTGGCCATGGCCTCGGCATCGTCCCAGTTGGCACAGGTGAAGGCGCCGCAGACATCGGCCGCGATCGAATCGGGCTCAGGCGCGTAGGTGTGGCAGCGATAGCCCAGCTGTGCCGCGGCCATGGCGATCATCCGGCCAAGCTGGCCGCCGCCGAGGATACCGATTGTCTCGCCCGGCGGGATCATGGCTTCAGGACGGCCTTTCCGCCACGCTTTCGCTCTGCGCGGCGCGGAAGGCCTTCAGCCGTTCGCTCAATGCAGGGTCGTTCGTGGCAAGGATCGATGCTGCCAGCAGGCCGGCATTGGTTGCGCCCGCTTCACCGATGGCCAGCGTGCCGACGGGAATGCCGGCGGGCATCTGGACGATCGAAAGCAGGCTGTCCTGGCCCGAGAGCGCCCGGCTCTGCACCGGCACGCCCAGCACGGGCAGGTGAGTCATCGAGGCGACCATTCCCGGCAGGTGAGCAGCGCCCCCCGCTCCGGCGATGATTATCTTGAAACCCTCTGCCTCTGCCCCCTTGGCGAAAGCCACAAGGCGATCGGGCGTGCGGTGGGCGGAGACGATTCTCACGTCATGCGGCACGCCTAGCTTGTCGAGCGCATCGGCGGCGCACTTCATCGTCGCCCAGTCCGACTGGCTGCCCATGACGATGGCGACGGGCGCGGTCATCGCTCAGCGCTCCGAGAGGTAATAGCGGTCGGTCGCCTTGAGATCGGCGTCCAGCTCGTAAACGATCGGCTGGCCGGTCGGGATCTCCAGGCCGGTGATCTCGTCATCGGAAATGCCCGACAGGTGCTTCACCAGCGCCCGCAACGAATTGCCGTGAGCCGCGATCAGCACTGTCTCGCCAGCGCGCAGGGCCGGGGCGATGTTGGCCTCGTAATAGGGCAGGACGCGGGCGATCGTGTCCTTCAGGCTCTCGGTCGAGGGGATGGGAATCCCGGCGTAGCGGGGATCCTTGCCCAGGTCGAACTCGCTGCCGGCTTCGAGCACCGGCGGCGGAATATCGAAGGAACGGCGCCAGATCTTCACCTGGTCATCGCCGTGCTTTGCTGCGGTTTCCGCCTTGTCGAGCCCGGTGAGGCCGCCATAGTGCCGTTCGTTCAGGCGCCAGTCCTTGGTCTCGGGAATCCAGAGGCGACCGGCCGCCTCTAGGGCAAAGTGCAGCGTCTTGATCGCGCGCGTCTGGAACGAGGTGAAGGCCACGGTCGGCAGCAGGCCCTTTTCGGCCAGCAGCGCGCCGGCAGCGCGGGCTTCGGCCTCACCCTTTTCGGTGAGATCGACATCCCACCAGCCTGTGAAGCGGTTTTCGAGATTCCACTGGCTCTGGCCGTGGCGGACAAGGATCAGCTTGGGCACGGGTATTCCTTCGTTCCCTCTAGCGAAAGGAGGCTGGCCCCTAGCGCCTGGGGGCCTGTTTGGGAAGGGGTGGCTCGTCGCCCTGCGCCAGGGCGCGTGCCTGCGCCTTTCGCCGCTTCAGGTTTTCGCGCAGCTGGGCGGCAAGCCTTTCCTCGCGCGTCAAGGCGGGTTCTTCCTTGGCCATCGGCCCATCCTATTGCGGTGATTTTCAGTAAGGCTCAAGCCGTCCTTGACATTCGCCCGCCGCGCGGACAATAGCGCCCGCCTGTCCGGACTGCCGGACGGACGAAATGGTTGGCTGCTGTAGCTCAGTGGTAGAGCGCATCCTTGGTAAGGCTGAGGTCGGGAGTTCAATCCTCCCCAGCAGCACCATTTCTTCTCAGGCCTTCAGTTCCGCCCATTCGGGGTGCTTTTCGAAGGCCTTCACGACATAGCTGCACACCGGCTTCACCTTGAAGCCATGTTCGCGCGCGTCTGCGACCAGGGCGTCGACCAGCCGCGCGGCGATTCCCCGTCCGCCAAGTTCAGGTGGCACCAGCGTGTGTTCCGCGGCGCGGACGTTGTCTTTCTGCACCCAGGTAAGCCGGCCGATCTTGTCGCTGCCCTCGACGTGGGCGTGGTATTCCCCGGCTGACGCGCTGCCGTGGCGGGTAATGGTGAGGCCTTCCATTCGCTCTGCTCTCCTTGACCTTGGGTGAGTCATCGGCAAAGCCGATATGGCAATGCAATTCATGTCCGACAATGCCGCGCGGGTCCACCCGAAGGTCTGGGCCGCCATGCAGGCCGCCGATGCCCCCGATTCGCCCTATGACGGCGATGCCTTGAGCCGACGGCTGGACAGCCTGTTTGCGGACCTGTTCGGCCGTCCCTGCACCGTGCTGTGGACGGCAACCGGTACTTCGGCCAATTGCCTGGCACTGGCGCCGATGGTGCCGCCGCACGGCGGGGTGGTCTGCCACCGCGAAGCGCATATCGAGATGGACGAGGCCGGCGCACCCGGCTTCTACCTGCACGGGGCCAAGCTGATGCTGGCCGAAGGGGAAGGCGCAAAGCTGACGCCTTCGGCGATTGCCGCTGTGATCGATCCGATCCGCAACGACGTGCACCAGGTCCAGCCGCACGCGATCTCCATCACCCAGGCGAGCGAGTATGGCTGCGCCTATCGCCCGGCAGAGGTCGCCGCGATCGGCCGGTTTGCGCACGAGCGCGGCCTTCGCCTGCACATGGACGGCGCGCGATTCGCCAATGCCGTATCCTTCCTTGGCTGCACCCCGGATGAGGCCTGCGGATCCGGCGCGGTCCATGCCCTGTCGTTCGGCTTCGTGAAGAACGGCGGCATGGGCGCAGAAGCGATCGTCTTTTTCGAGGACGGGCTGGCCGACGTAGTGCGCTACCGCCGCAAGCGCGCGGGGCACCTGCAATCCAAGGGGCGTTTCCTGGCAGCACAGATTGTCGCCATGGTGGAGGACGGGCTGTGGCTGGATAACGCCCGCGCCGCCAATGCCGCGGCGCAGGAACTGGGCGCTGCCTGTGCCGGCCGCCTGCTCCATCCGGTGGAGGCCAACGAGCTGTTCGTGCGGATGACCGCTGCCGAGCGCGAGGCGCTGCGCGCGCAGGGCTTTTCCTTCTATGACTGGGGGGATGATGCCGCCCGGCTCGTCACCTCGTGGTCCAGCGACGCGGCGCATGTCTCGGCACTGGCCCGCGCCGTGGCTGCGCTATGAGCGCGCCGGCAGAGGCATCGTTCCTCAACCCGCGGATTGCCGGGCCCTTCCTGCTCGTCGCCCTGATCTGGGGATCGACCTGGTGGGTGATCACCGGGCAGATCGATGGCGTTCCGGCGGCCTGGGCGGTTGTCTGGCGCTTTGTGATCGCCGCCCCTGCCATGGCCATCCTTGCGCTCGCCACCGGCAAGAGCCTGCGGATCGGGGCAAAGGGCCAGCGGCTCGCCATGCTGGTGGGGCTGACCCAGTTCTGCGGCAATTACATGTTCGTGTACGAATCGGAACGGCACCTGACTTCGGGCATCGTCGCGGTCATGCTCTCGCTGCTGTTCGTGCCCAACATGCTGCTGGGCTGGTTGTGGCTGGGCCAGCGAATCACCCGGCAATTCGCCCTTGGCAGCCTGGTTGCCATCGCCGGCATCGCCCTGCTTTTCGTCAACGAGGCGCAGACTGGCGGAATCGGCGGCAACGTCTGGCTGGGCGTGGCGCTGGCTTTTGGCGGGATGATCGCGGCGGCCGTCGCCAATGTCGTTCAGGCAAACGATACCGGCCGTTCGCTGCCGATGGCGAGCCTGCTGGCCTGGTCCATGGCATGGGGCGTGGCGATCGACGTGGTCTTCGCCCTGGTCACGGCCGGGCCGCCGGTGATCCCGTCCAGCCTGGGCTTCTGGGCAGGCACAGCCTATCTCGCGCTGGCGGGATCGGTCGTTACCTTCCCGCTCTATTTCGGGCTGGTGCGCAACCTGGGGGCAGGGCGCGCGGCCTATAACGGCGTGCTGGTCGTCGTGCTTGCCATGTTCCTCTCAACCGTGCTCGAAGGCTATCGCTGGACGGGGCTCGCCGTGGCAGGGTGCATGCTTGCGCTGGCCGGGCTGGTCATAGCTTTGTGGGGCCGCAAATAGGACGCGGCGAACCGGGGGAGTGGGTCGCACCATGATTACGCCAATCGCCTATCTGTTCGTTCTGGCCGCAGCGCCCGTAGCCGCCACGGCTGCTCAGCCCGCCGGAATCGAACCGGCAAAGTCGCTACCTGTTTGCCAGGCATGGGGGCCAAAGCCGCCCGCCTGCGCCGAGCCGCCGCTGCAGGAGCGGGTGACGATCTACAACAGCTGGCGCGAGCCCCAGGGCGATCACCCGGCAACGGCAACCATGATTCGCCGCCCGAGCCTGATCGACCGGGGTGGACCGCCGCTGGTCAATGTGCCGTTCCCGCAATGGCTGCGCGCCGGCTCGGAGACGCGCCAGGCCGAAGTGACGGTCGATCTCGTCATCGCGCCGGACGGGGCCATCGTTTCCTGCCGGGGTGCGCGGGTCGATGCGTTCGAATATGCCCAGGGAAAGCGCGCCGAGCTTCCGGCCGACCAGAACCTTGGGGAGGCGGCCTGCGCTCTGGTCAAGGCCAACCGCAAGTTCAGGCCGGCTATCGATGCGGAGGGCAGGCGGATCGAAGCGCCCGTCGCGGTCGCGGTCTATTACATGCGGCAGCGCTACGACATGCTCGCACCGCCGGCTCCGCCGCCGCCAAGCCGGTTCCTCGGGCCCGCGCCATACAGCCGCCGGGATGCGTGGCCGCCGGCCTATTCGCTGGATGCGCCGATCAGCCTGACGCCGCCGAAGTTCAAGAACTTCCTGGCTGACCGGAAGGGCCTGCCGAAGAAGGCCGTGACAGGTGCTGTGATCGACATCGCCAACACCGGACAGGCTGTTCGCTGCGATCTGCGCGTGTCTTCCGGCGACAAGCGGCTTGACGATGCCACCTGCGCAGGCCTGCTTTCGGTGCAGACTGCGCCGCGGCGCTGGCCTTTGCGCGGCCTGCCGGTTGAGGTGAACTGGCAGGGAGAAAAGGCCAGGGTCCAGCTTGCCTCCCCGGAAACTCTCCCCAGCCTGGTATCGCCGATCATCGTGCCACCGGAGCAACGCCCGGCTTCACCGTCCAAATGGCCGGTGCGGGTCCGGGTCCTGCTCGACCCGCAGGGCAAGCCGGTCTCGTGCATGATCCTTGGGGTGGGCGAAGACGATGCCCTCGATGCGGCCGCCTGCAAACTGGCACGGCAGGCCGCCTTCACGGCGGGCAAGGACGGCTTCGGCCGCCCGGTGGCAAGCGGGATGGACCTGCGCGTCGATTGGTCAAAAGGCACGCTGACCCTGCCCGGTTATTGACCGGAAAGGGTTACTGGCGCGCGGCCGCAAGGCAGTCCGCCAGCCCCTCGCGATAGGTCGGAAAGCGCGGGCTCCAGCCCAGCACGCGCTTTGCCTTGCCGTTCGCGACGCGCCGGTTCTCGGCATAGAAGGCCCGGGCCATGGGAGAGAGGTTCGCCTGCTCCAGCGTCAGCAGCGGCGGGGGCGCAAGCCCGAGCAGCCGGCAGGCCTCTTCGATCACTGCGTTCTGGCTGCACGGATAATCGTCGCCGAGGTTATAGGCCCCGGCCGGCGCATCGAGCGCCGCGACGAAGCCCTCGGCGATGTCGTCGACATGGACGCGGCTGAACACCTGTCCCGGCACGTCGATGCGGTTCGCCCGGCCCTCGCGCACCCGGTCGATCGCCGAACGACCAGGGCCATAGATCCCCGGCAGGCGGAACACCCGCGCGCCGCGAGCCAGCCATTCGCCGTCGCAGTCCGCCCGCGCCGTGCGGCGGCCGGTGCCGGTGGGTGCAGTCTCGTCCACCCAGGCCCCGCCGGTATCGCCATAGACCCCGGTCGAGGAGAGATAGCCCAGCCACTTTCCGCCCAGCGCCCCGCTATAGCGCGCCAGTACCGGATCATCGCCCTCGCCACCGGGTGGGACGGAGCTGAGGACATGGCTCGAATCGGCAAGGGCCAGCCGCACCGAACCTTCGTCGTCGAAGGACAGGGTTCCGCTGCGTCCGGTAGAGACCACTTCCCAGCCGCGCCTTTCCAGCAGGCGGGCGATGACGGCGGCGCTATAGCCAAGGCCGAAGATGAACATGCGTGACACAATCCGTCGAATAGCCGGGTGACGCGCCTTGGCAAATGGGGTTACACCGGGACCCATGGATATGCAGAATGCGCCCGCCGCTCCCCCGGTAATCCGCCGGGAAGACTATCGCCCCCCGGCATGGCTGGTGCCGGAAGTGCGGCTCGACTTCGCGCTCGGGATCGAGACGACGAAAGTGTCCTCGCGCCTGTCGGTCCGCCGCAATGGCGATGACCGGACCCTGCGTCTCAATGGCGACGGGCTGATGGCACAGGCGGTCTGCGTGGATGGCGCGCCGACGAATTCCTGGCGCATGGAAGGCGATGAACTGCTGCTGGACCTGCCGGGCGATGCGCACGAAATTGCCATCGAGACCGAGATCTCGCCGCTGGCCAATACGCAGCTGATGGGCCTCTATGCCTCCAACGGCATGCTCTGCACGCAGTGCGAGGCAGAGGGTTTCCGCCGCATCACCTTCTTTCCGGACCGTCCCGACGTGCTTTCGACCTACACCGTGCGGATGGCGGGCGAGCGGCAGCTTTTCCCGGTACTGCTGTCCAACGGCAACTGCGCGGCAAGCGGGCAGGAAGCCGATGGCAGCCACTGGGCCGAATGGCACGATCCCTGGCCCAAGCCGAGCTATCTGTTCGCGCTGGTTGCCGGCGATCTCGTTTCCACCAGCGATGTCTTCACCACTTGCGGGGGGCGCAAAGTTACCTGCAACATCTGGGTGCGCGCCGGGGACGAGGACCGCACGCACCACGCGCTGCGCAGCCTGATCAATTCGATGAAGTGGGACGAGGAGGTGTTCGGGCGCGAATACGATCTCGATCTCTACAACGTCGTCGCCGTTTCGGATTTCAACATGGGGGCCATGGAGAACAAGGGCCTCAACGTGTTCAACACCCGCTACGTGCTGGCGGACCCCGAAACCGCGACCGATGCCGATTATGATGGCATCGAGGCGGTGATCGGCCACGAATACTTCCACAACTGGTCGGGCAACCGCGTCACCTGCCGCGACTGGTTCCAGCTTTCGCTGAAGGAGGGCTTCACCGTCCTGCGCGACCAGCTGTTCAGTGCCGACATGGGCTCCGAGCCGGTCAAGCGGATCGAGGACGTGCGGGTTCTGCGCGCGGCCCAGTTCCCTGAGGATTCGGGCCCGCTGGCGCACCCGATCCGCCCCGATTCGTACCAGGAGATTTCCAACTTCTATACCGCGACCGTCTATAACAAGGGCGCGGAGGTAATCCGCATGATGCGGACCATGGCCGGGCCGGAACGCTTCCGCAAAGGCACAGACCTCTACTTTGCCCGGCACGATGGCGAAGCCGCCACCTGCGAGGATTTCGTCAAGGCGATCGAGGAAGGGGCAGGGCTGGACCTTGGCCAGTTCCGCCTGTGGTATTCGCAGGCCGGAACACCCCGCGTCACCGCGCGGCTGGAGCATTCGGGGACCACGGCCACCCTGCACCTCAGGCAGCAGGTGCCGCCCACGCCGGGCCAGCCCGACAAGCAGCCCGTGCCGATCCCCTTGCGGCTGGCCCTGTTCGACCCCGCGACCGGAGCCCATTCGGGCGAGCAGCTGGTGGTGCTCGACAAGGCCGAGATGGGCTGCGAATTTCCCAGCCATGCGAGCCGCCCGGTGCTCTCCATCAACCGCGGCTTTTCCGCCCCGGTGGCAGTCGATGCCGGCCAATCGGCGCAGGATCTCGTTTTCCTCGCCGCGCACGACGACGATCCCTTCGCCCGTTACGAAGCTCTCCAGAGCCTTGTCGTGCATCACCTCGTCGGCGTGCTGGGTGGCGGGCTTTCGGCGCAGGAGCGGGCGAGCGGCGAACAGGCGATCTGCCAGGCCATGGCCGCCGTGCTCGATGATGCCTCGCTGGATGACCTGATGCGCGGCGAACTGCTGGTCCTTCCCGGTGAGGCCTACCTTGCCGAACAGATGCTCGCTGCCGATCCGGTGGCGATCTGGCGTGAGCGCGAGGCGCTGAAGGCACATGTCGGCCGACAGCTTCAGGGCCGGTTCGAAGCGATGCACGATCGTGCTGCGTCGGTGCCCTTTTCGCTCGATGCCGAGGCCAAGGGCGCGCGCAAGGTGAAGACGCAGGCCCTGGTCTATCTCGCAGCAGGAGCACCCGAAGAGGCCGCGCGCCGCGCCGCCGCGCAATACGACGCCGCCGACAACATGACCGACCGGCAAGGTGCGCTGATGGCGCTCTGCGCGCTCGACACCCCGCTGCGCGAAGAGCGGCTGGCCGATTTCCACGCCCGCTATCGCGGCAATGCGCTGGTCATCGACAAGTGGTTTTCGTTGCAGGCAGGCTCGCTCCACCGCGATGCGCTTGCCCATGCAGAGGCGCTGGCAGGCCATGCCGAGTTCACGCTGCACAACCCCAACCGCGTGCGGGCGCTGTACATGGCGCTGGCGTCGAACGGCCATGCCTTCCACGACGAATCGGGCAAGGGCTATCGCATGATTGCGGACCTGATCCTCGCGCTCGATCCGCTGAACGCGCAGACGGCGGCGCGCTTTGTCGCCCCGCTGGGGCGCTGGCGGCGAATCGAGCAGCGGCGGGCAGCGATGATGCGCGCCGAGCTTGAGCGCATCGCCGCCACTCCCGCGCTGTCGCGCGACACGCTGGAACAGGTGAGCAAGAGCCTTGGCTGATCCGGTAGAGGTCATCCGCGCGAAGGTACTGGACGGCGTCCCGCACGGCTTCCTCGGCCGGCGCGGCGGCATTTCGGTCGGAGAGGTCGCCGGGCTGAACGCGGGCCTCGGTGCGGGCGATGCCGATGGCGCGGTGGCAGAGAACCGGGCGCGTGCGGTCGCGGCCGTGCTTCCCGGTGCCCGGCTGGCGACGGTCTACCAGGTCCACTCGCCCGATTGCGTCGTCGTCACCGAACCCTGGCCGATCGAAGCGCGGCCCCACGCAGATGCCATGGTCACCGACCGGCCGGGGCTGCTGCTTGGCATCGTCACCGCCGATTGTGCACCGGTACTCCTTGCCGATCGCGAAGCTGGCGTGATCGGCGCTGCCCATGCCGGCTGGAAGGGCGCGATCGGGGGAGTCACCGACCGGACAATCGAGGCGATGGAAGGCCTCGGCGCCCGGCGCGAGAGGATCGCTGCCGCGATTGGTCCCTGCATCGCCCGGGCGAGCTATGAGGTGGACGACGGCTTCCGCGAACGGTTCATCGCGCAGGCACCGGCGATGGCCGGGCACTTCCTTCCCGGGCGGCCCGGGCGCTGGCAGTTCGACCTTGAGGGCTACGTTGCCGCGCGGCTGCAATCGGCGGGAATCGGCGCAATCGAGCCGCTTCACCTCGATACATATGCCGATGAGGCACGCTTCTTTTCGTACCGGCGCGCCACCCATCTCGGACAGGCGAACTATGGCCGCCAGCTGTCTCTGATCGGGCTTTGAAGCGGCTGTGCAACCGCAGTTGCGCAAAGCGGTGAAAAAGGCGGTTGGCAGGCCAATTTTTCGCGTCTAGAGGGGGCCGCAAGTCGGTATCGGGGCGGTGTTGCAACCGTTTCCTCCCCACCGGCGGGAGGGGGCTCCGAAAGGCGCAATTGAGGTTTCTGGCCCGTCAGCGGCAGCATGCTGCGAAGCGGGTCGCTTGGACAGGACTAGGTCAACCATGTCACAGGATGCGGGCACTGCCACCCCTGAAGGCCACGTGGCCGAGGGCGTGCGTCGGCGCGACTTCATCAACATTGCTGCCGTCAGTGCAGCAGGTGTCGGCGGGGCCGCCACGCTTATTCCCCTGATCAGCCAGATGTCGGCCTCGGCCGACGTTCTTGCTGCCAGCTCGACGGAGATCGACATCAGTCAGATCCAGCCGGGCCAGGCGATCAAGGGCGTGTTCCGCAAGCAGCCGGTTTTCATCCGCAACCTGACGCCTGCCGAAGTGGCAGAGGCGAACAAGGTTGACGTCGGTTCGCTGCGCGATCCCCAGACGCTCAAGGAGCGTACGAAGGAAGGCAAGGAAAACTGGCTGATCACCATGGGTGTCTGCACCCACCTCGGCTGCGTCCCGCAGGGTGCCGCCGAAGGCGAGGTGAAGGGCGAGTTCGGCGGCTATTTCTGCCCCTGCCACGGTTCGCACTACGATACCGCCGCCCGCATCCGCAAAGGCCCCGCGCCGAAGAACCTTCTGGTTCCGGAATACGAATTCACCTCCGACACTGTCGTGAAGATCGGTTGAGGTAGACGACGATGAGCTTTCCCTGGGCGAACGAATACAAGCCGAGCCACCCGGCCATGCAGTGGCTTGACGAGAAGCTGCCGCTGCCGCGCTTCGTCTACAACGCTGTCGGCGCCGGTTATCCGGTTCCGCGCAACCTGAACTATTTCTGGAACTTCGGCGTCCTCGCCGGTTTCTGCCTCGTGCTTCAGATCGTCACCGGCATCGTGCTGGCCATGCACTATGCGGGCAACGCCACGGTGGCCTTCGATTCGACCGAGCACATCATGCGCGACGTCAACTGGGGCTGGCTGATGCGCTATGCCCACGCGAACGGCGCTTCGGCGTTCTTCGTGGTGGTCTACCTGCACATCTTCCGCGGCTTCTATTACGGGTCCTACAAGGCCCCGCGCGAGATGATCTGGCTGCTCGGCGTCACCATCTTCCTGCTCATGATGGCAACCGCCTTCATGGGTTACGTGCTTCCCTGGGGCCAGATGAGCTTCTGGGGTGCGCAGGTGATCACCGGCCTGTTCGGCGCCATTCCGCTGGTTGGCGAGCCGATCCAGCACTGGCTGCTTGGCGGCTTCGCGCCTGACAATGCCGCGCTGAACCGCTTCTTCTCTTTGCACTTCCTGCTGCCCTTCGTGATCCTGGGCGTGGTGATCCTGCACATCTGGGCGCTCCACATCCCGGGCTCGTCGAACCCGACCGGCGTCGAGGTGAAGAGCGAGAGCGACACCGTTCCCTTCCACCCGTATTACACGGCGAAGGACGGTTTCGGACTGGGCGTGTTTCTGCTGATCTACTGCGCGGTGCTGTTCTTTGCGCCGAACATGCTCGGCCACCCGGACAACTACATCCCGGCTAACCCGATGCAGACCCCGGCGCACATCGTTCCCGAATGGTACTTCTGGCCGTTCTACGCGATCCTGCGCGCCTTCACCCAGGACTTCCTGTTCTTCCCGGCGAAGCTGATGGGCGTGCTGGCGATGTTCTCGGCGATCCTGGTGTGGTTCTTCCTGCCCTGGCTCGACAAGTCGCCGGTCCGTTCGGGCAACTACCGTCCGATGTATCGCAAGTTCTTCTGGTTCGGCCTCATCCCGGCCATGGTGGTGCTGTTCTACTGCGGTGGCGCCCCGGCTGAGGAACCCTACGTGATGCTCAGCCAGCTGGCTTCGCTTTACTACTTCGCGCACTTCCTGATCATCGTGCCGATCGTGTCCTCGATCGAGCGCCCCGAACCGCTGCCCTTCTCGATCACCGAATCGGTGCTCGGAAGCGAAGGCGGCAAGGCCTGAGCCAGCGAGAAGGAAAGAGACAGTACCATGATCCGCATTCTCTCCATCCTCGTCGGCCTGTTCTTCTCGGTCGTGCTTGGCTACTCCTTTGTCGTCGGTGCTGTCAGCACGGCCAGCGAAGGTCTTCCCAAGACTGTCGAGGCGCAGTTCCACAAGCACCCGGAACCGCTGCACCTGAGCAGCGACGGCGTGTTCGGTCGCTTTGACAACCAGCAGCTGCAGCGCGGCTTCAAGGTTTACCAGGAAGTCTGCCAGGCCTGCCACTCGCTGCGTCATGTCGCCTTCCGCGACCTGAAGGCCATCGGCTACAATGACGACGAAGTTAAGGCGATCGCCAAGACTTACCAGGTGCCCGAGTACAACAAGGACACCGGCGAAGTTAAGACGCGCCCGGGCCTCGCGACGGACAAGTTCCCGCCGGTGCTCTACGCTGGCCAGGGCGTGCCGCCCGATCTCTCGCTGATCACCAAGGCGCGTCATGGCGGTGCGGCCTATGTCCACTCGCTGCTGCTGGGTTACCAGGAGCCGCCGGCCAACCTGCCGAAGGAAAACCGTCCGGGCGCAGGGCTGCACTACAACCCCTACTTCGCGAACCTGAACATCGCGATGCCCGCTCCGCTCACGGGTGACGGTCAGGTGACCTACACCGACGGCACGAAGGCGACCAAGGACCAGATCTCAGAAGACGTCTCGGCCTTCCTCGTCTGGACCGCAGAGCCCAAGCAGGACAAGCGCCGCCAGACCGGCTGGGCAGTCCTTGGCTTCCTGCTCTTCGCCACGGTGCTCGCCTATATGGCCAAGCGCCAGATCTGGGCCGACAAGCACTGAGCTTGCTGCCCTGAAGGCTAACAGGATCAGGCCCTCGCACCCCGGTGCGGGGGCCTTTCCTTTTCGAGGACTGACGATGACCCCCGAAGAGCTGAAACACCTGATCCGCACGGTCCATGACTTTCCCGAACCGGGGATCCTGTTCCGTGACATCACGACGCTGATCAGCCATGGCGAAGGCCTGCGGGCCTGCGTGGGCCACCTTGCCGACATGGCCAGCACGGCCGGTGCGGCGGCCATTGCCGGGATGGAAGCCCGAGGCTTCATTTTCGGTGCAGCGGTTGCAGCGCACCTTGGCCTCGGCTTCATCCCGGTTCGCAAGCCCGGCAAGCTGCCCGTGCCGACCCTCGGCATCGATTATGCTCTTGAGTACGGCCGCGACCGGCTGGAAATCGATCCGGGTGCGATCCGGCCCGGTGAGCGCGTGGTGATCGTCGATGACCTGATCGCGACCGGTGGAACCGCGCTGGCCGCGGCCGAGCTGTTGCGCCAGGCCGGTGCCCTCATCGACCATGCGCTGTTCGTGATCGACCTGCCGGACCTCCACGGTGCCGACCGGCTGCGCGGGGCCGGACTTACCGTCCAGTCGCTGATGGAATTCCCCGGGCACTGAGCCCGGTCAGAGGTCCAGTTCGTCCAGAAAGGCGGCAATACCCGCCCGGTATCGTGCGAAGGTATAGTTCCGCGCCTCGTCCTGCGCCGCTGCCCGCCAGGCATCGAGGCGGGGCCGATCGGCAATGACGCTCGCCATCGCCGCTTCGAGGGCATCGGTATCAGGCCGATCGAGCATCAGGCCGGTTTTCTCCGTCACGCCAAGCCCGCTCATCGGCGTCTGGATCAGCGCCAGACCAGAGGCCAGGCCCTCGAGAAGCGACAGGGCAGATCCTTCGAAGTAGCTCGGGAATACGAGCACATGGTGCTGGGCCATGATCGCGGGCACCTGCGCCCGGGCGACGGTGGGAATGTAGTTCACCCGGTCTGCATGGCGCGCGAATACGGACGCGGGGATGCGCAGGTCTCCCAGTATCGTCAGCTCGGCATTGCTTGCGGGCAGCCGGCCAAAGGCTTCCAGCAGGTGATGCACCCCCTTGCGCGGGTTGACCTGCCCAATGAACAGGAACTTCACAGGGCCAGTGCGAGGCACGGGCTCGGGCGAGGGCTGGTGGCCGAACAGGGCCTCGTCATAGCAGTAGGAGAACTGGCGCACCTTGGCGGCCACTTGCGGTCCGGCGTGGTCCCGGATCGTTTGCGCGGCAAATGGCCCGCCGACGAGGATGCAGTCCGCCAGTTCGAACTCCTGCTGGTCGCGGGCGATCTGGTCATCGCCGATGCGTCGCTCGGTCGGCAGGAACCATTCGCCGTACCGGTCCTGTACCTCGGCCATCCGGGCATTGTAGTAACGGAAATCACCGATGGTGCGGTCCAGGATGCAGGTGCGGCCAACGCGCCGTGCTGTCTCGAAGGCGGCCAGCGAACTGCCGTTGAACCCCCACAGGGCAAAGCTGCGATCGGAGGCGATTTCGCGCGAGAGCGAGCGGGCGAAGCGACGGTTGCCGAAGGCGTCGAGCCGCTGCGCCAGCCGGCGAAAACCGGCGCGTGCGGCAATCCGTTCGAACCATTCGGCCAGCCCCGAGGTGCGAACCATTGCCGGATCGAGGCCGGGATGGCTGAAGCGCAGGAATTCGCGATGCAGCCGTTCGGACAGCGGCGCGGGCAGCCAGCGTTCGATCCGGTAAGGCAGCTTGTCGGGCTGGTAGAAGATCGAGGTCGCATACCAGGCGAGCCGGTCGATATCGCGCAGCGCCATCGCGGTCTGCCACGAATGCTGCGTTCCGGGATGAAAGACTGCGACGTCAGCCATTTTATCCTGCGCCTGCCGCCGCTTGCTGCTTCATGACCAGCACTTAGCCGTGGAGTGCGCTCTCTCGCAACAGCCTTCGCGCCCGGTTCTTTCCAACGCAAGTCACCATCCACTTTCTGGAGATCCACTTTCCTACAGATAACCAAATCGGTTATCCCGACTCGAATCTTCCAGCCGAAAGGACCTCCATGCCCCCGTCTCCCCTCGTTACGCCTGCAGGCTATGTGCCACCCTTCGCCTTGGCCTTCGCCAATGCCGCGGGCGAAAGCGATATCGTCAGCGCAGCCAATCCGCTCCCCGTCGCCTCTGCTCCGCAAGCCGCGCCGGCGCCTCTCGCCGGAACCGCCAACCTCACCGGAACGGTCGGGCCCTTCCTGCCGGTTCCCGGCCGTCCGGTCATGCTCTCGCTCTCGGGCACCTGGAGCGGCCAGGTACAGATCCTGCGCTCGACCGACGGTGGCACCGTCAAGCTGCCCCTCACCGCACTGGGCCAGCCCTATGGCAGCTATACCGCGAACCTGTGCGAACCCGTGTGGGACGAGGGCGAGGCCGGCGCTGCCCTTTACCTCCAGATAACGCTCGCCTCGGGATCGCTGGCCTACCGGATGGGCCAGTAAGCCATGGGGCTCGATATCATCGCCCGGGCTGCAGCGAATGCAGCCGCCTCGAACGCCGCTGCAGCGCAGGCTTCGGCCCTCGTCGCCCAATCCTCGGCCAGCACGGCGGCGAACAGTGCCGCGCTGGCCATGGCAACCGCCATGCCGGCAGACCTTTTCAGCAGCCTGCCCGGCAAGACCATCGACAGATCAATCACCATGATCGTCTCGAGCGGCTTTTCCGCGCCCGGAAAAGGCATCGGTCACTACATCAGCGACAGTCTGGCGACAGCCGCGCTGGCTGCGGCCCATCCCCGCTTCTGCAAGCAGACCGCCAACGGCCGCTATTTCCGCCTCGTGCCGGCAAGCCCGGACAAATCCATTTCGGTTGCCCAGGGCGGTGCCAGTGGGGGCGCCGGGATCAACGAGCAGCCCATCATCCAGGCAACGATCGACTATGCCTGCGCCACGGGATGCAAGTGGGTGGAATTCCCCGAGACCACGTACGAACTGTGGTGCCCGACCCGCACCTCGCACCCTTCTTCCGCCGCCAGAGACGGACACCCGATCGTCATCACGAGCACGGACGGCCTTGGCCTGCGCGGTTGCCGCGCCGGCACGAACCTGCTGCTGAAGAATTCGCAGGGCGGCAGCAAGAACACGATCACCCAGGTGGTCAATGGCATCAACTGGCAGGGCGGCGGCATCTTCATTCTGCCCAACGGCGTGTGGCCATCGGCAGGCGCATCGGTCGACTGGATCGCGATCGAGAACCTCTCGGTCGATGGCGGCGTCACCTTCAATCCCGCCGACCGCAGCAACGTGGTTCTTAACGACAAGGGGCTGCGGGTTCAGGATGTCATCTGCAATCGCCTGCACCTGCGCAATTGCACGTTCCGGAACTTTGCCGGAGAGATCTATTACGTGGGCGGCAGCACGATTGCCATGCAGATGCTGGAGAACGTCACGCTTGATGGCTCACCGCAATCGGCCCTGAACCCGTCTTCATCGGGCCGTTTCCTTGGCATCAACGTCCAGGCCGGCAATTCCTACCAGGCCTGCGAAGTTCTGGGTGCCCAGAACTTCACGATGATCGGCGGGCGTCTCTATGACTGCTACTCCAGTTCGCTGGGCGGCGGACCGGATGGCAGCATTCCGCAAGGCTATCCGTTCACCTATTCCACCCGCGTCAACAACCGTCGCCCGCCCTGGGTGCAACTGATCGGCACGCGGATCGAGGGCTTTACCGACTCGATCTACCTGGGATCCTGGATTCACGGTTCGATCGTCACGGTTGACTGCACGGTGACGCTCAATCCCGGGGTCGGTGCGCTGAAGGACATCCACCTGAACATCGAGGCCTGGGCCGACCAGCGCAGCGCATTCCCCGCCGTACAGATCAATGGTCCGCCCACGCTGACCACCCAGATCAATGGCGGGCCGGCCGGGGCCTATGTCGTGCCGCCGAGCAATATCCGGGTGAACGTCCAGGCCCGGCGCACGCAGCTGGCGCAGGCGAACAACCGCTACATCTCGGCCGGCGTTCACTGCATGCCGGGGCTTTACGACAAGAACACCGTTGCCTTCACCGTCAGCGGCGAAACGAACCTGGCCTTCTCGGTTTCCCCCAACCCGCCGGCCGGCTTTGCCCTGCCGCGCATCGACATCGGCACTTACCGGTCCACCGGACAGCCCTATGGCGGGGCATACGATTATCCCGCAGCGGACAAGGTCTACGATGTCTCCTGGGCGGCAATGGTGCTTTTCCCGGCGGCGGGAACGTGGAACATCACGCTTAATTCGACCTACGGCTATGCGGATGGGCAGAAGGTCCTGTTCTACCATGGCGACCCGGCGCCGGGTAAGGTCGTGAACTTCCCCGCTGCCGGTGCAGGGCTGAAACTGCAGCGCGATCGCAAGCTTTATGCCGCCGGCGATTTCCTTGAGCTGAGATACGACGCCGTGCTCTCGCGCTGGGTCGAGGAGCGCTATGTCACGGCTACCCGGCAAGTGTTCTCGGGTTCCGCAACCTATGATGCGCCGGAACTGGCGGCGGGTGCAACCGCTTCCACGACCGTCACCGTGACAGGCGCAGCCCTGGGTGACGCGGTAACGGCTGTGACGCTGGATACCAATGCGGGCGGCCTTATCGTCACCGGCTATGTGTCCGCGGCCAACACGGTCACCGTCGTGCTCTACAATCCGACGGCGGCTGCTGTGAACCTGCCCTCGGCAAATCTCTCGGTCCAGGTGCAGAAACGATAAGTCGGGGGGTGGTGGCGGCTCGGGCAGGTTGCCCCGGCCGCCGCCACCCTGCCACCGGCGCGCGCTTGCATGGCCTGCCCCCGTGTCGCATAGACCCCCGCGATGCATAAGGACAATTCCCCGGAACTCCCGACAGTTGCGCTCGTCTGGGCACAGTTCGCCGCTTATCACGTCGACCGATGCGAGGCCGTGGCGCGGCGGCTCAAGGGCAAGGCCAATGTGCTCGCGCTGGAGGTGGCCACGACCTCGCTCCATTACGCGTGGGAGCCATCGGGAGACGTTGCCGGTGCGCAAAAGGTAACCCTTTTTCCCGGCCAGTCGTACAATGCGGTTCCACTCCATCGCAGGTTCATGGCGACGTTCCGCGCGCTGCGCCGGTGCGATTGGGTGATGATCGGCCTTTCCTATGCCGAACCCTTGATGATCGTCCTTGCCTGGACCCTCAGGCTCTGCGGCGTCAAGGTCGTGGTCTTCAGCGAATCCAAGGAAGATGACAAACCGCGCCGCCGCTTTGTCGAAATGGGCAAGCGGATCGTGCTCGGCGCCTATTGCGGCGCGATCGTCGGCGCCACGCGCCACATCGCCTATTTCCGCCAGCTGGGTTTTCGCCGCCGGCCGGTATTGCCCGGCTACGATACCGTCAGTGTCAATCGGCTGCGGGAGCAGGCCGGCGGCGTCCATGCGCCCGACGGGGCCCCCTTCGACCAGCGCCCGTTCGTTTTTGTCGGCCGCTTCGTCGGCAAGAAGAACCTGCTCAACATGATCGAGGCCTTCGCCCTCTACGCCAAGGAGGAAGGCAGCAGGGCCCGCAAGCTCATTCTCGCCGGATCGGGTGAGGACGAGGAACAGATGCGCGCATTGATCGAGCGGCACGAAATCGCAAACCTCGTGACCTTTACCGGTTTCCTGACAGCGCCGCAGGTTTCGCGGCTGCTGCCCGATGCGCTTTGCCTGGTCCTCGTCAGCCGGGAAGAACAATGGGGTCTCGTCGTCAACGAGGCCCTGGCGCTGGGCCTGCCCGCGATTGTTTCGCACCAGGTCGGTTCGCGCGATGCGCTGGTCAGGCATGGCCGGAACGGTGCCGTGGTGAATTCCGAAGATCCGGCCGAGATTGCCGCGGCCATGCGCTGGCTCGGGCAGGACGAACAGGTCTGGCGCGAACAGGTTGCGCATTCGCATGCGCGCGCATGGATGGGCGATACCGAGCGGCTTGCCGATGCGGTTGCCGCCATGACCGGGCTTGTCGATGACGAGCCGGCCGTGGCGGCGGCCCGTTTCGCACGCGCCATTGGTGAGGACTGAGCGTAACCGGCCGCGAAGCTCTTGGCCTGCGGCGAAACCCGCAAGCGTTTCGGGAAGCGGAGAGTTGCGGGTGATACTGCCGGCCAACTTAACAAGGGTTGGCGAAAGTGCCGCCAGATGGCTATGAATTGAGCGGGGACGGCAGTCGATCCTGACCGGAGACAGGGATGTACGAATTAGCGCTGGGATTCGGGTTCATCATGAGCCTGTCGATCCTCGTCTTTTTCGTGCGTCACCAGGCGTTCAGCCTTTTCCATCCGCTCACCCTCTATTCGGCCTTTCACTTCCTGATTTTCGTGATCAGGCCGATCCTCGCCGTCCTGCTTGAGTACAATTCGGTCTATCGCGGCTATGGCTTCATGCCCACGCTGTGGGACAAGACCACGGTGATCCTAGCGGCGAACCTTGGCTTTGCCTCGTTTGCGTTTTTCTGCCTGCGCTCCGGCAACGTGCCGGTCAGCTTCCGGGCCGATCGCCTGACCCTGGAGGAACGCAAGCGTCTGACGCAGCTGTTCGTCTGGGTGCTGGCGATCTGTGGCCCGATTGCGGTCTATTCGCTGGCACGAAACTTCTCCGGGCAGCTTTATGAAGGGATCGTGCTGGATCGCGGCACGGGCACGATGATCAATACAAAGTCCAACGGGTATCTCACCGATGCCCAGTTGATGCTCGCACCGATGTGCGCGGTGATCGCCTGGCTGGGGCGTTTCCGTCTGGTGTCGCTGCTGCCGATGATCACCTTTGTCATCATGCGCGGCTCAATGGGCGGGCGCGGGCCGTTTGTTGCCGCACTCGTGATGCTGCTTCTCTTCTACCTTTACGAAAAGCGCATTCGCTATCCGGCCCTTCGGTTGGCGCTGGCGGGAGCCGCGGTTGCAGCTTTGTTCAACTGGATTGGCGAAGACCGCGGCGAATCGCTGCGTGAAGTAATTGGCCTCCAGCAGGCAGAGGAGGTTTTCGTCGATGGCGAAGATCATGCCAAGTTCATGGAGACCATGGACCTCGCCAACATGGAGTTCTTCGAATATATCGTATGGGTCGTTCCGCAGCGGTCCGGCACTTACGATTACTTCCTCAACAACCTGCAGATCTTCACCGAACCGGTGCCCCGCGTGCTGTGGCCCGGCAAGCCCATCGGCGCGCCGATCATGCGGGTTCGCCTCTGGGAATATGGTTCGCCCATCGGGATGACCAGTTCGCTGCCGGGCATGGGCTGGCTCAGCATGGGGTGGCTTGGCGTGATTATCTGGTGCGGCCTGTGGGGCCACGTCCTCGGCTATGTCTACCGGCGCTACTGGGAAAGCGATCAGTCGACGATCAAGACCGCGGCCTACATGATCTTCATCGCCTCACTTGTCCTGGCCTATCGCGATGGATCGCTGCTCACGATGGTCAAGCAGACCGGGGTTTACATGGCGCCCATGCTCGTCTGGCTGATGGTTGCACGGTATTTCCGCGTGCCGCGCCTTGCCGACCTGCGGCAATGGGCCACGATGAAGGCGCGTCAGCGCAGACGGCAAATGCCCGATGGCCCCGAAGCCGATCCGATCGCTCCTGTATCGCCCGCGGTGCCCGCCGCCCCCGCCGGGCCAGACCTGCCACCCGCCGTGCGCCGCCGCAGGCTGGCGCTTGCCGGTCGCGCCCGCAACCCGGTTGGCGGATGAAGGGGCCGCTTCATGGCCGGACCATCGGACTGCTGACCGCCTCGGCATCGCGGCAGGGCGGGGGTGTGTTCGAAGCGGTCGTGGCGCAGGCCAGGCTGATCGAAAGCCTTGGCGGCAGGCCGCGAGTCTTCGCGCTCGAAGACGGCGACACTGAGCGTGATCGTGACCGTTTCGGCGCGGTGCAGGTCGAAGCCCTGCCTGTTTGGGGGCCCCGCCAGATCGGCTTCGCGCCGGGCCTGGTCGAACGCCTGATCGCTGCCGATCTCGATCTGCTGCACCTTCACGGCATCTGGATGTACCCATCGCGGGCGGGCTCTGTTTGGGCGATCGCGAGCGGAAAGCCTTATATCGTTTCGCCGCATGGCATGCTCGACCCCTGGATCACCGCTCGCGGGCGCTGGAAAAAGGCGCTCGCGCGTGCGGGGTACGAACGGAATTCATGGTCGCGTGCCTGGGCCTTGCATGGGCTGACCGAGGCCGAGGCGGGCGACATCGCGCGCGAAGCTGGCCGCCAGGACGTGCTGATCATCCCCAATGCCGGCCCGCCAGCCGGCGATCACCCCGGCGAATTGCCGCCGCCGGTCGTGGCCTATCTCGGGCGTATCCATGCCAAGAAGAACCTCGTTGCATTGGTCGAAGGCTGGAGCAGGGCCAGCAAGCCGGCAGGTGCCCGTTTGCGGATCGGTGGCTGGGGCGACGACGCGGATGTTGCCGCGCTGCAATCGGCCATTGCCGCAAGTGACGGTAGCATCGAATTCCTCGGCGCCCTGTTCGGGGACGACAAGCGGGCGCTGATCGAAGGCGCGCGCTTCATGGTCCTGCCCTCGCACAGCGAAGGCTTGCCGATGGCCATGCTGGAGGCATGGGCGGCAGGTCGGCCAACGATCATGACCACCCAGTGCAACCTGCCCGAAGGCTTCGCGGCTGGAGCGGCGCTGGACAGCGGCTTCGATCCTGCCGCCATTGCCCGCGCGGTGGAAACGGCATTGGCGCTTGATGCCGCACAGTGGCGCAACATGGCAGAGGCGGCCCTTCGCCTTGCCGCGGGCCCCTTTTCGGAACAGGCGGTTGCCGCGCGGTGGGGCGCAGCTTATGCCGGCGCGCTTGCCGGGGGGACGCCGCGATGACCTTGCTCGATGCCAGCCAGACCAAGCCGCTCGAAGGCGGACCCAGCTTCTCGCTCGGCAACCGGCTGGCACGCATTGCCTGGATGGCGGCATGGCTGGTGCTCGCGCGCTTCACCCCGCCACCGCTGCACGGCTGGCGGCGGCTCGTGCTGCGGATGTTCGGTGCCAGGGTTGGCAAGGGTGCGCGGGTCCACGCCTCGGTCGCGATCTGGTGGCCCGGCAATCTCGAGCTTGGCGAGTACGCCCTCGTCGGTCCCGGCGCGCGCATTTACAATCAGGGCCACATCGCGATCGGTGCGCGCAGCGTGATTTCGCAGCGCGCGCACCTGTGTGCCTCGACGCACGATATCCACGATCCGGATTTCCAGCTGGTCTTCCGGCCCATTGCGATCGGCAAGCAGTGCTGGGTTGCGGCGGAAGCCTTCGTCGGCCCTGGCGTAACGATGGGAGACCGGGCCGTGCTCGGCGCACGGGGCGTGCTGTTCGAGGATGCCGAGGCAGATGGCGTCTATTCCGGCAACCCGGCGCGGCTGATCAAGCAGCGGAACCTGCGCCCCGGCCGGCAAGCTGGCTGATCACGGCCCGCTTTTGCGTGGCCGAAAGCATCGGCCAGTCGGCAATTTCATCCAGCGTGCGCTTGCACCCTTCGCACCAGCCGGTGGTCCGATCGATGCGGCAGATGGAAATGCAAGGGCTTGGCGGATGGTGTCGCATTTGCTGAAGTTCAAGCACAGGTGCTGCAATGCGGCAAGGCGGCGGCAGGCCGATAGCCCCGGAATGGTCGCAATCGCTCCTCCGGCTTGACCGGGCGGGTTGCGGGCTTCATCGCAGGGTCGTGGCGGATCGGACAGGACATTGAGCGGCTGGCGGGCATCGCTGATGGCAACGGGCGGCACGCTCGCTCCCTTCCGGCATAGCGCCTTCCGGGCGATCTGGACGGCCAACCTGTTTTCCGCGATCGGCTCTTCGGTCCAGTCGGTCGGCGCGGCCTGGCTGATGACAGACCTTACCGGTTCGCACCGGCTCGTGGCCATGGTGCAAAGCTCGGTAACCCTGCCGATCATGGCACTGGGGCTGGTTGCCGGTGCCATTGCCGACAATTTCGACCGGCGGCGGGTCATGCTCGCCGCCCAGATCGCCATGCTGCTCGCCTCTGCAGTGCTGGCCGCCATGACCTTCGAAGGCATGATCGGGCCGACCGCCCTGCTGGTGCTGACGCTCGCGCTAGGTTGCGGTACGGCGCTCAATTCTCCGGCCTGGCAGGCCTCGGTCCGGGTGCAGGTCGGGCCGGAAGACCTGCCGCAGGCCATCTCGCTAAACACCATTGCCTTCAACCTTGCCCGCTCGATCGGGCCGGCGGTGGGCGGGCTGCTGATCTCCCTGTCGAACATTGCCGCCGCCTTTGCGCTCAACTCGGTCAGCTTCATCGCAATGATCTGGGTGCTGTGGCGCTGGCGGCCGGAAGCGCCGACCCCCGCGCGCCAGCCGATACTGCCCTCGATCCGCGCGGGGTTGCAGTTCTGCTTCACATCGTCTCCGCTGCGCAAGGTGCTGCTGCGCGGGTTCGTGATCGGCTTCGGCATTGCGGGATACCAGGCGCTGATCCCCGTCGTGGTGCGCGAAAGGCTGCATGGCAGCGAGTTCGATTTCGGGGTGAACCTATGCGCCTTCGGCCTTGGATCGATCCTTGTATCGCTGGTGCTGCCGCAACTGCGACGGCGTTATGGAACCGAGCGCGTGGTTGCCATGGGCACTTTCGGATTTGCCTTGCCGCTTGCCGTGCTGCCGCTGCTCGATCACGTCTGGCAGGCCCTGCCGCTGGCCTTCTCGGCCGGGATAGGCTGGGCGGCCTGCCTCACCACCCTGAACGTCGCCATGCAGTTCCGCTCGCCGGATGCGATCCTGGGGCGCTGCCTTTCGACCTATTCGGCGGTCACCTTCGGCGGCATGGCGCTGGGGGCCTGGGGCTGGGGCACCCTGGCCGACCTGCTGAGCCTTTCGACGGCGCTGTTCCTGGCCGCGGGCTGGCTCCTGTTGGTGCTGGTCGCATTCCCTTTCCTGGCGCCGCTGCCCAAGCCGCATGAAGGGCGCATCGAGGCCGGCTGAACAAAGTCGCGCCAAAACCCGCACAACTTAACGTTTAATCAACCACGATGCGCCAGAACACCTTCCGTCAGATACGGGGGTTTTACGCAATGGACAGCTTGCGCGGGGATTTCGGCGGCCATTCCGGCCACGGTGATTCCTATGATCCGGCTGAGGACGAGATCGGCCACGATGCGCCCCCGGCGGTCATCGGCACCGACGAGCGCCGCTTGCAGGTGCGGGCCTACAACCACTGGGCAAGCCTGCTGCAGGACCGGACGTTTCCGGTCATTGCCGACCTTGCCACGGGCAGCCTGCCCGACTTCGATCCCTTCAGCGTCCTGCTCGATTTCTCCAAAGGGCTGGAAGATCCGGCCATCCGGTATCTGGGATCGGCCCTGGCCGACGAATGCGGCGCCACTGCCGCAGATATCCGCACCCTTTCCGATGTGCCCAGCCGTTCGCTGCTGTCGCGCATCACCGATCACTACATGCAGATCCACGCCAACCAGGCGCCGATCGGATTCGAGGCCGAATTCGTCAACACGCTGGGCCGCACAATCCTTTATCGCGGCATCCTGCTGCCCTTCTCGGGCGGTCTCGACAGCAATGGCATCGACCTGATCTACGGCGTGATCAACTGGAAGGAACTGGCCGACCAGCAGACCACCGAAGCGCTGCTGGCAGAGATCGACCGCGCACTCGAACCGCGCACGCACCGCGAGGCGGACCAGCTGACCGACTGGGCCGATGGCCCGGCAGACTTCGGCCATGGCGACGTGCTTGAGCTTACCGTTCCCTATCACGACGATAGCGAGCCTTCGATTGATTGGCCGGAGCCGGTCTTCGGCAGCGATGCCGGGGGCGATGACCAGTCGCTGGCCGATTGCCTTGCGGCTGCGCGCGAGCTGGCGCAGGCGGCGCAGGGATCCGAAGACCGCAGCCGGCAGGCGCTCTATGCCGCCATCGGCCGGGCCTGGGACTTTGCCCTGGCCGCGCAGGAACAGCCGGAAGACTTCCGCGAACTGCTGGAAGATGCCGGCCTCACCATGCAGGAGCGCGCACCCTTCACGCCGATCGTCAAGCTGGTCTTCGGCGCGGACTACGACAAGACGCGCCTTACCGAATATGCCTCTGCCATGTCCCACGCCCAGCGCCAGGGGATCGGCAGGGGCGGGCTCGCCGCCTTCCTTTCGCAGGCTCCCGGCGGCCTTAAGGGCGTGGTCCAGGCCGAACGCCGCCTGCGCCGCGAAGAAAGCGGCAAAGCCGGCACGCGCCGCGATTCCCCGCGCGAGGCACTGGTCCGCCGGCTGCGCGAGATCGCGCCGCAGCCGTTGGGCGCGATCACCGGAGACGGCGATGAATTCGCTCTCGTCCTCGTGCGCCGCATGACCGACGGGCAGGTGCTGCTGGTAGGCGAGGTGGCCGATGACGAGCCGCTGTTCGAACGTGCGGCCAAGCGGCTGGTCGGCTGACCCGAGAGCAGGTTTCGACATTTTGAATGCGAGCGGGGCGCCGTGTCCGGTTTCGGACATGGCGCCTTGCGCAATTGCGCGCTACTTAAGCCCCGGTTCATCGGATCGAGGCTTCAACACGCAGCCATGCGCTGGCTTTCCCGTATCTTCACGGCCTTCATAGCCGCCCTGCTTTGCGTGCAGACCGCCGCCGCGCAATCGATCCTGCGCGATGCCGAGACCGAGGCGCTGTTCCGCGACATGGCACGGCCGCTGGTGGTCGCCGCCGGGCTCGATCCGAACAACGTCGATATCGTCCTGATCAACGATCCCTCGATCAACGCTTTCGTCGTCGCCGGGCAGGCGGTCTATATCCACTCTGGCCTGATCAACGCGTCCGACAGCGCCAACCAGGTGCAGGGCGTGATCGCGCACGAGCTGGGCCATATCACCGGTGGCCACGTGATCCGCGGCAGCGAAGGGGCAAAGGAAGCCAGCGGCATCAGCCTGCTTTCGCTGCTGCTGGGCGTTGCGGCGGCGGCAGCCGGCGGCGGGGAAGCGGCGATGGGCGTGATCATGGCCGGGCAGCAGCTGGCGCTTGGCAAGTACCTCGCCTTTTCGCGGGCACAAGAAAGTTCGGCGGATGCGGCGGGCGCGCAATACCTGTCGAAAGCCGGGATCACCGGTCGGGGCTCGATCGAATTCTTCAAGAAGCTGGCCAACCAGGCCTATCGTGCCGGTTACAGCCAGAAAGACCTGGCCGACTTCATGAGCACACACCCGCTGGAAAGCGATCGTATTTCCAACTTGCAGGGTACTTACGAGAAGGATCCGGCCTGGAACACGCCGTCCGATCCGGCGCTGGAGGCGCGTTTCAAGCGGATCAAGGCCAAGCTGTTCGGCTACCTCGCCAAGCCGCAGCAGACCATCGCGGCTTATCCGCTGACCGACAATTCGGTGCCGGCGCGCTATGCCCGGGCCTATGCCTGGCACAAGGACGCCTTCCTCGACAAGGCGACGGCGGAAACCGATTCCCTGCTCAAGCAATCGCCGGATGATCCCTATTTCCTCGAGCTCAAGGGCCAGATCCTGCTTGAATCGGGGAGGCCGGCCGACGCCTTGGGCTATCTGCGGCGCGCGACCGAAATCACCGCCAACCAGCCGCTGATCGCCACGACATTCGGCCATGCGCTGGTCGCCACGGAGGATCCGAAGAACCTTGCCGAGGCACAGCGCGTGCTCAAGGCAGCGGTGGCGCGCGATCGCGAGAATCCCTACGCCTGGTACCAGCTCGGCGTGGTCTATGCGGCCAATGGCGATACCCCGCGCGCGCAGCTTGCCAGTGCCGAACAGCAGGTAATGACGCTGCGCTATCCCGAGGCCCTGCGCAATGCCGAGGCGGCAGAGGCCAGCCTGCCCCGGGGCTCGGCCGACTGGTTGCGCGCACAGGATATTGCCATGCAGGCGCGCGCTGCGATTGAACGCGGCCGCAAGCGCCGCTAGGCCCGCTTCATGACCCAAGCCGACACCACGCCCCGCCGCCGCCCCACATGGGCCATTGCCCTGGCCTGCATCGTGCTGGGGCTTGCCCTCGGCTGGGGCTGGCAGCAGTGGCGGTCCTCGGTCGATCCGGCGGCCGGCCTTTCCGGCACCGATCGCGCGGCGATCGAAAAGGTTGTTCACGATTACCTGATCGCCAATCCCGAAGTCCTGCCCAAGGCGATGGAAGCGCTGCAGAAGAAGGAAAACGCCAGCGCGCTTTCCGGCATCCGGGGCGATGTGGAAAAGGCTTGGCCGGGGCAGGTTCTGGGCAATCCGAATGGCAAGGTGACCTTGGTGGAGTTCACCGATTTCGGCTGCACCTATTGCCGCCAGAGCGTTGCCGATGTGGAAGAACTGGTTCGCTCCAACCCGGACCTGAAGGTGGTGATCCGCCAGCTGCCCATCCTTTCGCCCGAAAGCGCCGATGCCGCCAAGATGGGCATGGCTGCGGCGGAGCAGGGCAAGTATGCCGCGTTCCACCACGCCATGTTCGCTGCCGGCAAGCCCGATGCCCGCACGATCCAGGCCGCTGCACAGGCTGCCGGGCTGGACATGGCGCGCGCGCAGAAGGTTCTGGCCGATCCGCGCGTCGAAGCCGAACTTGCCCGCAATATCGAACTGGCCCGCCAGCTCGGCTTCAACGGTACGCCCAGCTGGGTTGTCGGCAATGCGCTGCTTTCCGGCGCGGTCGGGCGTGAGCGGCTGGAAGCGGCGATCAAGGACGCCAGCTGATCCAGCCCATGCGCGGCATCGCACTATCGCTTGCGCTGCTCGCCGCACCGGTCCTCGCCGCACCGGTCCTCGCCGCAGAGCCTTCCCCCGGACTGGTGGCCGCTTTTCGGGCGCTGCAGGCGGACGACGCGCAGATCAACGCCATCGGCTATCGCCTCGCCGCCGCCAATGCGCCGTTCTGTGCCGACGTGCGCGGGGCATCGGGCCTGCTGCTGCTGGATGCGGCGGCCTATCACGTTCCGGCAAACATCCGTTCGGCCATGCGGCTGACCGGCGATTTTGCCGTCCAGGCCGTGGCGCCGAGGTCGCCTGCCGCCCGGGCGGGTATCCTCGCCGGTGAGGAACTGCAGGCAGTTGATGGCAAACCGCCGGCAGTCATTGCCGATGGCATCTCTCCCGAAGCGCAGGTCCGCCTCAACTTCCTGCACGACGAGATCGAGGCTGCCCTGTCCGCGGGACGGGAACTGACGCTGCGGCTGGGCGGGCGGACGGTTACGCTTTCGGGTGCACCTGCCTGCCACGCCCATTTCGAACTGGCGACCAGCGGCAAGGGGGCCGAGGCCGGGGCGAATGTCGTGGTGATGAGCCGCGCCCTGCTTTCCGAGACTCGCAGCGACGATGAGGCAGCTTTTGTCCTGGCGCACGAACTGGCGCATGTCGTGCTCGATCATCAGGCACGGCGGCGCGCAGCGGGCCGCGCGCGCGCGGTGATTGCCGAGACCGAGCGCGAGGCGGACCGGCTGGCGGCATGGCTCATGGCCAATGCCGGCTATGATCCCTCGGTGGCACCGGGCTTCCTCCGGCGGCGCGGCGGCGGGCTGGCGGACCTGTTTCCCGGCCCGCACCATGATCGCGCCGAAACACGGGCAAGGCGGGTCGAGCAGGAACTGGGCGAGTTACGCAATGCCATGCCGCAAGCATCGGGCCTGCGAGACTGGCGCGCGCGGTTCACTCCGCCTGCGACATTGCCGAATAGATCCCGTTGATCGGGCGGGCCATGACCCGGCGCAGCATGGGTTCGAAGAATTCCAGCGGCGCGGTGTCATAGGCCGGATCGAAGGCAGCCTGATCGTATTTCTCGCAGAATTCCGCACAGGCTTCGAAATGGGGATGACCGCGAAAGCGGTCGCGCACATTGCGGTCCCAGCCCAGGTGATGGAAGAAGTAATATCCCTGGAAGGCCCCGTGCTGTTCGCAGATCCAGTGCAGCTCTTGCGAAACGAAAGGCCGGATCATGGCGGCGGCGATATCGGGGTGATTGTAGGTTCCCAGCGTATCGCCGATATCGTGCAGCAGCGCCATGATGACATAGCCCTCGTCCCGCCCGTCGCGGTGCGCGCGGGTGGCGGTTTGCAGGCAGTGTTGCAGCCGGTCGATGGGGAAGCCGCCATGGTCTCCATCCAGCAGCTTCAGGTGGGCAATCACCCGGTCTGGCAGCCCCGCGCCGAACCGGATCATCTCGCGCGCGATGATCATCCAGTCGGCCTGGGTGCCTTCGGTAAGCGCAGTGAACTGCGCGCGCTCCTCTGCCGTATCCACCTCGGCTCTCCCGTTTCCAGACAGGCTAGCGCCTGCCTGCGCGCTGACAAGCTTCCCCTTGGGGAAGGGAGCGTATAGGCATTGGTTCCATGACCAGCCTGACCGTGAACGGCAATCCGCTTGCTTTCGAGATGGACCCGCAGACCCCGCTGCTTTGGGCGCTGCGCGACGGCGCGAACCTGACCGGGGCGAAATATGCCTGCGGCGAGGGAACCTGCGGTGCCTGCAACGTGCTGGTCGATGGCCAGGTCGTTGCCGCTTGCACGCTTTCGCTGGCCGAAGCGGAAGGCCGCAGCGTGACGACGATCGAGGGGCTTTCCAGCGATGCATCGCACCCGATGCAGCAGGCCTTGCTGCTGGAAGGGGCAATCCAGTGCGGCTTCTGTACACCGGGCATCGTCATGGCCGGGGTCGCGCTGCTGGCCCGCAACGCCGATCCTGGCGAGGCGGAGATCCGCGCGGCGCTGACCAACCTGTGTCCCTGTGGCACCTATCCGCGGCTGGTGCGCGCCGTGCAGCGGGCCGGACGCATTGCGCGCGGGGTGGAGCCGGCCCCGCAGATCGGCCCCGTCCCCGCGCTCAAGTCGCTTTAGAACTTCACCCGCGCGGTCAGGCGCGCGTTCAGCGGCTTGCCGGTCGAGATGTTGTTGTCCGTATGGGCCGAGGGGAAATAGTCCTCGTCGGTCAGGTTCTCGACATTCAGCTGCAATTGGAGCGCATCGTTGACCTTGTAGAACACCGCCGCATCGATGCGGGTGAAAGCGGGCAGGTTAACGGCATTGCTGATGGTGGCGAACGAGCTGGACTGGTGGATCAGCCCCAGTCCCAGGCCAAGCTTCGGTGTCACGTCATAGCGCGTCCAGGCCGAGAACTGGTGGCGCGGGAGCTGTGCCAGGGTGCGTCCAGCCGGAGCCGCGGTGGTGGTGGCGCGAATCTCGCCTTCCTGCAGGGCATAGCCCAGGGTCAGCTGGAAATCGCGCGTGACCTGCCCGATCAGCGCCGCCTCGAAACCGGTGGCGCGGCTCTTGCCGGTCAGCACCGTGTTGCCGTTCACCGGATCGGTGGCGCGGGTGTTCAGGCGATCAAGCCGATAGGCAGCCGCGGTGAAAGCCAGGCTGGGGGTAATGTCCCACTTCACCCCGGCTTCGAGGTTGCGGAACTCTTCCGGTGCCAGCGTCGCGGTCGTCGCGTCGAGCACGGAGAACTGGTCGCCCGACTGCGGCAGGAAGCTGATCGCGTAGCTGGCGTACAGCGAGACATTGCCCTGCGGCTTGAGGATCAGGCCCACGCGGGGCGACCACTTGCCGTCCGTGCGTTCGGCGGCAAAGTTGTTGATGCGGTTGACCGTGGCGATGCGGAAATCGTCATAGCGCAGGCCGGCGACGACCTGGACGTGATCGCCGATCTCGATCTGGTTCTGGATATAGGCGGAAAGCGAACGTACGTCCGAATGCGTGGAGCGCGGATTGCCGCCGAAGGCGATCGCCGGCAGGGCCAGCGGGCGGGTGATGGCCACGGTCGTGTTGGCAGTGCCGCCGACACCGAATTTCGCATCGGTGCGCCCGTTATCGGTCGTCTGGTCGATGGCTTCGAAGCCGATCAGCACCTTGTGACGCAGCGGCCCGGTTTCGAACTTGCCCAGCAGGTTGCCCTGCACGACCAGGTTCTCGCGGTCGGTCCAGCTTTCGTAGCCTTCCACCGTCACCGTGGTCGCCGTGGCGCTGCGCGGATAGATATTGGCGTAATACTTGTCGTAATTGGCGTACTGGAACTGCAGGTTGGCGCTGAAGGCGTCGGAGAATTCGTGGTCCAGCCGGGCGCGGGCGATATGTGCTTCGACCGTGCTGCGGTTGATTGCCGGATCGCCGAAGAAGGTATCGTCCTGTCCGGTGATCGGCGCCCCCGAAAGCGAAGGAACACCGCGATCGGTCACCCGGTCGTCATCGGCGAATTCGTAGGACAGCAGGGCCTGCGTGCGATCGCCCAGACGGAAGCCGATTTCCGGCGTCACACCGGTGAAGTGGCCCTTGTAGGCATCGCGGTGGTTGTTAAATTCCTCATGCGTGGCGTTGAGCCGCACGGCGACCGTATCG
The DNA here is from genome assembly GCF_002855555.1 of Novosphingobium sp. TH158. Taxonomy (NCBI): domain Bacteria; kingdom Pseudomonadati; phylum Pseudomonadota; class Alphaproteobacteria; order Sphingomonadales; family Sphingomonadaceae; genus Novosphingobium; species Novosphingobium sp. TH158. The sequence continues at coordinate 1,846,528 of NZ_PKRT01000001.1, read as the reverse complement.
GACAGCGGCTGGCCAAGATCGGCGGCAATCGTCCATGCGCCGAAGCTGTCGACCCCGGCGGAGGCCTTGCGGATCGTCTCGTTGTATTCGGGTACCTTGGACACGCGATTGATCACGCCGCCGCCACCGCCGCGACCGAAGATCATGGCGTTGGCGCCTTTGAGCACTTCGACGCGCTCGACATTGTAGAGCGGGCGATAGTACTGGGCATCGTCGCGCAGGCCGTCGAGGAAGAAGTCGGCCGTCGAATTCTGGCCGCGCAGCGTCACCTGGTCGCGATGGCCTTCGCCCTGGCCCAGAACCACGCCCGGGACATAGCGCAGCGCCTCGCCAAGCTGTTCGAGGCCCTGATCGTCGAGCTGTTCGCGGCTGAGCACGGTGACCGACTGCGGCACGTCGATCAGCGGCGTGTCGGTCTTGGTGGCGGTAGGGGTCTTCTTGATGTCGTAGCCTTCGGGGCGACCGTAGACGATGATCGAGGGGCCTTCCTCGCCAGCGCCTTCCGCTGCCTCTTCAGCCATGGCCGGATGCGCGGCCGCAAGGGCGGCAATCGCGCAGGTGAGGCGCAGGATGGCTGGCGAAAGCTTGGAAGGAGATGACATGTAGAAGTCCTTAATGAGAATTATTCGCAATAACGAGAGTGCCGCTAATGCGAATCGTTCTCATTGACAAGGATCAAATTGCGGCCCTTGCGACGAACCGCTAGGGCAATCGTCACGGCGATAGCCGGGCATCAGGAACATTGAGGACACGATGAAGGCGACCATCTGGCACAACCCGAATTGCGGAACTTCGCGCAAGACGCTGGCGATCCTGGAAGAAAGCCCGGGGGTTGAGGTGACGGTCGTCGAATACCTCAAGAACGCGCCGAGCGCGGAAAAGCTTGCCCAGCTCTATCGCGATGCCGGCATCAGTCCGCAGCAGGGCCTGCGCCTGCGCGGAACCGATGCAGAAGACCGCGGCCTGCCGCAGGCCAGCGACGAAGAGGTGCTTGCCGCCATGGCCAGCCAGCCGGCGCTTATCGAACGGCCGCTCGTCGAAACCGAAAAGGGTGTGCGGCTGTGCCGCCCGCAGGAAAAGGTTCGCGAAATCCTCTGACCGCGTGCGCTGTCGGCACAGGTGGTCCCAATTGGCTTGCCAAGCAGGGGCAAATTTGCAAACGCCGCCTGAACCTATGCATTTGTCCGTGGACGTCTTTTCCCTATGACCAGCTCCGAGCTAGCCCGCGAAGCCTGGCCGCGCAGGATCATGCGCCGTCTTTCGCGGATGATGGGCCCCAAGGGCGTATTCCTGGAAGGGTTCATCGAGCATCCGGTGATGGTCGGCTCGATCATCCCTTCGTCGCGCTTCACCATCGCCAAGATGCTGGCCCCGGTGAAATGGGACGAGTGCAAGGTCTTTGTCGAATACGGCCCCGGCGTCGGTACCTTCTGCCGCCCGGTGCTCAACCGGCTGCGGCGCGATGGCCAGCTGATCGTGATCGATACCAACCCGCTTTACATCGATTACCTGCGCGCAACGATCACGGACAGCCGCTTTTCCGCGGTGCTTGGATCGGCCGCCGACGTCGAGGAAATCGTCCGCGCGCATGGGCGCGATCATGCCGATTACGTGCTGTCCGGCCTCCCGTTCTCGACCCTGCCCGATGGCGTCGGACCTGCCATCGCCGCCGCGACCCATCGTGTGCTGCGCCCGGGCGGGGCGTTCCTGGTCTATCAGTTCTCCGCCAAGGCGCGGGACTTCATGGCCCGCCACTTCAATCGCATCGACTCAAGCTTCGAGCTGTTCAATATCCTGCCCTGCAAGCTGTTCTGGGGCTGGAAGGATACCGCGGCCGACGCCTGATCAGGCGAAGGTATCGCTGACGTCGCTGTCGAACCGGCCCGAAAGCTGGCGGTGAACCGCTGCCAGCACGGCGCACAGCAGCACGGCCACCACGGCCCCGATGGCTCCCGAAACAACGCCGGTCAGGACCAGCGCCGCCTTGCTTGCCGCGCCGCCCGCCAAGCCGGCGATGGCGCCGACAAAGACCATGGCGATCACGGCGATCACCAGGTAGCCGATGAACAGCAGCAGGTAGAAGCCGAGCAGGCGGCCCGTATTGCCGTGCGTCAGCCGCCATGAGCGCGAGAGCGCCGAGAAGGGGTTGCGCTCACCTTCGACCACGACGACCGGCAGGGTCAGCGACAGCTTCACCGCGACGAAAGTCATGGCGACAAGGATCCCGGCCACCATCAGAACCGCACCTGCCGCGCCTAGCGCCGCCGAAAGAATGGCCCCGACAATGGCCACCAGCATCACCGCCACCATCATGATGACATAGCCGATCAGCGAGGCGCCGATCACCGTCGGCAAGAATCCGGCGCTGCGGCCAATGGCCTCGCCCACGGTGGGGCGGCTGCGGTCGGTCAACAGGGTCAGCACGGCAAGGTAGCCCACCAGCTGCACAACGAAGGCGATCAGGCTGATGCCCACGATCTTGCCCATGTCGGCTTCGATGATGCGGTCCAGCACGTCCTGGTTGCCCAGGTTCGCCATCATCATCGCCTGCGTCTCACCCAGGAACAGCGAGGAGGCGACGGCGGGGATGAGGAAGAACACGCCCGCGACCGGCAGCAGGATCGAACGGCTCGCGCTGGCAGCGGCAGCGGCTTCCTGCCAGGCGCGGTTGCTGTCGAATTGCATGGTTCCCCCTTGGTGCGGTGTATTGGCCCCTTGATAACCACGGCAAAGCCCGGCAGGCAACCGCGCATGGTCGAAGGTCTTCCCCCCGGGATCGAATGGCGCGTGGAAAGCGAGCGCGTTCCCTATCGCGTCGCGCTTGACGAGATGACATCGCGCAACGCGGCGATTGCCGCCGGCGAGGCGCAGGAACTGGTCTGGCTGCTGGAACATCCGCCAGTCTATACCGCCGGCACCAGCGCGGCTTCTGCCGAACTGCTCGACCCGCGTTTCGAGGTTGTCGAAGCCGGACGCGGCGGGCGGTACACGTATCATGGCCCGGGCCAGCGGGTCGGCTACGTCCTGCTGGACCTGCGCAAGCGCGCCCGCGATGCGCGCGGTTTCGTCCATGCGCTTGAAGGCTGGGTGATCGACACGCTCGCCGATTTCGACGTCAAGGCATGGCGCGTGCCGGGCCGCATCGGCATCTGGACGCGGGACATCGATGGATCGGAAGCCAAGATCGGCGCGATCGGCGTGCGCATCCGCAAATGGGTGACGATGCACGGCTTTGCCGTGAACCTTTCACCCGACCTTGCCCATTTCGGCGGCATCGTGCCCTGCGGCATCGGCGATGCCGGTGTCACCAGTCTCGAACGCCTGGGCCCCCCCCTTGCCATCGAGGACTGGGATCGGGCATTGCTGGCCCGTGCCGGCGAATTCCTTGACCGGCTGAACGTGCCCTGCCTGCCGGAAGGATCGTGATGACCAAGCCGCACCTGCTCATCGCCGCGCTGATCGGCCTTGCCGCGCTGGCCGGCTGTGGCGACAAGAAGCCTGCCGCACAGGCCCAGGCCGGCGGCGAAATCCTCCCCGGTTCGGTGAGCGATGCCATGCTCCCGCTCGATACCGCCACTTCGCAGCCACCGCTTGCGCCTAAGGTCGAAAAGTCGGCGACCAAGCCGGGTGACGAACCGGCCGAGGAAGGCGCCGCGGCAGAGGCCCCGGCAGAACCACCCGCCGCACCCGATGCGGCACCGGCAGGCGAATAGGCCGGCCTTGACCAGCGGTCCCGCCGGAACTGCGCCCGGGTCCGGCTGGGCCTGGCGCCACCTGCTTGCCCTGCTGGGTGCCAATGCCGCGCTCGCGCTCGGGCCGTGGTGGGTGCGCATGGCAGACAGCGGGCCCGTTTCCGCCGGTTTCTGGCGCGTACTGCTGCCGATCCCGCTGCTTTTCCTGTTCGCGCGGGCCAGCGGACAAGGCGTAACCCAATTCCCCCGCCGCACGTTCATCATGGTCATCGCTGCGGGCCTGTTCTTCGGGCTGGACCTGGCATCGTGGCATATCGGCATCGGCATGACCCGGCTGGGCAATGCCACGCTGTTCGGCAATGCCGGCAGCCTGATCGTAATGATCTGGGGGCTTGTCGCGCTGCAGCGCCGGCCCCGGACTGCCGAGGTCGTGGCGATCCTCGCCGCGATGGCCGGGGCGGCGATCCTGTTCGGCCGCAGCCTCGACATTTCGGCACGCACCTTCGCGGGCGATCTGTTCAGCCTGTTTGCGGGGCTGTGCTATGCCTTCTACCTGATACCCTTGCAGAAGGCGCGGGCGAGCCTGGGCAACTGGGCGCTGCTCGCCTGGTCCAGCCTTGCCAGCGCACCGCTGCTGCTGGCCATCGCGCTGCTGCTGGGCGAGCCGGTCTGGCCGCAGACATGGTGGCCGGTTCTGGGGCTGGCCGTGACCAGCCAGGTGATCGGGCAGGGGCTGCTGGTCTATTCTCTGCGCCACTTCCGGCCACTGGTGATCGGGCTGATGCTGCTTACCCAGCCGGTGATCGGCGTGCTCGCCGGCTGGCTGGCCTTCAACGAGGCGGTGGGTATCCTCGACCTGCTGGGCATGGCGCTGGTTGCCGCCGCACTGGTGATCGCGCGGGCCAGCGAACGCGGCTGACTATTGCAGCGTGGCGCGATCCTCGTCCGAATCGCGCCTGCCGTAGAATTGCATCAGTTGCACCAGCAGTTCGCAGCGCGCGGAGATCCCGTCCGTTTCCAGTAACGCCTGCTTCGATGCGGGATCGAACGGCGCGATCTGGGCAACGCCGTTGATCAGCGAGACGTCGTCAAGTCGCGCAACCGATTCCCAGTCAACGCTATAGCCCTGCGCATCGGCAAAGCGCCGTGCCTCGCGTTCGAAGCTGGCGCGCTCGATCGCGGCAAGCGCTTCGTATTCCGGCTCGTCGATCAGTTCGCCTTCGACCTGACGGAACGGCGTGGTCACGTCGAGTTCGCGCAGCAGGCGGAACCGTGATTCGCCCTGGAGGACCAGGTTGAACCGGCCGTCCTCCAATGCCTCGACCTCGTCGATCTTGCCGAGGCAGCCGATGGCGAACAGCGGCGCCCCTTCCTCGCTCCGTTGCGGCTGGATCATGCCGATCCGCCGATCCCGTGCGAGGGCATCCTTTACCATGGCGCGATAGCGCGGCTCGAAAATGTGCAGCGGCAGTTGCAGCCCCGGATAGAGAACCGCGCCGGGCAAGGGAAAGATCGAGATGCGCTTTGCCGCCATCGCGCGTCAGCCGAACAGCACCGTCGAAAGCTTGCGGCGGGTGGCGGCGACCCAGGGATCCTCAAGCCCGATGGCCTCGAAGATCTGCAGCAGCTTGGTCCGCGCGGCGCCCTCGTTCCATTCGCGGTCTGCGGCCACCATGGCCAGCAGCGTATCGGCGGCGGCATCGCGCTGCCCTGCGGCAAAGGCGGCGCTGGCCCAGGCGAACTGCTTGTCCATATCGGCCGGCGATTCGGCGGCAGCGGCGCGCAGCGTGGCCAGCTCGCTGTCTTCAGGGCGATCTGCGGCGAGCTCCACCGCAGCCTTTGCCTGGGCGAGCGCCGGATCGGCAGCGACCGCCGGATCAAGAGCGGCCATCACGGCGCGCGCCTCGTCCACCTGTCCCGCCAGGGCCAGGGCGCGAATCAGGCCCGCATGGGCGGGAACCGAATCGGGCGCGATCTCGACGATCTGGGAAAAGATGCCGACCGCCCGTTCGCCATCGCCGGTGGCCAGGATATCCTCGCCCATGGCGATCAGCGGGGCAATGTCCTGTTCGGGGGCGCCGCCGGGCTGGATTGGCAGCTTGGCAAGCAGCTGGTCCAGCATGCCCTTCAATTGCGATTCGCTGCGTGCGTTGGTCAGGTCGGCAACCGGCTGGCCCTGGAAAATGGCGTAGACGGTAGGGATCGAGCGGACCTGGAACTGGCTGGCGATGAACTTTTCCTCATCGACATTGACCTTGGCCAGCACCACGCCCCTGTCTGCATATTCGGCGCAGACCTTTTCCAGCAGCGGCGCCAGCGCCTTGCACGGCCCGCACCATTCCGCCCAGAAATCGAGCACGACCAGCGAGGTCATCGAGGGTTCGACCACGGCCTTGCGGAACCGGTCTACGGCCTTCTGTTCCTCGATGTTCAGTCCCATGCTCGCCACGCGCAAACTCCTTTTCATTTTCCGCTTCTATGTGGGCCCTGCCACGGAATTGTGAAGCCCGCAAAGCGCGCGAAACCGATGGATTGCATTTTCCATGAAGAATCCCCTTGGCAAGGGCAAAACCCGATGCTAACCGCGCGCCTCACCCGGACGGTCCAGACCGTTCCAAGGCGCCAGAGCGGGCGTAGCTCAGGGGTAGAGCACAACCTTGCCAAGGTTGGGGTCGAGGGTTCGAATCCCTTCGCCCGCTCCAGTTTCCAAATCAGATCAATTGTCCAACGCGCCTTTTCGGCGCGTTTTGTTTTGCGTGGGGTCGTTAGCGCGCCCGCCCCGGTCAGACGCCGAAACGATCCCGGTAAAAGCCGAAGCGAGCGCGAAGGGTCTGCTTGTCCAGCCCGTAGTCTGCCGGATCGATGGTGCGCGATCCATGCTTGTCGCGCGGGGTTTCTGCTCGCCACCGCTCCATCCCGGCGCGCGCTTCCGGCGTGAAGTCCTCGCCGAGCCAGCGATAGAGGGATTCGATCGACGGCCAGGGGTCTGTCTGGAACTCGGCGAATTTCACGTCGAAGAAGCGGTGGTCATGGCCACCTTCGCGGAAGGCGATGACCCGCTTCATGCCCTCTTCGCAATATTCGATGTTGATCGCGCCCAGCCAGGCCATGTCCACCGAATCGGTGAACGGCTTGGTATATTCATAATAGAGATCGGCGACCGAGGTGATGACATCTGCCGGATCGCGGTGAGTCATCCAGAAGCGCGCATCGGGGAACACGGTATCGAGGTCATCGATCCACAGGATGTGGCTGGGGTTCTTCAGCCGCCAGTGGGTGTGCGGGCCAAGGTCCGAAGGACAGCGCCATTGCAGCAGCTTGAGCACGCGCCTGACCCAGCGGTAGGTGCTCTTGAGGTCGGCTTCGAAGTGCAGCCACTGCACATAGCTTTTCACTTGGTGCATGGCCTGGAAGATCTGCGCCTTGAAATCCATGCCCATCAGCAGCTGGCATTCGGTTGGCGAAGTGGCCGTGCTGGGCAGCATCTGCTTGGCGCGTGGAAAGCGCTCGTTGCGCACTTTCATCGATGCTTCGGCCAGGGCGATGCGGGGGTCACTGGCATAGGTCGCCTTTTCGGGTGGCGGGCAGACCTGCATCGGCTCCCACGTGCGAAGCGTGCGCACGTGCGGGTCTTCGCCCAGCATGCAGGAGAATGCGGTCGAGCCGGTGCGCGGCAGGCCAAGGCCGATCAGCGGCGCGACGATCTGCTCGTCATCGATTTCCGGGTGCCGGGCGTACCACGATTCCACTTCAAGCCGCTGCCTCAGCAGGTCGACGACCATGCCATCGAAGACGGCCGCGCCCATGGCGGTGTGACGGGCGTCGCGTTCGGCCGAATGGACCAGCCGTTCCAGCCCTTCCTGCCAGCCGTCCGGGCCGAAATGGTCGCTGCCGGCAGCCTGCTTTGCCCGTTCGATCAGGCCTTCGATGCGGTTCACTGTCGCTCTCCCGACTTGTCGTTGCCGCCTGCATAGCGCAAGCTTCGCGCGATCATGAGCCGCCCCGCCGATATCTTGATAGCCGTGCTTGGTGCCGGCAGCGCCCGCCGGTTCGGCGCTGACAAGCTGGCCCAGCCCTGCGGCGGCAAGCCCTTGGGGCTCTGGGCGCTGGAGGCCGCCAAGGGCACGGGCCTGCCGGTAATCTGGATTGCCGGGGGCACGATTCCCGACTGGGTGGACTGCGAGATCGCTCAGAACCCGAGGGCTGCCGAAGGCCTTGGAACATCGGTGGCACTGGCGGCCCGGCTGGCGCGCGAACGGCTTGCGGGTGCCCTGCTTGTCACGCTGGCGGACATGCCACTCGTCTCCTCGCAGTTCCTCCTTCGCCTGGCCGGCGCACGCGCCCCGGCAGCCTGTTCGCACGATTTTGCGCCCGGAGTGCCGGCGCTGATCCCGGCATCGCTGTTTGGCGAGCTTGAGGCGTTGGGTGGCGACGTGGGGGCTGCCCGGATCCTGCGGGGAAGGGGAGACGTGTCGCTTGTCGATGCCCGCAGGGAGGAACTTCTCGACGTTGATACACCCGAAGCGCTGGCCGAGGCGGAAAGCCGGCTCGCTCGATGGCGCGTGTCAGCCCGGCAAGCCGCTCTGGACGGTTGGCACCTTGCTGCACGCCGCTGTGGCGCGCAGGATGGTTCGAGCCCGATGTGAGGAAACGCCGATGCCGAAGATTGTCCTGATGCGCGATGCCGAAAGCGAATGGGAACAGGTCGACGGCGACTGGAAGGCGAAATATGCTAAAGGTGACGCCAGCCTGCGGTTCAAGCGGCTGATGCGGCACGGCATGGCGGGAATGCCGAACGTGCAGCGCACCGAATATATGCCGCACCATCACGAGCCCCCGCACAGCCACCCCGAGGACGAGGTGATCTTCGTGCTTTCAGGAACGCTGTTTCACGGGCGTGACCGGCTGGGCTTCGGCGATGCGATCTATGTGGCGCGCGATACCACCTACAGCCTGCGGACCGAGGAGGAGGGGGCGAGTTTCGTGCGCGTCGGCTTCGGTGATCTTTCAGCGCCAGCGGCCTAGGCCCGGTCGGCCTGCATCACGTTCAGGCAGGCGGCCTGCAGGCGTTCGGCGCAGGCCAGGACTTCGCGGCCCGACAGCGGCGCGGGGAAATCGGTCAGGCACAGGTTGAAGGCGCAGGCGCCGGCCCGGTCGAACAGCGGCGCGGCAATCAGGACAATGTCGTAGCGGGCTTCGGGTTCGATTTCCTCGGGCATGGGGATGGTCCCCAGTCCGGAAATCAGCCCGACCATGTGATCGCGATAGCGCGGCGCCTCGCGGCCGCGGGCCATGTCGCCGATCTCGGGACCGAGCCGCGGTGCACCAGCGCCGCGCAGCGCCACCTGGAAGCCGCGCTGCCGGATAAGGTCGAGGCTGGCGCGCTGGACGGCCTCGGCCTCGGAGCCACTATCGTTCCCCTTGGCCAGCCATGCGGCAATGGCCTCTTCATCGTCCCATGCCACGAAGGGGGCACCCAGCGGCGGCACCAGCGGGCGGCGCTCGCCGGTGCGCAGCCCGGGCATGCGCCCGCGGGAATCGGCCACGGCAATGATGCCGACAATGTCATCGCCGACCGCGGCGCTCATCATCACCGGGATGTCGAGGTCTGCAGCCAGCTCGCTCGCGGCCTCGCGGGCAAGTGCAACCAGCGGGTGGGCGCGCAGCGCCGCATCGCCGGCGGCAATCAGCACCGGCCCAAGGCGAAAGGCCTTCTGCCCTGGTGCCCGCGCGACATAGCCGCGATCGGCAAGGGCGTTGAGAACCGCATGGCACGATGCGGGATTGATCCCGGTGGCCCGGACGATTTCGGAAAGCGTGAAATCGCGCGTCGGGAATGCCGCGAGGAAATCGACGATATCGAGCCCGCGCGTGGCGGACAGGGCGGGACGGGCCACGGCACTCCTTCGCGGTTGACTCCCGCGCTGAATCACGACAGCATCAACAATACGAAATAATATTCGACATTGCAAAATAATCTGCGGGAGAGTGCATGTCAATCGCCATCGACCTGACCGGCAAGGTCATCCTCATCTGCGGTGCCGGGCGCGGGGGCATCAGTGGTGCCACGGCGCGCGCGGTGGTGCAGGCGGGGGGCAGCGTCTTTGCCATCGACCGCGAACAGGCCTTGCTCGATGAAGTGCGCGAGGATGTGGAAGCGCTTGGCGGCACGATCGCCACCGCGCTGATCGACCTTTCCGACGAGGCGCAGTGCGAGGCCGTGGTCGGCAGGGTCGTGGAGCGTTTCGGCCGGATCGATGGTGTCGCCAATGTCGCGGGCGGCACGCGCGAGGAAGAGTGGATCCCGCTCGACGAAACGCCGACCGCCAGCTTCCGCCAGACACTGGCGATCAACCTGGATTACATCTTCATGATCTGCCGCGATGCCGCACGGCACATGATCGCTGCGGGGCATGGCGGGTCGCTGGTCAACGTCGGCTCGGTCTCGGCGATCGCGGCGGCGCCGTGGCACGGCCCCTATGGCGCCGGAAAGGCAGCAATTTCGGCGCTGACCCGCACCATGGCCAACGAATGGCATGAATTCGGCATCCGCGCGAACACGGTCTCGCCGGGCGGGGTGCTGACCACCCGGGTGATCAATCGCCGCAAGGCGGCCAACGTTGTCGATGACGGATCGGTGATCTTCACCCTGCCCGAAGAGCTGGCGAACATGATCGTCTTCCTGCTGTCGGACCTCGCCAATGGCGTTTCGGGGCAGACGATTGTCGTCGATCGTTCGCTCTCCACCAAGTTCTGCGCCGGTACGCGCAAAAGCCGCAAGCAAGTAGGGAGTGAACGCTGATGGAACTGGGCCTGCTTTACGAATTCGAAGCCCCGCAGCCCTGGGACAAGCCGCACCCGTGGGGCCAGCGCGAGGCAGAGCGCAAGGGCTATCACAATGCGATCGAACAGATCGTGCTGGCCGACAAGAAGGGCTTTCACACTGCCTGGTGCGTTGAGCACCACTTCCGCGAAGGGCGCAGCCACATGCCCTGCTCGGAAGCCGTGCTTGGCGCGCTCAGCCAGATCACCAAGGATATCCGCCTGGGCTTCGGCGTCACGCTGATGCCCCATGAATTCATCCACCCGGTGCGCGTGGCGGAAAAGGTGGCGACCGTTGATGTCCTCTCGAGAGGCCGCGTCGAATGGGGCATCGGCCGCTCCACCCCGATGGAACAGATGGCCTTCGGCGTCGATATCGCGCGTTCCAAGGAAAAGATGCTGGCCGCGACCAGGACCGTGGTCGGCATGTGGGAGGCCGAATATTATGAGGAGGACAGCGAGTTCCTGAAGTTCCCGCCGCGCATGGTCACGCCAAAGCCCTGGCAGGATCCGCATCCGCCCGTCTGGCTCGCCGCATCGAGCCACGAAAGCGCCCGCTTCGCCGGCGAGAACGGGCTCGGCCTGCTGTGCTTCTCGATCATGCAGCCCTTGTCCAAGCTGTCGGAGATTCTTGCCGCCTATCAGGAGGGGCAGAGCCGGGCCAAGCCGCTGACGGGCATTCACACCAACAAGGTCGGCACTTACACGCTGGTGCATTGTGCCCGCAGCCGTGCCGACTTCGAACGCAACAAGCTGTGGGAATCGATGTGGTGGTGGTACACCACGGTGGCGCAGTTCCTGCTGAAGTGGGAATTCGCCCACCTGCCCAAGGAAGCGCAGGAAAAGGCCTTTCCGCTGCTCAAGAAGCAGGCCGATGGCGAGTTCGAGATCGAGAAGTTCGACGAGGAGGACATGGTCATCGTCGGCACGCCCGAGGAATGCCTCGCCAAGTTCCTCAAGTATGAAGAGGCCGGGGTGGACCAGGTCCTCTGCTACGTGAACTTCGGCCATCTCACCCATGAAGCCGTGCTCGAATCGATCAGCCTGCTGGGCGATTACGTGATCCCGGAGCTCAAGAAAGCCGGCGCGGCGCGGATCGCACGCAGCCTTGAGGCATCGGTCGCAGCCGCCAGGTGACCGCGCTGTTGCCGCCCGAGCGGCCCGGCCATGCGCCGCCTGCCGACTTGCTGCCCGCCCGCGAGGGGCTGTCGGCGGCCGTCGCGCGCGGAGCCTGGCTGACAAATCCGCCACCGGTCGAGGACTGGATCGACGGCCTGCGCGGGCTGCGCTGGCGCCCCGGCGGCGAGCCGGTTGGAACTGTGGTGCATTTCCACGGCGGTGGTTACCGGCTGGGCGCGCCGGAGATGGAGGGCCCGTTCGCTCAGCGCCTCGCGCTGGCGTGCGGCGTGGAGGTAATTGTGCCGCAATATGGTCTCGCCCCAGAGCGGCCGTTTCCCGGCGCGCTGCATGACGGCATGAAGCTTGTTCGCGCCCTTGCGGGTGCAGGTCCGCTGTTCCTTTCGGGCGGGTCGGCCGGCGGTGGCCTGGCGGCCGCGCTTGCAGGACCAGCGCGGGGGGCGGGCATCGCACTCGCCGGGATGCTGCTGCACTCGCCGTGGCTCGACCTAACCATCACAGCCGACAGCTATGCAGCCAATGCCGATAGCGATGCGCTGTTTTCGCGGGCCTCGGCAGAGGCAGCGGCGGGGCTTTACCTGCAAGGCCACGATCCGCGCGATCCGCTGGCCTCGCCCCTGTTCGCCGATCCGGCCGACTTCCCGCCGCTGCTGGTGACGGTGGGCTCGGGCGAAGTCCTGCTCGACGATGCCCGTGCATTTGCGGCGCGGCTGGGGCCCGGCGCGCGATTGCTGGTGGCAGAGGGCATGGAGCACGTGGCTGTCACCCGGGCGATGGATGCCACGGGGGCAGGTGAAGTCTTTGCCGCCAGCGCAGACTTCATCCGCGCGCGGTTAGCCGATCACTCATAGACGCATTCATCGTAGTCGGACGTTTTCACCACGCTGCTGCGCGCGGCGATGGCGTTGCCGTGACGGCGGGTGAACCCGGCGGGAGAGACCACTTCGCGCTTCTTGGGGCTGGGCAGGGCAGCGGCGATGCGCGCTGCCTCGATCCGGCTCAGCTTCGCGGCCGAGTGCTTGTAATAGCGCTGCGCCCCGGCTTCGACGCCATAGGTGCCAAGCCCGGTTTCCGCGACGTTGAGGTATACCTCCATGATCCGCCGCTTGCCCCAGATGTTCTCGATCAGCACGGTGAACCAGGCTTCCAGTCCCTTGCGGAAATAGCCGCCCCCCTGCCACAGGAACACGTTCTTGGCGGTCTGCTGGCTGATCGTCGATCCGCCGCGGATGCGCTTGCCCTTCTGGTTGCGCTCGTAGGCCTTTTCGATCGCGTCGATATCGAAGCCGTTATGCGAGCAGAACTTCCCGTCTTCCCCGGCGATCACGGCGGCGACCATGTTGCGGTCGATGCGGCTGAGCGGGGTCCAGTCCTTCTCGAAGCCGTTGGGGTCCATCACCATGGTCGCAGTGACGGGCACCGGCACCCATTTGAACAGCAGGACAAGGCCAAGGCTGATCGTCACGAACCAGATGAAGGCCCGCGCAACCCACCATGCCGAACGGTAAAGCCAGCCCCGGTTGGGGCCGGGGCGCGGCAGGCGGGGCAAGCGGAAGCGGCGCGGCATATGCGGCTATGATCTATCCGCCGATGCCGCGCGCTGGCAACTCCATCTTTGCCGGCTCAGGCTGCGATCAGCCGCTTTTCCCCGGCGATCCGCAGCATGGCCTTCTGCAGCTTTTCGAAAGCGCGCACCTCGATCTGGCGGACACGCTCACGGCTGACGTTGTAGGTCTGCGACAGTTCCTCAAGCGTCTTGGGATCGTCGATCAGGCGACGTTCGGTGAGGATGTGGCGCTCGCGCTCGTTCAGGCTCTCCATCGCTTCGAGCAGCAGGGCATGGCGGAAACCAGCCTCCTCTGCCTCGGCGACGGTTTCATCCTGCAGCGGCCCTTCGTCGGCCAGAACGTCCTGCCACTGGCCTTCGCCTTCCTCGTTCAGGGAAACGTTGAGCGAGGCATCGCCGCCCATCATCATGCGGCGGTTCATGTTGACCACTTCGGTTTCCGACACGCCGAGCTTGGTGGCGATGGCCTTCACCTGTTCGGGGTGGAGGTCGGAATCCTCGTAGGCATCGAGGTTCTTCTTCATGCGGCGCAGGTTGAAGAACAGCTTCTTCTGCGCGGCCGTGGTGCCCATCTTCACCAGGCTCCATGAGCGCAGGATGAATTCCTGGATCGAGGCCTTGATCCACCACATCGCATAGGTTGCCAGGCGGAAGCCGCGATCGGGCTCGAACTTCTTCACGCCCTGCATCAGGCCGATATTGCCTTCGGAGATGAGTTCGGACACCGGCAGGCCATAGCCGCGATAGCCCATGGCGATCTTCGCCACGAGTCGCAGGTGGCTGGAGACCAGCTGCCGGGCTGCTTCGGGATCCTCGTGTTCCGCATAGCGCTTCGCGAGCATGTATTCCTGCTCAGCGGTCAGCACGGGGAACTTCTTGATTTCGCTCAGGTAACGGTTCAGCCCAGCCTCGCCACCCAGGGTAGGCATGGCATTCGGCGCGGCCGGCAGGTTACCCTGCGTGGTGCGGTCATGGTCGGACATCTTCTTCAATCGTCCTTTCGTGTCGGCAGCCCATAGGGGACCCTTCCGAGGCATCCCCCCGCGGCGGCCACGGAGTTTCTTCTAGCAAATCAACGCGAAAAAATCATCTCAAATCGACCAACAGTGTCTCCAGATCGGCGGGCAACGTGGCTGAAAAGCGCAGGGATTCGCCCGTAACAGGGTGGATGAAGCCCAGCACTGCGGCATGCAGCGCCTGGCGGTGAAAACCGATTCGGTTCAACAATCCACGCAATGGTCCCGGGGTCCTGCCATAGGTCGGATCTCCCAATAGCCCATGCCCGATGGATGCCATATGAACGCGAACCTGGTGGGTTCTCCCGGTTTCCAGCCGGCATTCGACCAGTGCGGAATGGGTCAGCCGCTCCAGCGTGCGGTAATGGGTGACGGCATGCTTGCCGCGCCCGTCTTCCACCAGCGCCATCTTCTTGCGGTTGGTGCTTGAACGGGCAATCGCGCCGCGCACCGTTCCGGCAGGCGGCATAGGATGGCCGCCGACTATGGCGAGGTAGGCGCGTTCGATCGAATGGTCGGCAAACTGGCGGGCAAGGCCTTCGTGCGCCTTGTCGGTCTTCGCGACGACCAGCAGGCCGGAGGTGTCCTTGTCGATGCGGTGGACGATCCCGGGCCGGGCGACGCCGCCGATACCCGAAAGCTGGCCCCGGCAATGGTGCAGCAGGGCATTGACCAGCGTCCCGTCAAGGTTGCCCGCAGCCGGGTGCACCACCAGCCCGGCGGGCTTGTCCACGACGATCAGGTGATCGTCCTCGTAGACGATGGAAAGCGGGATATCCTGGGCCTGCGCTTCAGCCGGCGCGGCCTCGGGCACACGGATGGCAAAGGCTGTGCCCTCGGCAACCTTGAGCGAGGCCTGGCTGGCCACCTTCCCGGCCAGTTCGACCCGGCCCTCGCCCAGCAGCGCCTTCACCCTCTCGCGCGAAAGGCCGCTGGCGGTGCTGAGCGCCTTGTCGAGCCGCTCGCCCCCGGTGGCGATCACGCCGGATAGGATGTGCTCTCCCCCCTGCATGGGCTTGGACTTGGGCATGGAATCGGCGGTGACAAGTGGCGAGAAAGCCACAGTCCGCCAATTTGCGTAGCTTCCCACGCGACTCGGGCGGTTGTAAGGGTATGGAAAGTTTGCAGGGACCGTTCATGACCATTTCCGCCACCGATCTTGCCGCCATGCTCTGTTCGCGCCTCTGCCATGACATGTTGAGTCCGGTGGGCGCATTGTCGAACGGGCTTGAGCTGCTGGCGGAGGAACGCGACGGCGAAATGCGGGCGCGGATCGTTGAACTGCTGGAGCAGAGCGCCAAGGCCAGCGCCGACAAGCTGAAGTTCTTCCGGCTCGCCTTCGGGGCGGCGGGCGGCTTTGGCGAACTGGTTTCCGTGGCCGAACCGCGCGCCCTGGTGGAAGGACTGGTAAGCAACAACGAACGGATCACGCTCAGCTGGAACGTGTCTGCCGATGCCATGCCCAAGGCGGCGGTGAAGGTCCTGCTGAACCTTGCCCTGTTCGGCATGGAAGCGCTGGTGCGCGGCGGTACGCTGGAAGTGGGCGCCGAGATCAACGAGGGCGCCAGCGAGATCGCGGTGCGCGCGTCGGGCCCGCGCATCGCCTTTGACGAAACCGTCGGTCGCGCGCTTGATGGCACCCTGCCAGAGGAAGAACTTTCCAGCCGCACCGCGCCCGCCGCGCTGGTTCAGGCGCTGGCTCGCGAAATGGGGGGCGGGGTGCAATATGCCCTGACCTCTGAGGCGCTGGTGCTCGGCGCCGTGCTGCCGGGGGCCTGAGGGCTTGGGCGCGATGCGCAGCTGGCTGGTTCACCGGCAGGTGCCATCGCCCAATTTCAACGCGCGCGCCCTGCCGGTGTCGATGGTCGTCCTGCATTATACCGGGATGCAATCGGCAGACGAGGCGCTGGAGCGGCTGTGCAGCGAGGAAGCCGGCGTTTCGGCCCATTACCTGATCGACGAGGATGGCACCGTCACCCAGATGGTCGCCGAAGAGAACCGGGCCTGGCATGCGGGCAAGAGCTTTTGGCGCGGGATAACCGACGTCAACTCGGCCAGCGTCGGGATCGAACTGGTCAACCCCGGCCACGAATTCGGCTATCGCGATTTCCCCAATGCCCAGATCGAGGCGCTGCTGCCGCTGCTGGCCGACATCAAGCGGCGGCACGGCATTTCCCGCTCGAACGTGGTCGGCCATTCCGATATCGCCCCCACTCGCAAGGAGGATCCGGGCGAACTGTTCCCGTGGGAGCGGCTGGCGCGCTACAAGCTTGCGCTGCCCGCGCCGCGCTCCTCAGCCCGGCTGGTGTTCGACAATGACGGCGCCTTCTTCCTCGCGCTGGAACGCTTCGGCTATGACATCACCGATGGCCGCGCCGCCGTCCGCGCGTTCGAGCGGCGCTGGCGGCCCGAACGCATCACCGGCGAGATCGACGGAGAGATCAGCGCCCTGCTGTTCGAGCTGCTGCTGCAGCGGGATCTTGGCAAGGCGAGATGACCAGGGAGCGCAAGGTGCATCCGCACCTTGCTTGCGGCACTGGCGAACACGGAGGTGTTCGCCGCCAGCGAAGCGTGCTAAGCGGGCGCAGCCAGGGGGCCGGGCAGCCGCGTGACCGCAAGGTCCCGAGGAAAGTCCGGGCTCCACGAAACAAGGGTGGCGGGTAACGCCCGCCGGGCGACCTGCTTGCAGGGAAGCTCAGGGAAAGTGCCACAGAGAGCAGACCGCCCCATTCCATGGGGTAAGGGTGAAAGGGTGCGGTAAGAGCGCACCGCGCGACTGGTAACAGGAGCGGCACGGCAAACCCCACCCGGAGCAAGACCGAATAGGGGCGGCGCGTCGGTTCTTCGGAACCGGTAGATGTGTTTCGCATCGACCGCCCGGGTTGGTTGCTTGAGCCACGCAGCAATGCATGGCCTAGATGAATGGCTGCCACCGCCGATACGGTGCGATTTTCGCATACCGTCGGCGGGACAGAACCCGGCTTACAGGCCCCCTGGCATATTCGTTTGGGAAGTCGGAAAACCGCTGCGGGAGCCGCCGTGCTTACCGCTGGTGCAGCAGCTTCAGGCCCGGCCTTGGCCAGTCCACGGCGATCAGCAGGCCGTGGCCAGAAACCGTGATGTAGGCGGTTTTCATGTCTGGCCCGCCGAAGCAGATGTTGGTGCAGTAAGGCTCGGGCCCTTGCCAGTATTCCAGCTTCTCGCCCTCGGGGGAGAAGACGGTGATGCCGCCTGTAACCAGCGTGCCGACGGCGATGTTGCCGCATTCCTCGATCGCCATCGAATCGAAGCGCTGATAGCCGGTCGCCTGCCCGATCATCGTGCCGCCGTTGGGCGAGGGCCACGGCTTCTTCGCCACTTCGCCGCGCCCCGTGATCGGCCATTGCCACAGCCGCCCGGTTTCGGTTTCCGATGCGTAGAGCACCTTCTCATCCGCCGAAAGGCCGACACCGTTGGGCGTCAGCATGGGGAATACCGCCTGCCTGATCCACGAACCGTCGATAGCGGCGTGATAGATCGCGCCCTGGTCCATGACGCCGTCATAGGTCTTGCCATGATCGGTGAACCACATATCGCCATTGGCATCGAACACGATGTCATTGGGCCCGTTGATCGGCTTGCCTTCGCAATGGGTGTAAAGCGTGGTGACTTCGCCGGTGGCCAGGTCAACCCGCTGGATCGATCCGCCGGTGTAATCTTGCGCGCGGCCGTGCGGGCGGTCATAGCCCTTCACGCCGAAGATATCTTCCTTGAGCCAGTGGAAGCCGCCGTTCTGGCAGACATAGCAGGCTCCGTCGGGCCCGATGGCAGCACCGTTCGGGCCGCCGCCCAGTTCCGCCACCACTTCCTTCGCGCCATCGGGCCGCACGCGGATCAGCCGGCCACCCTTGATCTCGACCACCAGCACCGAGCCATCGGCCATGGCGATCGGACCTTCCGGAAAGATCAGGCCATCGGTGACAATCCGGTAATCGAGCGTCAGGGTCTTCACGCCTTGCCCTCCACCAGTTCGATGATGGCGGGAAAGTATTTTGCGCCGATGCCGGAGTCCACCGCGCGCTTGTAATATTCGGCCGCCCGGTTCGCCATGCGCGGTTCAACCCCCATCTGCCCGGCCAGCTCGATGGTATAGCCCATGTCCTTCAGCACGTAATCGCTGGGAAAGGCCTTTTCGGGAAACAGGCGCGGGGCCATGGCCTTCTTCGCGTGGTTCTGCAGCGCGAAGGAATTGCCCGAGCCAAGGACCACGGCCTCGATCAGCTTGTCGCCCGTCACGCCCGCACGCTCTGCCACCACCATCATCTCGGCAATTGCGGCAACCTGTTCGAACAGCAGGGTATTGTTGATCAGCTTGACCACCTGCCCGCAGCCGACATCGCCGCAATGGGTCACGTCGCTGCCCATGTAGGACAGCAGCGGCTGGACCTGTGCGAACACCGCATCGGATGCGCCGACCATGATCGAAAGCGTGCCATCGATGGCTGCCTGCCGGGTGCGCGCAACCGGTGCATCGGCAAAGGCGATGCCTTTCTCCGCCAGCATGGCGGCAACTTCGCGCGCATCGACGACGGCCGTGGTCGAGAGATCGACGACGGTCGTACCGGACGCGGCATGGGCGGCAATTTCCTCGCAAACGGCGCGGACCTGCTTGCCACCCGGCAGCGATAAGAAAATGACCGAGGCTGCGCTGGCCACAGCCGCGACGCTGGGTGCAGCCACGCCGCCGTTCGCCAGCTGCGCGGCAAGCGCCTCGGCGTTGAGGTCGAACACGTGGACCGGGGCGGCGTGCTTGCGGATGGCGTTGGCGCACATGCCCGCGCCCATCACGCCCAAGCCGATGAAGCCAAGGGTCGGGTTGCTCATTGGGTCCTCTCCATGGGCCCGGTCAGTAAATGACCTCGGCCTTTTCCAGATCGTTGCGCTCTGCCCGGCTCAGGCCAAGCAGCTCGCCATAGATATAGTCCTCGTCCTCGCCGAGTTGCGGCGTGCCGCGATGAATGCCGATTTCAGGGGCCTTGGAAAGGCGCATCGGCACGGCAACGGCGGCACGCTTCTTCCCGTCGGGTTCGGCCACTTCGACGATGGCGCCGCGGGCCTGCAGGTGGGCATCGCCGGCGATTTCCGGCGTGGTCCAGCTGACATGGGCGGCGATCCCCGCTGCCTGCAGTTCTGCGGCGGCGGCATTGGCTTCCCGAGCCGAAGTCCATGCGGAGATGGCGGCATCGGAAAGATCGCCGGTCAGCCCCTTCAGCGCCGCGCGTTCGGCATCGGTACGAACGGCGATGGAAATCCAGCGGTCTTCGCCCTGTGCGGGGAACACGCCGTGCGGTTCCAGCCCTTCGGCACGGTTGCCCATGCGTGCGGGCTTTCCGCCTGCGGCCGCCAGCAGCAGCGCCTCGCCGCACAGGGCTGAGGCGACTTCGCGCGCCGCGACATCGACATGGGCGCCCTGTCCGGTCGCACGGCGGCGGTGAAGCGCGGCCATGACGGCGACAGCGGAATGCATGCCCACGGTGTGATCCATCACGTGGCGCATTTCCACGGGCGGTCCGTCTTCGAACCCGGTCAGGTCGGAAAGGCCACCCCAGGCGCCGAACAGCGGAGCATAGCCGGCGAAGTGCGAATCCGGCCCTTCCTGCCCGCAGGACGATACGGACAGCAGGATGATATCCTGCTTGACCTGCCGCAGCGCTTCATAGCCCAGCCCAAGCCGTGCCAGCACGCCAGCACGAAAGCTTTCGGCAGCAATGTCGGACACGGCAACAAGCCGCTTGGCCAGTGCGATGCCTTCCGGCTTCTTGAGGTTGATGCGGATCGAAAGCTTGGTCGATGCCACCTGGTCGAAGGTTGCCGGACCCTCGCGGCCATAGACCGGGTGCGGCTTGCGGAAGGCATCGGGGCGCATGGCGCTTTCCACCTTCACCACTTCGGCGCCAAGCTGGCTGAGCAGGTTGGTGCAGAACGGTCCGGCGTTGTGCACGGTGAAATCGGCAATGCGGATTCCGGAGAGCGGTTTCATTCGGGAACGCCTCCGCGCAGCGAGAGCGGCTCGCCGTCGAAATGGAAGGGCGAGACCAGCATGGCGAGCGGACCGGATCCCGGCACGTCTATCTGCTGGAACAGGCCGCGGAATTCTTCGTGCGGATCGGCAAGAACCTCTGCCGGCTTGTAATAGCGCGCAAGCGGCACGGACCGGGCCTGGCCCTCGCGGACGACATCGTCGACCAGGCGGGTGCGGGCCCACTCGCGGATATGGCGGTTGATTTCGGGGCCGCGGCGGCTGCGCGAAACGCTGTCCGCCAGTTCTGGGTCCTGCGCCCAGTCCGGGTTGCCCAGCAGGTCGACAAGGCCGGTCCACTGGCGCTGTTCCAGGGTCAGCAGCTCGACGAAACCGTCGGCGCATTCGATCACGCCGCCAAAGCGGAACGAGCGTTCGACGCGGTGTTCGACCGATCCGTCGCCCAGCCGCTGGATGGCGAAGGCGCCTACCGACAGGCCGGCATCCTGGCTGGCCACGTCAACGAACTGGCCGCCGCATTCTGGCCTTGCCCACAGCGCCGAGAGCGCGCCGAGCGCGGCGGCGGTGCCACCCTGCATCTCGGTAAAGTGGCCGTGAATCTTGACCGGCGGGCGATCGGGAAAAAGCTCGGTGGTCAGGCCGTTGGGGAGGAGAAAGCCCTCGCCCGAGGCGTGGAGGACGTTGATCTCCTCGCCCTTCCACTCTGCCTTGGGGCCGTGGGCGCCGAAGGGAAGGGTGGAAACGTGGATCAGGTCCGGGTGGTGTTCGGCGACGCTCGCCTGATCGAGCCCCAGCGCGGCGCGCTGGGTGATCGGGGTGTCGTCGATGAAGATGTCGGCACTGCCCAGAAGGGCTGCGCGTTCTTCCGCGTTTGCCAGGTTCACCGTGCGCGCTGTCATGCCCACCGTCAGGTAGGCGAACAGCGCCGAGGTTTCACTGCCCGGAAGGAAGGGAGCCTCCCCGCGCAGCCCTGAGCCTTGCGACCCTTCGACCAGCTGGCACTCCGCCCCGAGGGTAGAGAGCAGCCGGGCGGCGTAGGCCGCCGCCACGCCATTGGCATGGACGACGACCTTTACGCCTTCAAGCGGAGCGCTTGTCACGGGAACGCTCCTGCCGGTTCAGCGGACCACCGGCAGTTCGAGGTCGCAGTTGCGGCCATCGAAGAACACGTTGTGCTGCGGGTTGAGGCTGGGCAGCAGCACCGTGGCGAGGCCCGGCGTGGTCAGTTCGCCGCGCTGGTTTTCACCGCGGATCTCGATGTCGACCAGGGCGTTGCCGTCCTTGACGTACTTGCGGGTCACCTTGCCGCGCGCCCAGGTGCAGTCACCCATGATGTTGAAGCCGCGCATCTGGGTGCGCACGCGCTTCAGGAAGCCGGCATCGCCCATCCAGTTGGTGACGAGGCTGGCCATCCACGACGAACGCTGTGGGCCGTAATCGTAAACGCCGGGAACGCCCACTTCCTTCGCGGTCGATTCGCGGTGGTGGCCGATGCCGGTGTATTCGATGCCGCCGCCGGCTTCCGGGTTACGGAAGAAGTGGCCGGGGTGCTTCACGGCGTTCTTGAAGATCACGCCGTGGGTGTGGCCACGGCCCGACCCGACGAGGAAGCCCATCGTGTCCATGAGGGAGAGCGGGCCGCGGACGATTTCCGGCAGTTCTTCGCCTTCCTGCACTTCGTCCCAGTAGCGCACGTTGTTGCCGCGGATGTTCTTTTCTTCCATCAGGATCGCGTTGTCGATCTTGGCGAAATCTTCCGCCGAGTATTCGTGCGTCTTGATCTCGGAATACTTGCCGGCCTCGCGGGCTGCCTTGCGCTCGTGGCGGGTGCAGGTGCCCAGCGCGCGGGCAACGAGGTCGCCGTTCTGGTTGGCATAGCTGGCTTCCACATACTGGATCACCAGGGTGCCCGAGAACTTGGATTCCTTCACGTCGATGCCGACCACGCGTTCGATCGCGGTGATGCGGTCGCCGGGGCGGATGTGGCGGAAGAATTCCCAGTCGTTGCCGGCGTAGAAGCCGTGCACGCCCGGCAGGCCCCAGCGCGTGCGGCCGACCCAGCCGAAGGCCATCGGGAAGTTCGGGTGCGCGACGATCGAGCCATAGCGCGACAGGCGGCCATGCTCTTCATCGCGGTAAAGCGGGTTGAGATCGCCGATGCCATTGCACCAGTTGCGCATGGTGTCAGCGGTGGCGTCCTGCAGGTACGGCCCTTCGGGGCGCAGCTGCATGCCGATCATGTTTTCGGCTGCCTTGATTGCTTCAGGGGTGATCTTGCCCTCTGCCGGCGCCGCGCCGACGTCCTTTTCATTGGTGCTCATGGAATTGGTCCTCGATTCTGTCAGATTGTGGATAATGCATTATCTGGATCGACGTCAAGCGACAGCCGCGCCGACAACGCGATGGCGTTGCCGTCAGGCCGTCCAGTCGTATTCGGATGCCTTGACGATAGTGGCGTAGCGGCCAAGGCAGGCGATGGCGTGCATGTGCTCGTCCGCCGTAACCCCGGCGCAGCAGTCTTCCAGGATCACCACCTCGTAGTCCCGGTCATGCGCCTCGCGCGCGCCGGAATGGACGACACCATTGGTCGAAACGCCGCACATGACGATGCGCTCGATTCCGTTGGCGCGCAGGATCGCTTCGAGCGAGGTGGCGTAGAACGGGCTGACGCGATGCTTGACCACGTCGAAATCGCCCTCCTGCGGGGCGATCGCGGGGTGAACCTCGGTCCCCCAGGTGCCAAGCTTGAAGATGCCGTTGTTGCGCGCGCCGGAGAAGATCGGCGAGGCGGGCGGGCACTCGCGGTAATCGGCGGAAAAGCCAACGCGGACGTAGCCCACCTTTGCACCGGCCTTGCGGGCCGCGGCGATGGCTGACGCCGTATTCGCCAGAACGCCGCGTTCGGCCACCTGTACGCCGTATGTCGCCTTGCTGAAGCCTTCCGGATCGACAAGGTCATTCATCATGTCCATCACCAGGAACAGGGTCTTCTTCATCGCTTGCTTGCTTCCTTTCCGGCCTTTTCCCGCTCCATCGCGGCGCGCAGTTCCTGCCACCCGGCTTCGACGTGCTGGCGGGTGGCGAGCATGGCGGCGGCAGTGTCACGCGCGATGATCGCGGCGAGCATGTCATCGTGTTCCTCGGCGGCGCGGCTGACCCGGCCCTTGAGGCGGTTGATCAGGTCAAAGGGATAGCGCGCCCAGAGGATCTGCACGAAATGCAGCGTCTGCGGCATCCGCGCAGCTTCGAACAAACGGTTGTGAAAACGGTAGTTTGCCGCCCTGGCGCGCTCGTTGTCGCCCGCTGCGAAGGCCTCGGCGAATTCGGCGGCCAGCACCTTCATCTCGGCGATGTCGGCGGCCGAGGCATTCTCCACCGCACCTTTGACCAGTTGCGTTTCAAGCAAGATGCGCAGCGCCAGGACTTCGCTCGACGCCTCGATGTCGAAAGGGGCGACGACCGCTCCCTTGAAGCTGTCGCCCGCGACATAGCCTTCGGCCTCAAGCAGCTTCAGCGCTTCGCGCACCGGGGTTATCGAGGTGTTCAGCAGGGTGGCGATTTCCTGCTGCTTGAGCCGCGCACCACGCGGGAAGCGGCCCGAAATGATACCTTCGCGCAGGTAATCGGCGACCTGTTCTTCTTTGGTCTTGAACTGCATCGCCGATCCTTCCGCTCAGGACTTGTCGCGCACCGGCGCCCAGGCAAAATCGCCTTCCTGCGCCGTACGGGCTGCGCCCGAAGCGAGCAAGCCGGCTGCGGCATCGGCCGAATAGCCGAGTTCCGCCAGCAATTGCGCCGTGTGCTCGCCCAGTTCGGGCGGGGGCAGGTTTTCCGCCACTTCGCGCGCACCGGGGAATTCGGGCACCTCGAAATGCAGGCCGCGGAAATCGAGATCGCGCAGCTTGCCGGGCTGGCGCGCCTGCGGCTTTTCCAGCACGCGTTCAAGCGGCATGACCTCGTTGAAGCCCAGCCCGGCCGCGCGCAGCTTGGCCTCGGCCTCGTCATAGGTCAGCGCGCCGATCGCCTTGCTGACTGCTTCTTCCACGCGGTCGCGCGCCTTCTTGCGGTCGCGCAGCTTGAGCAGTTCGGGATCCCCGTCTTCGGGCATGGCAAGCGCACGGGTCAGCTTCGCCCAGTGGGCGTCCGTCAGGATCAGCAGGTAGATCCAGCGGCCGTCGCTGGTGAGGTACGAGCCATAGCCCGGCATCGAAAACTCGCCGCCGCCTTCCTTTTCGAGGCGGCCGAGGAGCTGGGTCTTGAGCTGCATGCCGGCCAGATCGCGCGCAGCAAGGTGAAGCCCGGTTTCGTAAAGTCCGATCTCGATCCGCCGGTCGGCTTGCGATGCATTGGGATCGAGCATGGTGCTGAGCACGCGGATGACGGCATAGGTGCCGGCGAACTGGTCATGATAGCTCGGCCCGAAGCGGGTCGGGCGGCCATCGATGCGGTGATCGTCCATGGCGCCGGTTGCCGCTTCGGCAATCGGGTTGGTCATCAGGTCATCCGCCTGCGGGCCGTGCGTGTAGCCCTTGACGTGCACGTGAATCAGGGCGGGGTTGACCGCCATGCAGTCATCCGCAGTGACGCCAAGCTTGCGTGCGGCAGCGGGGGCGAGGTTGTGGATCACCACGTCCGCGGTGGCGACGAGCTTGCGGAAGATTTCCTTGCCGCCGTCCGTGGTCAGGTCGAGGCAGATGGCCTTCTTCGAATGGCTGTAGGCCACGATCGTGCCCGATGGGCCACCGCGGATCAGGGCGCGGGTCGTGTCGCCGCTGGGCGGCTCCACCTTGATCACTTCTGCGCCAAGCTGGCTGAGGATGTGCGTGGCGAAGGGGGCCGCGATCATCGTTCCAAGTTCGATGACGCGCTTTCCGGCGAGGGGCTTGCTGCTCATGCGTGCCTCTTGCCAAATAATGCATTATCCATCAAGGCGGGAAAAACGGGTTTGGCCCGCACAGCGAAAGGCACCAAGCATGAGCGAAGATTTTTCCGCCTGGATCGGCCGCAGCGAGGAACTGTTCGACCGGATCGACGCCGCGCGCTGCAATGCCCTGCTTTCGGCGCTGGGCCAGCCTTCTGGTCTGGCGGAAGGTTCGGAAATGCCGCTGCTGCACCATTGGCTCCACTTCTGGAACGTCCAGCCGCCGGCCGGGCTTGGCCCCGACGGGCATCCGGCCAAGGGCGGTTTCCTTCCGCCGGTGCCGCTGCCGCGCCGTATGTGGGCCGGCGGGCGGCTCAGGTTCGAAAAGCCGCTGCTGATCGGTGAGCGGGTTACCAAGCTTTCCACGATCAAAAGCGTGACCGCCAAGAGCGGCAAGAGCGGCGACCTCGTCTTCGTGACGGTCGAGCACCGCCTTTCGGGCGAAAGCGGCCTTGCCATCGTCGAGGAACAGGACCTGGTCTACAAGGGCGAGACACCTCCCGGTGCGCTCAAGACCCCCGCGGCTGAAGGCCCGGTGCCGAGCGCGCCCTGGCAGGCTTCGGTCATGCCCGACACGGTCCTGCTGTTTCGCTATTCGGCGCTGACGATGAACGGCCATCGCATCCATTACGACCTGCCCTATGCCATGGACGAGGAAGCCTATCCGGCACTGGTCGTCCACGGACCGCTGCAGGCGACCTTGCTGGCGGACCTTGCGGTCAAGAGCCTGGGCAAGCCGCTTGCCACCTTCGACTTCCGTGGTCAGGTTCCAGCCTTCGCCGGCACCCGCCTCGACGTCTGCGGTGAACCGGCAGAGGGCGGCGCCGCGTTCTGGACGGAACAGTCCGGCGGCAAGAACATGGTGGCGACGGTTACCACGGTCTGACGCGCGGCTTGACGGCACGGGATGCGGCTTGCCACATCGGCAGACCCCGCAACGTGCGGGGTGCCTGCGTGGAGTGACAGTTTGCACAAGGTGACCAGAACCCGGCTCGATCCGCGGCGCGAATTGACGCGGCAAGCGCTGGTCGAAGCAGCCGAAGCCCTGTTCGGTCAGGACGGGATCGAGAGCGTCACGGTGCGGCAGATTGCCGCAGCGGTGGGTTCGGCCAACAAGAATGTCGTCTCCTATCATTTCGGCGGCAAGGATGCGCTGATCGATGCGGTGTTCCGCTGGCGGCTGCCGGAACTGGACCGCACGCGGGGCGCGATGCTGGATTCGGTTATGCAGCAGGGACGAGCCGACGATCCCCGCGCCTTGCTGGAGGTGCTCTGGCGGCCGACTTTCGATCTGGTCGACAGGCGTGGCAAGCGCGGTTTCGCCATGTTCCTACGCGCCGTGCTGCATGATCGATATGGCCATCTCAGGCAGTCGATCAGGGAACTGACGCCGCATACCGAACGGACCTCCGGCCTGCTTCTGGCGATATCTTCCGGACATTGCGGCGCCACGGCGGCGCGGCGGCGTATTGACCTTGTCAGCACCATGATGCTCGAGGCAATCAGCATGGCCGACGGTGCCGGGGCTGCCGAAGCGGAAACTGCCTTTGCCGATGCCCTCACGGCTGCCGCCGCCGCCTTGCTCGCACCCGGACGGCCAGCAGAATAAAAAGGCAATTGCCTGATTTATTCTCCGGCGATAGTCTCTCCCGCAAGGCCGACGGCATGGGAGAGGGCGAATGATGGCGAAGATTTCCAACCTGGCGATTGCCACGGCGTTGCTGGGCGGCATCTTGGCAAGTCCGGCCATGGCTCAATCAAACCAGTCCGCACCCGCACCCGCACCCGCACCCGCACCTGCTCCGGCGCCGGCGAGCGCCCGGCCCAACGTGCTGGTTTGGATGATGGACGATGTCGGTTTCGCGCAGGTCGGGGCATTCGGCGGACTGGTGGAAACGCCCAACATTGACCGCGTTGCCCGCATGGGGCTGCGCTATACCAACTATCACACTGCGCCGATCTGCTCTGCGGCGCGCGCATCCTTCCTTACCGGGCGTATGCCGCATTCGGTGCACATCGGCGGCCATGCGACGGCAGCGATGCCCTGGCCTTCGCACGATGCGCGCATTCCGCCCAATGCAGGCACGATTGCGGCCAACCTGCGCGCGGCAGGCTATGCCACCTATGCGCTTGGCAAGTGGGATCATCTGCCCGCCGAAGAGAGCTCTCCCGCCGGCCCCTTCACCTACTGGGCGACCGGGCAGGGTTTCGAGCGGTTCTATGGCTTCCTTGCTGCCGATGCCGACAACTTCAACCCGGTGCTGGTTCGCGACACCACGCCGATCCGCAAGCCGGGCGGCGAGGACTATCACCTGAGCGAGGATCTCGCCCGCCAGGCGATCGGCATGATCGGCGCGCGCGATGCCGCGCGCGAACAGCGACCGTTCTTCATGTATTGGGCAACCGGCGCGGCCCATGCGCCGCATCATGCCCCGCCCGAATGGATTGCCCGATATCGCGGCAAGTTCGACCAGGGCTGGGACAAGGTGCGCGAAGAGATCCTCAAGCGCCAGGTGGCGCAAGGGCTGGTACCCAAGGGCACGCGCCTTTCTCCGCGTCCCGAAGGTCTGCCGGCATGGGACAGCCTGAGCGCGCAGGCCCGGCAGCTCTATGCCCGCCAGATGGAAACCTTTGCTGCGGCGCTGAGCCACGCGGATGCCCAGTTCGGCAAGCTGCTCGATGCGCTGGAGGCGCGAGGCGAGCTTGCGAACACCATGGTGATCGTCACCTCGGACAATGGGGCCAGTGCCGAAGGCGGGATGAACGGCCTGTTCAACGAGGCGGCGGTAACCTCACCCAGACCGGTGACCGTTGAAGACAACCTCAAGCTGGTCGACAAGTGGGGCGGGCCGGAAACCTTTCCCCACTATGCCAATGGCTGGGCGGTGGCCGGTGACACCCCGTTCCGCTATTTCAAGCAGACCGCACACGAGGGAGGTACACGGGTGCCTCTGATCGTCGCCTGGCCGAAAGGCATTGCCGCACGCGGCGAGCTGCGCAGCGATTTCGTCCATGTGGCTGATGTCGCGCCGACCATCCTCGATGCCGCGAAGACCCCGCTGTCGCCCGTGATCAACAACCAGCAGCAGGTGCCGATGGAGGGGCAAAGCTTCGCCGGAAGCTTCAGCCGGCCCGGCTCCGCGCGCGATGGCCGTGCACAATATGTCGAACTCTATGGCAACAAGGGCCTGTGGCAGGGCGGATGGTCGATCGTCACCACGCACCGCTACAAGACCTGGGAGTGGAACACGGCGAATACCTTTGACGAGCCTTGGGAGCTTTACGATCTGGTCAACGATCCGGGCCAGACCACCGATCTCGCCGCCAAGTATCCCGAGCGTGTGAAGCAAATGGAAGCCGAGTTCGCGGCGCAGGCCAGGCGCTACAATGTCGACCCGATATTCAATCTCCGCGATTCGATGGGGTTCGGGATCAAAAAGGTGCAGGCCGAATTCGCTCGGCGCAAAGGCGTGTGGCGCTATGCCGTGCCGGTTGCAGCGGTGCCATCAGCGCTGGCACCGCCGGTCGCGGCCATGGGCTTCAAGCTGAGCGCGCGGCTGGACCTGCCCGAGGGCAGGGCGACCGGACCGATCTTTGCCTATGGCGGCCAGCTTGGGGGCATGGGCCTTTATCTCAAGCAGGGAAGGCCCGCGCTGCTGTTCAACGATCTGGACGGCACGGCAACGGGCGTCATCTCTGATGCCGAAGTCGGCCCGGGCAGCCGCCTGCTGGAAATGACGCTGGCAAAGGGCGCACCGGGCCCTGACGGCAAGAGCGACTATCGCATCGCCATGAAGCTTGACGGGCGCGACCTTCCCATCGCCGATCCGGTCCTGCGCCTTGCCATTCCGACCTTCTTCGGAATCGGCGAGACCTTTGGCGTGGGCAACGATGACGGCTCGCCGGTGTTGCAGGGCTACCCTGCTGGAAAGCCGCTTGTCGGCCTGGGCGAGGTCGCCTTCGACTTTTCCGGCAGTGCGCCGCCGCAGCACGGGGGGCACTGAGAGCTGCCCCGAAGCAGGGCGCGCGACACGAACGCGCCTCCGCTCCGGGGGCCCTCCGCGGCGCTCAGTTGGCGCGGAAGGGGAAACGCAGGCTGACAATCATGTTGGGGGCATCGTCGGTCAGGCCGATGCCCACATTGGCGATCATCGTCGTGCGATCATCGAGCGCGAAGGTCGATCCGATGTTCATCAGCGCGACATTCGCCTGACTGCCCGCCACATTGCGCCACAGGTCGCCATCACGCTGGATGCGCGTGCGGCGGACAAGGCGCTGGGTGTAGCCAAGGTTCAGGCTGGACCGGTCGTTCAGCGCAAAGGCGACACCGGCCCCGAACTGGATCGCCGAACCCAGTCGCGCCCGGCCGGGCTGGTCGCCTGGGGCCTCATCAATGTCGGTAAATGCGCGGGTGAAGTTGTGGAAGTAGTTGACGCTGCCGTAGACCACCATCGGGTCGATCGTCTTGAGCGCCGAAAGACCAACCGAAGCGCCCCAGACGCCCGATCCGGTGGAAAGCCGGGTCGGCACGGTGAGGTTGCCTTCGCTGCCCGGCACTTCCAGCAATTCCACGCCGAACGGGTGCTTGCCGGTGGGCGCCTTGACGCGGGCGTTGAGCACCAGGTCCGGGCGGCGACCGGATTCCTGCAACAGGCGATAGGAAGCGCCGAAGTTCACATCGCCAAGCCCGCGGCTGGTGCGCGAGATTTCGCTCACCCCTTCCGAATTGCCGCCGGCGCCGCCCGATGAAAAGGTCGAGTGGCGATAGAGGAAGGGCACGTTGACGTCGAATTGCAGGCGCGGTGTCAGGCTGTAGCGGGCAGTTAGATCGGCGGCGAGGATATCGGCGCTGACATCGTCGATCGAGATTCGGCCAAGGAAGATCGAATCGAGCGCGAGGAAGCCGTTGAGGTTGATCCGCGCGTCGTCGAAATGGGTATAGGTAAGGCCGGGCTCGATGGTCAGGCGGTTGCCGAAATAGCCCTGCTCCTTGCGGGTGACATCCTCGACCGCAGCGGTGGGGGCGGCGGACTTGCGCTCCGGTTCGGCGGCGTCCTGCAGGCCGGTTCGGCCCTTCACTGCGGCATAACCGGTCCGGTCACGGTCGCTCAGGCTGTAGCCCAGCTGCGGGATCACCGTATCGGCGATGCGTTCGGCCCGCATGCGCGGCATGGCGCGACCGCGCATTTCCGCCAGTGCCGGATCGCCTTCGGGCACGCCGAGCAGCTCTTCAAGCTGGCTCAGCCGCTCCTCCAGCATATCCGCGCGCGCGCGGGCGGCGGCTTCGCGTGCCTTTACTTCGACCAGCTCGGCCTGGATCGCGGCAAGGCTGCCGGCGGGTTCAGTCGCGCTGCCGGGGCTCGCCTGCGCCAGGCAGGCAGGGGGAACCATCGCGCTGGCGGCCAGCAGCAGGGTCAGGGTCTTGTAGGTACGTGTCATGCCATACAACTCCTTCTTGGGTGATCGGACGCGGGTTCATGGATTCAGCAGCTTCCACAGGGTCGCCGGATCGGGGACGCCGGTTGGCTGAAGCGACGCGCCGGACTGGAAGGCGGCGAAGGCCTTCTGGGTCGGGGCATCGAAGGTGCCGCTCGCCGCGCCGCGATAGAGGCCGCGGCGGGCCAGTGCGGACTGGGCGCGCTTGAGGATCGCCTCGTAGAGGACAGCCTTGTGTTTGCCGTTGCCTACCTCGATCAGCTTTGACGGGCTGGCCAGCCGCAGCGGTTGCAGCGCTGCAACCAGGCGCTGCGCTGCCATGCCGATGGTATCGCTGGCGTGCGCCTTGCAGTGCTGTTCGAGGATCAGCCCATAGGCCTGGCCGGTATGCCATGGCGAAAGGTCGAAGGTGTTCGCCTCATAGCGGTTGGCCGCGCTGATATAGCCTTCGATGAAGCCGATCGCGCGGGTGAAGGCGGGACTGTTCTTCGCCTTGGCCGCGACGAAAGCGGGGCAGGGCATTCGTCCGCTTTCCTCCACCGCGAAGACCCCATCGGGCGCGGCGGCCCGCGCGGACTGCGGCGCGGTCGTGAAGCTGGCAAGGGGCAGCGAAGCGATCGCGGTGAGGCGGGCGATGTGCAGCCACCCGCGCATCAGAAACCGTGGCCTTTCATCGCCGAAAGCGAATTGGCGATGTTCACCGTATCGACCATTTGCCCGCGATCGATGCCCACGGTCACGTTCATCGAATTGACCACGGCGTTGCGATCGCTGTTGAGCAGGATCGACTGGCTGAGCTGGCCGGGATCGCTGGAAATGCCCTGCCGCACCGTGCCGCCGCCCTGGGCATCGACCATGGCGAGGCCGAACTGCCCGTCCTCGGCAATGAAGGTGATGGTATCGCCATCGAGTGCCGTGCCGGTCGCCGTTCCCGTGAAGGTGCCGCCGCTGCTGCCGGTCGCGACCGAACTGGCGGGGACCACGGCCACGCTCATGCGGTTGGCGGTCTGGTTATCCGATCCGGCGATGACGTTGGACTGGAAGGCGCCGGTTGTCGGCGCGACGACATAGGCTCCGTCCGCCCCAGGTGCGAAGCCGGCCACGTCCATGTCCGGATCGCCTTCGCGCTGCCACTGGACCACGACCTGCGGCCCTGAAGCCCCGTTCTCGCCCAGCCAGATGCTGAAGCCCAGGCGGGCCGCCGTGACCACGCCATCGTCGGATTGCCAGAGCGTGTGCAGCGTGATGCCGAAGAAGCGCACGTTCTCGGCCGAAATGAACTTGCCGCGCATGTCGGCCAGCTCGCTGTCGCTTGCCACCTGTGCCGCGCCCAGCCCGGTATCGAAAACACTGTCCGGCGGCGGCGATGTTGCGGCGATGACGGGCAGGACCGCAAGCAGCATCACGGACAATTGCCGCCGGCGTTTCAGACCGATCCTGCGCCTGGCTGGGAAGCATCTGGGCATGACACGAAATCCTTGATTCAAAAGACGTAGCTGTAGGCAGGCAACAGCCCGAAATCGTACTGGGTGGCGTCCTGGACGGGGGATCGCTGGTCAAACAGGCGGCGTGCCGAAAGCGGCTCGGGCGGATTGAGCAGGACAGTTGCGGGATCGAACCCCTCGCCGGTGACGACGAAGACGATGCCGTTCCATTCGCGCTCGAAATCCTTGCGGGGGATCACCCGGTTGCCCAGCGCAGGGTCGCCGACGCTGACCTTGTCGCCGCTTACCCGCCGCAGCACGACGAAGTGCTTGTAGCCCTTGGTCGAGAGCAGGACGATGCCCGGCACCTTGAGCCCGCGCAGCGCGTCGAAGCCCACCTTGTAGCCTTCCGCACGCATGCCGACCGCCTCGACGTAGCGCTTCATGTCGAGAAGGGAGAAGCCCTTCTCGCGCACCACGTCCGGATCGGCCACCTTGAACATGTTGGCCAGGATCTGCTGTTCGCTGGTCTGCTTGTCGTAGGCGTAGTTGAAGATCGTCGCGAGCGCGGCGGCACCGCAGCTGAAATCGGTACGCTGCCGCACGATGTTGACGAATTTCAGGTCTTTCCAGCTGCTGACCCTGACTTCGTGCGTCTGCCCGTCGGGTGCGATCTGGCCCAGCCAGACCGGCGTCGAAGGAGAAGGCCCGGTCGCGCAGCCGCCGAGAAGGGCGATCGCAACGATCGGGGCCAGTCGCCCGATCCTGCCGTGCTTGCCTGAGGGAGAGGGAAATGCCATCCTACCCGTTCCACCGTTCTGTCAAAGTGGGTGGCCGGAGGAAGGCCGTTGCCGCGGCCTTCCTCCAAACCGCTGTGGCCGATCAGCTCGGATCGCCGCCGCCATTGCCGCCGCCGTTTCCGCCGCCGTTTCCAGCCGTCGCCGTCGAGGAAGCGATGGTCAGCGCGTTGAGCTGCTGGTTGCCCACGCCGCTCGCCATGTTGACGCCGATGTTGCCCGATCCGCCGACCGTCAGCCCGGTTACCAGGTTGATGCTGTCCTGCTGCTCGGCATAGTTGCCGGCGGCGAACTGGATCAGTCCGGCATTGGCTTCGGCCAGGGTCGAATTGTCGGCCACGGCCACGGTCATCAGGTTGGCCTGCTGGTTGAAGGCACCGGCGGCACCGTTCAGCCCGACATTGCCCGAACCGGTCACCGCGAAGGTCGCCAGCGTGTTGCGGTCGCGGAAGTTGTTGCTGCCGCCGCCGGCTTCGGGATCGTCTTCGTCAAGCACGTCGCCCGGGGTTGCCGCATGCACGGTGCCGATCAGCGATTGCAGGGCGGTGGTGGAGGCTTCCGCCCAGCCGCCGTCGGCTTCGTCGTCAAGGTTGTCGGACACCGCAAGGGCGGCCGAGTTGAGCTGCATGTTGTAGTAACCGGCAGCCGTGTTGACGCCGACGTTGCCGGTGCCGTCCACCGTCACGTCTTCCACCGTGTTGATGATCGGCGCGAAGAAGCCGGCACGGATCTGGCCTTCGGGAACGCCATCGAACAGATCGTCGTTCGGGTCTGCACCGGCTTCGCTCCAGCCCGGACCGAAGACCGGATCGACGTAGCCGTTTTCGCCGTTAAGCTCGTTTTCCTCGCGGTAATTCATCACCGCCGGACCCTGGAGCTGCTTGACATCGTTGACGGCAACCGCCGAGCTGTCGACATCGATGGTGCCTTCCAGCGTGACGGTACCGGTCAGGGCAACGTCCTTGGTATAGGTCACGTCGGTGACCACGCTGGTATCGATGTTGTTGGCGTAAGTGATGGCTGCTTCCTGCGCAAAGGCGCTACCGGCAACCAGCAGCGCGGGGATCGACGCTGCAATCAAGAGATGGTTCTTCATCTTCAGTCCTTTCAGGTCAGGGGGTCACTCGCCCGCAAAGGTGAGGGCGAAGGTATTCGACGAGCTGTTTCGCTCGCCACCGACGAGGTTCACCTGGACGAGCCCCGTGCTGCCTGCGAACGCCGTACCCGCAAGTTCTGCGACGGCTTCGGAGGAGACGGGGCTGCCGGGTGAGCCCGAGGGTTGCTGGGAGGCCCTTGCCTGGTCGAGCACGAGCGTGCTTGCCGGAGGAGCCTCGATTCCGATGGCGATGACCGCCAGGTTGGCGAGCTGGTTGTCATTGCCAGCCGCCACGTTGACCGCGATCAGGCCGCTTGAGCCCGCCAGGGTGTTGTCCTCGATCCGGGTCGTAACCGGGCCGCCGGCGGGGGATTCGTCTCCGCGAGACTGGATCAGCGAGGTCGGAGTGACGGCGTGATCGCCGATGGCAATCACGGCGACATTGGCTTCCTGGTTGCCGTGACCCGCCGCGACGTTGACCGCCACCCGGCCATTGCCGGGCAGGTCGGTGGCGGAAAGAACCGCCGTCGATTGGGCCATGGCGGCCTGTGACAGGCAGCAGCTGCAAAGGAGGCCGGCGAAGATGGCGCGGGGGGACATGTCAGTTGCCTCCGCTGCCGGTTGCTGCCCCGATGGCGCCGGCGATGACGCCGCCAACCGTGCCCAGCGCGCCGTGCAGCGGTGCAGTGAGCCCGCCGCCGGACAAGGCAGCGGCCTGTCCGCTGACGGTCGGGCCAGTTCGCTCGAACTCGGAACTCCTGCGGGGATCGGACCAGATTGCCACCGAGGCCGGCGCGCCAGCCAGCGCGCGGAGCGGCGCCCCGACTGCGGCGGCCTCGCTGTCGGAGATTATCTGTGCGGGGTCGGCGGAATCCCAGACGCTGCCCTTGCCTGCCAGGACGATCTGGTCCGGTGGCGCAGGTTCCCCGCGGATTTGCGCCGGCTGGCTCGGGACATCACGGCTGTAGATGAGCACGCCCCGGGCTGCGCCGTCAGCGTTGCCATGTGCGAGGGCAGGTGAAGTGCCGGGTGCTGCCCAAAAGGCGGCAAGACTTATTACATAAGTAAAAGATGAGCAAAATAGCGGACGCATGTCCATTTACTCCGAAAGCATCCGGAAGTTAATTGAACTTCCGGGTAAATTGTCTGGCTTGCGGAGTTAGATATGTTGGTATCAACCGATTCGCGTCATCAACATGTACTATTATTAAAATTTCTTGAACGAGACTTTATTGCAAATGGTGCGCACTTCACCCACATCTCTTCGCGATTTCTCGCCTCGAGCTTGCTGTAGATGTGCGCAATATGGCAGCGCACGGTGTTGATCGAAACGTGGTCGGTCCGCGCGATTTCTGCGGGAGATGATCCGCGCAGCAGTTGCAGGGCCACGGCCTCTTCTGTCGGCGTGAGGTGGAAGGCTTCGCCCAGGCAGGCAAAGTCCGGCTTGTCATCGGTAGTCACGAGCCGCATCATCAACGCGATCACGCGCTGTTCGCCGGCCTGGTAAGTCTTGAAGCTGGCAAGGATCAAGCGGTCTTCCTGGCGGTGCAGGAGGCCGATCGACTTGTCGCCAAGGGCTGCGGCCAGTTGTGCCTCGCATAGCGGGGCATCGCGCAGCCAGATCATCCCGCCGCGCATGGTGACACCTGCCTGTGCACCAACCACCTCGCGTGCGAGATCGCACAGGCCGAGCAGCTTGCCATCCGGATACAGCAGAAACCGCGCGCATCCATCGAACGCATTCCACAGCTTCAGGTTATGCTTTGCATCCATTGAGGTTAGCCCCCGAATTGCGACGAACTTTGCTCACGGCGACTTCGGCAATTCGGGGTAAACGCCTGTCAGGCGATATGGTTCCGGATTGGCAATATAATCTAAATTAATGACATAAATTTTATTTATGATTTTATTATTGGAAAACCGGTGTCAATTAACCGCGCGCAGCATTTCTACGGCGGCCCTGGCGATGCTGTTAAGGCCATTTCCGTCGCTCGCAAGTATCGCCGATTTCATTCGCGGATCCCAGAAATCCCGCAGGTGCTGGGCGGTTGCGGCGATTGCTGCTTCCTCGCCCTGCGCCGCAAGGTTCAGGGCGATCTGGTTGGCCATGTAGGTCAGGCGGGCGATATCCACCGGCAGCTACTCCGCTGGATCCGCGTGGACGACGCGGCGCGAACGGGCAGACCAGCTTTCATAGCTTTCCTGCCAGTCTGTCGGGCCGTTGCTCGGGCTGACCTGCACGGCGGTGACCTTGTACTCGGGGCAGTTGGTTGCCCAGTCGGAATACTCGGTGGTCACCACGTTGGCCTGCGTCGCCGGGTGGTGGAAGGTGGTGTAGACCACGCCCGGTGCCACCCGGTCAGTCACTTTGGCGCGCAGTGTCGTCTCGCCGGTGCGGCTGGCAAGTCGCACCCAGTCCCCGTCTTTCAGCCCGCGGTTTTCGGCATCGGTGGGGTGGATTTCCAGCAGGTCTTCCTCGTGCCAGACGATGTTGTCCGTCCGCCGCGTCTGTGCGCCGACGTTGTACTGGCTGAGGATGCGCCCGGTCGTGAGCAGCAGGGGAAAGCGCGGGCCGGTCCTCTCGTCGGTGGGAACATAGTCGGTGACGACGAACCGCCCCTTGCCGCGAACGAAGCCATCGACGTGCATGATCGGCGAGCCATCGGGATGGGCATCGTTCACCGGCCATTGCAGCGAACCCTCCGCTTCCAGACGGGCAAAGGACACACCGGCGAACGTGGGGGTAAGGCGGGCAATCTCGTCCATCACCTGCGAAGGGTGGCTATAGGTCCACCCCAGACCCATGGCATTGGCCAGGGCCTGCGTCACTTCC
The DNA here is from genome assembly GCF_002855555.1 of Novosphingobium sp. TH158. Lineage (NCBI taxonomy): Bacteria > Pseudomonadati > Pseudomonadota > Alphaproteobacteria > Sphingomonadales > Sphingomonadaceae > Novosphingobium > Novosphingobium sp. TH158. The sequence goes on along the minus strand of NZ_PKRT01000001.1, from coordinate 1,809,768 downwards.
CAGTCGGCCATGCCTGCAGCCGGCTCCATCACCTTGCGGACAAGCTGGATGCGCCGTTCGGCATTGGTGAAGGTGCCGTCCTTTTCCAGGAAGGTGGAGCCCGGCAGGAGTACGTGGGCGTAATTTGCCGTCTCGTTGAGGAACAGGTCATGGACGATGACGCAGTCCATTGCCTTGAGGCCCGCGGCGACGTGTGCGGTGTTGGGATCGGACTGGAGGATATCTTCGCCCTGGATGTAGATCGCCCGGAACGATCCATCGAGCGCGGCGTCGAGCATGTTGGGAATGCGCAGGCCCGGCTCGGGATCGAGTGCCACGCCCCAGTCCGCTTCGAACAGGGCGCGCGTGGCGGGGTCGGAAATATGGCGGTAGCCGGAAAGCTCGTGCGGGAACGATCCCATGTCGCAGGCGCCCTGCACGTTGTTCTGGCCGCGCAGGGGGTTCACCCCCACGCCTTCCCGGCCGATGTTGCCGGTTGCCATGGCAAGGTTGGCGATCGCCATCACGGTGGAGGAGCCTTGCGAATGCTCGGTCACGCCAAGGCCATAGTAGATCGCGCCATTGCCGCCCGTGGCATAGAGCCGTGCGGCGGCGCGAAGATCCGCTGCGGGGACACGGGTGACCGCTTCGAGCACCTCGGGCGAATGGCGCGCGTCCGCCACGAAGCGCGCCCAGTCCTGATAGGCGTCCCAGTCGCAGCGTTCGCGGATGAACGTTTCGTCGGCCAGGCCCTCGGTCAGGATCACATGGGCCATCGCCGTCAGCACGGCGACATTGGTGCCCGGCTGGAGCGGCAGGTGATGTGCCGCCTCGACATGGGGAGAACGCACGAGGTCTATCCTGCGCGGATCGATGACGATCAGGCGCGCACCCTGGCGCAGCCGCCGCTTCATCCGGCTGGCGAAAACCGGGTGCGCATCGGTGGGGTTGGCCCCGATCAGCAGGATGACATCGGCCTGCATCACGCTGTCGAAGTCCTGCGTGCCGGCGGACGTGCCGAAAGTTGTATTCAGGCCATAGCCGGTGGGCGAGTGGCACACGCGGGCGCAGGTATCGACATTGTTCGAGCCGAACCCGGCGCGCACCAGCTTCTGCACGAGGAAGGTTTCCTCATTGGTGCAGCGGCTGGAGGTGATGCCCCCCAGCGCCCGCGCGCCATATTGCGCGCGGATCGCGCCGAGCCTTGCCGCGGTAAAGGCCAGTGCCTCATCCCAGCTGACCTCGCGCCACGGCTGGTCCACGCTTTCGCGGATCATCGGCGTGGTGATCCGGTCCCTGTGCCGGGCATAGCCCCAGGCGAAGCGCCCCTTGACGCAGGAGTGGCCGCGATTGGCCTTGCCGTCCTTCCACGGCACCATCCGCACCAGCTGTTCGCCCCGCATCTCGGCCCGGAAGGTGCAGCCGACGCCGCAATAGGCGCAGGTCGTGATCACGGCGCGCTCCGGCTTGCCGATCTGCGTCACGGCCTTTTCCTGCAAGGTGGCAGTGGGGCAGGCCTGCACGCAGGCACCGCAGGAAACACACTCGCTGGAAAGGAAGTCGTCACCCGCCTGCCCGGCGCTGACCTGCGAGGCAAAACCGCGCCTTGCCATGGTCAGGGCAAAGGTTCCCTGCACCTCGTCGCAGGCGCGGATGCAGCGCGAGCAGGCGATGCACTTGGACGGGTCGAAATCGAAATAGGGGTTCGAACTGTCGGTCGGCAGGCCAAGGTGGCTGGCGCCTTCATAGCCATACCGCACATCGCGCAGGCCCACTTGCGCTGCCGCGTCCTGCAGCTCGCAATCGTTGTTGGCCGAGCAGGTGAGGCAATCGAGCGGGTGGTCCGAGATATACAGTTCCATCACCCCGCGCCGCAGCTTTTCCAGCCGCGCCGTCTGGGTATGGACCACCATGCCGGGCTCCACCGGCGTGGTGCAGCTGGCCGGTGTGCCGCGCCGCCCCTCGATCTCGACAAGGCACAGGCGGCACGATCCGAAAGCCTCGAGGCTGTCCGTGGCGCAGAGCTTCGGGATCGACCCGCCGCATTCGGCGGCCGCGCGCATCACGCTGGTTCCGGCAGGCGCGGTTACCGCGCGGCCATCGATGGTGAGGCTTACCTGCGCCTCTGCGCGGCTTTCGGGCGTACCGAAATCGGCTTGCGGTTCATAGCCCATCGCTGTTCTCCCCGCGGCTGCCTGCCAGGCCGAAATCCTCCGGCCAGTGGTGCAGGGCAGAGCGTACCGGATAGGGAGTAAAACCGCCAAGCGCGCAGAGCGATCCGTACTGCATCGTCTCGCACATGTCTTCGAGCAGATCGACATCGTCTGCCCGGCCGCGCCCGGTTTTGCGCGCATTGTGCATCTGGGGCAGTGCTTCCACGCTGCCAGCCGGCGTATCGGCCCCGGCCCGGATCCGGTCGATCAGTTCCACTCCGCGCGTCGATCCGATCCGGCACGGCGTGCACTTGCCGCAGCTTTCGGCGGCGCAGAACTGCATGGCAAAGCGCGCCAATTGCGCCATGTCGGCCCGGTCATCGAATACCACCACACCGCCATGGCCGATCAGGGCATCGGCGGCGGCGAAGGCTTCGTAGTCAAAGGGCAGATCAAACCGGTCAGGATGGATATAGGCCCCCAGCGGTCCGCCCACCTGCACCGCCTTGACCGGGCGGCCACTTGCCGTGCCACCGCCGATGCCGTTGACCAGCGTGCCAAGCGGGATGCCGAAGGACGTCTCGTACAGTCCGCCAAAGCGGACGTTGCCCGCCAGCTGGATCGGCATCGTCCCGCGTGACCGGTCGATGCCGAGGCTGGCATAGAGCGATGCCCCTTGCGGCATCAGCACGTGCGGCACGGCGGCCAGGGTCAGCACGTTGTTCACCACGGTCGGGCAGCCGAACAGGCCATGCAGCGCGGGCAAGGGCGGCTTGGCGCGAACCTCTCCGCGCTTGCCTTCTATCGAGTTGAGCAGCGAGGTTTCCTCACCGCAGACATAGGCACCCGCGCCGACGCGCAATTCTACCGTGAAGGGGGCGAGCAGGGGGGCGGCCAGGACAATGGCCGCGGCAAGTTTCGCGATGGCGCGCGGGTATTCGCTGCGAACGTAGATATAGCCTTGCGCGGCCCCGACGGCATGGGCCGCAATGGCCATGCCCTCAAGCAGCTGGAAGGGGTCGCCCTCCATCAGCATGCGATCGGCGAAGGTTCCGCTGTCGCCTTCATCGGCGTTGCAGACGATGAACTTTTCCGCGCCCGGAGCGTCGGCAACGGTGCGCCACTTGATACCGGCGGGAAAGCCCGCGCCGCCCCTGCCGCGCAGGCCCGATGCGATCACCGCCTCTGCAACATCCGCCGGTGCCATGGCCCTTGCGCGCGTGAGCGCCATCCAGCCACCGGTCGCAGCGTAATCCTCAAGGCTGAGCGGACGCGTCTTGCCGGCGCGTGCAAAGGTCAGGCGCTGTTGCCCGGCCAGGAAAGGGTGATCGGCTACGGGCCCGATGCACAGGTCATCCGCCTTGCCGGCAATGACCTCTGCCACGCGGGCAGGGGTTACCGGCCCCCAGCCGATCCCGTCCACTTCGACCAGCGGCTCCAGCCAGTGCATTCCCCAGGATGATACCCGTTCAACCGTCCAGCCGGCCGCCACAAAGCCTGCCGCCACGGCATCGGCACCGCAGGCCAGGGCCAGCGAATCGTCCGAGATGCGCACCTGCCTCATGCCGATTGCACCAGCTTGACCAGCGCGGCCTCGTCCAGCCGGGCATGCAGGGCATCACCGATCCGGGCGGAAGGCCCGGCGCTGCACAGGCCCAGGCAGTAAACCGTCTTGATCCGCACCCGGTCGCCGGCAGCGGCCTGTGCCGCAGGGACCATCGCCTCAACCCCGAGCGCCTGGCACGCTTCGGCCCGGCAAAGCTCTATGCAGGGCTGCGGATCGGGTTCGGCGGTGAAATCGTGATAGAAGCTCACCACGCCGTGCACCTCGGCGCGGCTGAGGTTGAGCGCCCTGGCAATCCTTGCTTCCGCGGCCGGAGATATGCAGCCGAAGCGTTGCTGCACATCGTGCAGGATGGGCAGCAGGGCGCCTCTCCGCCCGGCATGGGCGGCGATGATCCCGTCGAGGTCCGCAGTTTCGTCCATCGCGCTATCTATGCCGCCATATGCCTGTTGCAGGCAACCGGAAGCGGTCTGCACGGTGCTTTCACTCGCATAAGTGCGTCTGCCCACGGGAATTTACGCGGAGCGGGGCGCATTCGGGGGTTACTGCCGGTGTACACGCGGCTAATGAACACAGAATTGTCCGCAACATCACAGGGATCCGATCGATGAAGACCCGCGCCGCAGTCGCCTTTGCCCCGAAGCAGCCGCTCGAGATCGTCGAGCTGGACCTTGAAGGTCCGAAGGCCGGCGAAGTGCTGGTGGAGATCATGGCCACCGGCGTGTGCCATACCGATGCCTATACGCTCGACGGCTTCGACAGCGAGGGCATCTTCCCCTCGGTTCTCGGCCACGAAGGTGCCGGGATTGTGCGCGAGGTGGGCGCGGGCGTGACCAGCGTGAAGCCGGGCGATCACGTGATCCCGCTCTACACGCCGGAATGCCGCCAGTGTAAATCGTGCCTTTCGGGCAAGACCAACCTGTGCACCGCGATCCGCGCGACGCAAGGGCAGGGGCTGATGCCGGATGGCACCTCGCGCTTCAGCTACAAGGGCCAGACGATCTTCCACTACATGGGCTGCAGCACCTTTTCGAACTTCACCGTCCTGCCCGAAATTGCCGTCGCGAAGATCCGCGACGACGCGCCGTTCCAGACCTCGTGCTACATCGGCTGCGGCGTGACTACCGGCGTTGGCGCGGTGATCAACACGGCCAAGGTGCAGGTCGGCGATAACGTGGTGGTCTTCGGGCTTGGCGGCATCGGCCTCAACGTGATCCAGGGCGCGCGGCTGGCGGGCGCGGGCAAGATCATCGGCGTCGACATCAACCCCGATCGCGAGGAATGGGGCCGCAAGTTCGGCATGACCGAGTTCCTCAACTCCAAGGGCATGAGCCGCGAGGACATTGTCGCCAACATCGTGCAGATGACCGAGGGCGGCGCCGACTATACCTTCGATGCCACCGGCAACACCGAGGTCATGCGCACCGCGCTAGAGGCCTGCCATCGCGGCTGGGGCACCTCGATCATCATCGGCGTGGCCGAGGCGGGCAAGGAAATCTCGACCCGCCCGTTCCAGCTGGTGACGGGCCGCAACTGGCGCGGCACGGCCTTCGGCGGCGCCAAGGGCCGCACCGACGTTCCCAAGATCGTCGACATGTACATGACCGGCAAGATCGAGATCGATCCGATGATCACCCATGTGATGGGGCTGGAAGAGATCAACACCGCCTTCGACCTGATGCACGCGGGCAAGTCGATCCGCTCGGTCGTGGTGTTCTGACCGGCAGGTTCAATCCACCGAGAGCGCCTGCGCGCCAGGCTCTCCGGTCCAGCGGGCGCGGACCTGCCAGACCCGGCTGACGGTGTCCGCGTCGAGTGCCTGCTCGGGCATGCCATCGGCGACGATCCGGCCCTGATCGAGCACCACCACGCGGTCGGCGCGGTTCATCGCCGTGGCCAGGTCATGCAGCACCAGCACCACCCCGCGGCGGGCCTGCACTTCTGCCCTGAGCAGCCGCATCAGTGCTGCTGCGTGGGCCAGGTCGAGATTGGCCAGCGGTTCGTCGGCAAGGACCAGCGCCGGTTCGCCCGCCAGCACCCGCGCGGCCAGCGCCTGGGCCCGTTCCCCGCCGGAAAGCCGCGACACGGGGCGGTGGCGAAGCGGGGCGAGATCCATCGCGGCGATGGCCTTTTCGATGGCCGCCGCATCTTCCGCCGCAGTGGCGTGCGGCACGTGGAGCGGCGATCCCTGCCATGGCAGCCGGCCCAGCGACACCAGCGTCTCCACCGTCACGTCCCAGGCGATCTCCGGGCTTTGCGGCAGGAAGCCGATGCGCCGCGCCCTGTCGCGCGGCTCCAGGCTGTGAAGGTCGCGCCCGTTAAGGCTGACGGTGCCGCTGGCGGGATCGAGAAGTCCGGCAAGGCAGGCCAGCAGGCTGGATTTGCCCGCGCCGTTCGGCCCGACGATGGCGGTTACCTCCCTGGTGCGGACGGAAAGGCTGATCCCGTCCAGCCTGCCCGGAAGCACAAGGTTCTCGGCCCTTAGCTCCATCAGCCCAGCCCTCCGTCAAGCGCGGGCGAGCGGCGCAGGCGCAGCAGCAGGACCAGGAAGAAGGGTGCGCCCACCAGGCTGAGCGCGATGCCAAGCCGCAGTTCGCTGACCAGCGGCAGCACCCGGCACAGGCAGTCCGCCACCAGCAGCAGCAGGGCTCCTGCCAGCGCGGAGGGGACGATCAGGTTGGAAGGCCGGCGATCGGTGAAGGGCCGCATCAGGTGCGGCACGATCAGGCCGACAAAACCGATGATCCCGGCCACGGCGACGCCCGCCCCGATGGTCAGGCCCACGCCGCCGATGAGCAGTGCTTGCAACCGCCCGGGATCGAGCCCGAGCGAACGCGCCGCTGCCTCGCCCAGAATCAGCGCGTCCAGCCCCGGTCCCGCCAGCCTCAGCAGGACAAGCCCAGCCAGCGTCAGCGGCGCGGCGATCCATACTTCGGGCCAGCCGCGATCGGTAAGCGCGCCCATCAGCCAGGTCACGATCTCCGACTGCGCGAAGGGGCTGGGGGCAAGGCTGATCGCCAGGCTCATCAGTGCCCCGGCCAGGCTGGCGATCATCATGCCGGCCAGCGTGAACAGCGCGATGCCGCCGCCTTGTCCGTCGGCCTGCCTGCCCGCGATCAGGCTGAGCAGCGCCATGGCGCCGCCCGCGCCGATCAGGGCGAATAGCGGCAAGGCCCAAGTCGTCGTGGCCAGGCCGAACGAGAGCGCCAGCACCGCCCCCAGTGCGGCGGCGGGGGCAATGCCGAACAGGCCGGGATCGGCAAGCGGGTTGCGCAGGTACCCTTGCATCGCTGCTCCCGCAGCGCCCAGCCCGGCTCCCAGCGCCAGCGCGAGCAGCGCGCGGGGCAGGCGCAGTTCCAGCAGGATCAGGCTGGCATTGGGCATGGCAGGGTGCAGCGGATCGATCCACACCTTGCCCGCCAGCAGCGAGGCGGGAACCGCCAGCAGCAGGACGGCCAGCAGCCAGAGGTTCAGCCGGTTCAACGGCGGCTCCATTGCGATGCGGGCCGCGTGACCTGGCGGCGCACTTCGGCCAGCCGGTCTGCAGCGCGGACGATGGTCGGGCCGCCGCACCACAGCAGGGCGGAATTGAACGGAGCGCGCTCTGTCCCGGGCAATCGCGAAAGGGCGGGATGATCGAGCATCCGGTCCTCTCCGGAATGGTCGCCAGCGGCAAGGATGACAGCCGGCGGATCGGCCAGCACGCGTTCCAGTGGCAGCAGGTCTGCCTGTTTCAGCCCGCGGGCGGCAGCGGCGTTGGCAAAGCCGGTGCGTCGCAGCAGGTCGGCGATCAGCGTATCGCTGCCCGGCACGATCCCGCCCGATTGCCAGACCAGCGCCGGCACTGCCGCTCCATCGCCCGGCGCGGCGCGGGCAAGGGCAGCAGCGATACGGCGCGAAAGAGCTTCGCCGCGCTCATGCTGCCCGGTGATCGCGGCGATTTGCCGGACCTGCGAAACACTCTCCTCGACAGTGCGGGAAATGGGGAACTCCACCATCGGAATGCCCAACCGGGCCAGCGCTTCGCGCGTTGCCGGGGGCGTGAAATTCCCCGAAATGACAAGCGCCGGTCGCAGCGCGGCGATTTCCTCCACCGTGCCGCTGGTGGCAGCGAAATGGGCGGCAAGCTCCGTGTCCATGGAGCTTGATTGCGGATCCCGGCTGTAAGCCGAAAGGGCGCGGATCTGGGCCGGATCGGCTACTTCTGCCAGTATCGCATCGGTACAGGGGTTCAGGCTGACGATGCCCTGGCGCAGCGGTGGCTCGGGCACCCGTGCACAGCCTGCTGCGAGCAGGACTGCGAGCACAGAGCCGAGCCACCTTTGCTTCATGGGCCCTAGATCCTGATCCGCGCGCCGACAAAGGCCGAACGGCCCGGCGTGTTATAGCCCGAAACGGTCTGATAGCGCGCGTCGCCAAGGTTATCGATACGACCGAACAGTTCGACCGCATCGCCCACCGGCATGGCTGCACGCAGGTCGATCCGGCTGTAGCCTTCGTTGCGCACGGTATTGGCGGCATTGTCGAAACTGTCGCCGACCAGCCAGATCGTCGCCCCCAGCTTCAGGCCGAAGGGAGCTTCCCAGTCAGCAGAGAAGCTCGCGCTGTCGGCCGGGCGGAGCGGCAGGCGCTTGCCATCGTTAGGGGCCGACCGGTTGAAGGCGTTGACCCGGGCATAGCCCGCCTCGACGCGCAGACGGTCTGTCGGCCGCATCACCAGGGTAGCCTCCACGCCCTCGCTTTCGGCGCGGCCGATGTTTTCCGACCGCATGCCGGAAAAGGCGATGAGGTTGGTGCTGCGGCGCTGGAACCAGGTGAGCGAGAGTGCCAGCCTGCCATCGACCAGGTTCTGCTCGATCCCCAGATCGAGATTGCGGGCGGTTTCCGGCTTCAGGTCGGGATTGCCGTAGGGCGGTTGCCCTTCGGTCAGCGTCGGGGCGCGGAAACCCTCGCCATAGGTGGCGCGGATTACCGTCTTGCCCTCGTTCGGGCTGTAGGCAAGGTTGCCGCCCAGCGTCGTGTGCGCGCCGTAATCGCTGTAGATGTCGTGCCGCACCCCGCCGGTGATCGTCAGCCCGGCAAGGGGGCGCAGGCTTGCCTGGAGGTAGCCCCCCGTCACGTCGTTATCGGCCTGGTCCGGCACGGCACCCTCGAACGCGGTGCTGGAACGGATGTGCTCGTACTCAAGCCCGCCGACGAGGGATATGGCCGGGGAAAGCTCGAACTGGCCGCGATATTCGACCCGGTCGGTCAGGCCGGTGGCGATATAATTGTTGAAGCTGAATACCACCGGATCGGTGCCCACCCGGTCAATGTCCGAGCGGCTATAGGCCAGGCGGCTGCGGAAACGGCCGTCAGCCAGGTCGAGGTTCAGCCCGGCATAGGCGAACCACTGGCGGTTGTGTGCTCCGGCCAGCGAATTGGCGCCGCCGCTGTATTCGGAGTCATAGGCCGAGCGGGTATCGCTGTAGATCGTCCGCAAATCGAGGCTCAGTGCGTCCGACAGCGTCACCAGAACGCGGCCATTGAGCGATGCCAGTTCCGATCCGTCGCGCTCGTTGCCGCCCGAGAAGATCGAATAGCCATCGGTGCGATAGAATGCGCCGCCCAGGCTGAAGCCCACCGCGCCGCTTGAGCCGGTAAGGTTGGCCCGGGCGTTGACCGTGTCATAGGCGCCATATTCGGCCGATGCCCTCAGGCGAAGCGGGCCTTGCGGCCGGGCCGTTTCGATGTTGACCACGCCGCCGATGGCCTGACTGCCCCAGATGATCGAATTCGGGCCCCGCAGCACCTCGATGCGTTCGACATTGCCGGCCAGCAGCCCGCCGAAATCGAAAGCGGCGTTGGGGCTGGAAGGGTCATTCGCGCGAACCCCGTCGACCAGAACCAAAGTCTGCGACGAATTGCCGCCGCGCACGAAGACGCTGGACTGCGCCCCCACCGGCCCGCGCTGCGCGACATTGAGCGAGGGCAGCGAGCGCAACGCATCGCCGATGGTCACGCTTTGCAGCTGGTCCAGCCGTTCGCGGCCGATGATGGCGATAGCCTGTCCGGTTGCGTCGGCCGGCTGCTCGAAGCCGGAGGCCAGGACGACAATTTCCTCGTCCGCCCCCTCATCCGCATGGGCAGCGGCCGGCAGGGCAAAGGCAATCGCCGTGGCAATCAGGTACCTGGAATTCACTTGCAATACTCCCGTCATGAACGTTGATGCCGTTCATGGCGAGAGACCCCCGCAGGCATTTGCCGGGGTCACGCTGCATTCCGGTACACCCCGCCCGGCGCGGAACGACGGTCAACAGGCAGGTCTCCTGGCTGCCGGATCGACACGAACCGCCTGCCTTCCCGGCCGAAGCCAGTGGCGTGAGTGGCGGCACGCTCCCCGGTCACAGTTGCGGGGGCAGCGCGGGATTTGAACCCGCTTCCCTCTTAGACCCGGTCTCCCGGGTAACCTATGACACTGCCCCGCGCGCTAGTCGCTTCCGCAGCATTGTGCAAGGCGTGGCCGCGATATCGGGCAATTTCAGCGATGTCTGGAAGATGGCTGGCTGGGGCGGCAGGATTCGAACCTGCGAATGCCGGTACCAAAAACCGGTGCCTTACCACTTGGCGACGCCCCAGCAGCGGATGGGCGGTTAGACGGGATTCGCCCCCATGGGAAGGGGGTTCAATCCAGCCGCAGCATCTCGCGCATGAAGGCGATGTGCTCACCCAGCAGCTCCTGCGCTTCGGGCGCGGTATGGGCCATGCCGTGGCACATCGCCTCCCACACGTGCAGGTCCGCGCGCAGGCCGGCCTTGCGCATGGCCCGATGGAGGCGGACGGTGTCCGACAGCAGCAGGTCGCGCGTGCCAGAGGTCAGCACGGTGGGCGGAAAGCCTGCGGAAAAGTCCGCCAGCGCCGGCGAGAGCAACGGATCGGTCAGGTCATGCCCGCCCGAATAGAGTGCCGGCATCCATTCGCCGGGTCGTTTGAGCACGACATCGAGTTCGGTGTTGGTCGTGAAGGTATCGCCGATCTGGCGCAGGTCCGAAACCGGCGAATGCAGCACGCAGGCGGCGGGCAGCGGCAGTCCTTCATCGCGCGCCTTGAGAATGGTCGTCACTGCCAGGTTGGCCCCGGCCGAGCCGCCGTAGACCGCGATGTTGCCGGGCGCGTAGCTTTCGAGAAGCAGGCGGTATGCTTCCACGCAATCGTCGAGGCCCGCGGGGAAGGGGTGATCGGGCGGCATCCGGTAATCGACGGACAGGGTCCTGAGGCCAATCATGTCGGCGATCTGCGCGGCAGCAAGGCCTGCTGCCTCGCCCCCGCCGACGATGAAGGCCCCGCCGTGGATGTAAAGCACGGCGCGGTCGTCCGCGACGATCCTTGCCGGGCGGACGTCATGGAGGTCGGCATTCGACAGGCGGATGATCTGCGATTCGAATTCGATCCCGGCCCGCTGCATCCGCATCATCATGACCATGCGGGCGTTGCTTTCAGCGCAATGACGCCGCCAGCCCTCGATATCATCGAGCGCGGGAACCACTGGCTCGTGGCCGAACATTGGGTTGGCAAGAAAAGCGCGGGCTTCCTCGCTGATGGTCTGCGGCAAGGGGATGACGCGAGCCGGCAGGCGCACGGCGCCAGGGGCGAGGGGTTCGTCGGCCTTCGTCAGCCCCTCCAGTCGATCGTGTCGAAGTCCGATGCCTCGTGGCGTTCGGGCATGATCTCGCGGTCATTGACCACCATGCCGCGCTTCACCCCCGGGCGCTGGCCGATCTCTGCCAGCCAGCGCGGAATATGGGCATAGTCTTGCAGGCTCAGGAACTCCGCCGCGCCGCCATAGGTCGTCCCTGAAAACAGCCCGGCGTACCAGGGGTAAAGCGCCATGTCGGCAATTGAATAGCTGTCGCCGGCAAAGAACCGCGCCTCGCCCAGGCGCCGGTCGGCGACATCGAGAAGGCGCTTGGTTTCCATCGCATAGCGATCGATGGCGTATTCGATCTTCACTGGCGCGTAGTGATAGAAATGGCCGAACCCGCCCGAGATGAAGGGCTGTGCGCCCATCTGCCAGAACAGCCAGGAAAGGCACTCCGTCCGGCCTTTCAGGTCGTCCGGCAGGAACATCCCGAATTTCTCGGCCAGGTAGACCAGGATCGATCCCGATTCGAATACCCGCACGGGTTCCGGGCCGGAGCGGTCGAGCAGGGCCGGGATCTTGGAGTTGGGGTTGATCGCGACGAAGCCTGACGAAAACTGGTCGCCCTTCAGGATGTCGATCAGCCAGGCGTCATAGTCAGCCGCCTTGCCTGCTTCCAGCAGCTCCTCCAGCAGGATCGTCACCTTCTTGCCGTTGGGCGTGGCCAGCGAATAGAGCTGGAACGGGTGGCGGCCCACCGGCAGTTCGGCTTCGTGCGTCGGTCCGGCGACCGGCCGGTTGATTGCGGCGAAGGGGCCGTCGGCCTCTTTCGGCTGCCAGACGCGGGGCGGAACATAGGCATCGGCCATGCGGTAAATCTCCTTTTGCCCATGGACTATGGCGACGCGCACGGCTTCAATGCAAGCGGGCAAGATAAGGAGAGGGTGATGGCGTGGCTGCCGCTGGCGCATATCAGTTGGGCGATTGCCGACAATGCAGATCGGCCCGCCTGCGATGCCTTCATCCTTGACCTGTTCGGGGCGCAGACCGCCTATGAAATGCTGGTGACGCCGGAAACCGCGCATTACCGCTTCGACCGTGAAGAGCGGCTGATGGTGGTGGGCGATACCATGCTGATCCCCATTGCCCCTGCCGGTCCCGGGGCGGAGCCGGGCAATCCGCTGGGCGACATGCTGCGCCGCTCTGCCGGCGAAAACCGCTGGATCGGACTTGCCTTCCGCGCAGCAGACCTGCCCGCGGCGGCTCGCTGGTTCGAAAGCCGGGACTTTTCCCTGCACTTCGACTGCGGGATGGAGGACAAGTATTTCCTTATTTCCAAGCGGCAGGTGCTGGGCATCCGTATCGAGGTCATGCAGGGCGAACTGCCCGGCGATCCGCGCCTGAAGCCTGATTGGGCGCCGCAGCGCTGGGCGCAGGATCACCCGCTGGGGATCGAGGGACTGCTCTCGGTCGATGTCGCCGCGCCTGACCTTGCCGAGGCGCGGGATCTGTTCGGCACGCGGCTGGAACTGCCCTTGCTATCGGAACGCGAACTGCCGGGCGAAGGGGCAAAGGGCATCGCATTCCGGCTGTGCGATACGGTGATGGAGGCGCTGTCCCCACCGCCGCAGGGTGCATCCGGCATGTGTGGCATAACCTTCAAGGTCAGGAGCGCGCAGGCGGCCTGGGATCACCTGGCGGCGCGCGGTTTCACCCTGCGCGGATCTGCCGACACGCGCTTCGCCATCGAGCCGGCCGAGGCGCATGGGCGGCTGATCTGGTTCAGTGAGCACCTGCCCGCCGGCTGGCCCGCGCCAGGCTCTTCGCTGCGCGCGCCCGATCCGGTTCCGGGCCTGCCGGACGGTGCCACCGCCCCTGCGAGCTGACGGCATTTGACCAAAGGCGACTACTGAAGCGCCAGCTGCGGCCTCGACAGGCCAGGCACCAGCGAGGCGAGCCGCGCATCGCGGCCATAGATATCCCGGTGATAGGCCAGCGAACCGTCGGAGCGCACGGTTACGGTCATATAAGTGACATAGACCGGGATCCTGACCGGCAGGTGGACCACAGTCGACTTGGGCTGCGGCGGCGCGGAGGAGGTTGCGAGTGCTGCCCCGCCGGGGGCGGGCTTGGGCGGTTCGAACAGCTTGTCGATCTCGGCGCGGCTCATGGTTCCGTCCAGCAGGGTGTGGGCAAAGCCCAGCGCATCTTCCACCCGCAGGCAGCCGTGGCTGAAGGCGCGCTGCTCTGCCCCGAACAGGCCGCGGCTCGGCGTATCGTGCAAGTAGATGTTGTGCGAATTGGGCATGATCACCTTCACCCGGCCCAAGGCATTGCTCGGCCCCGGCGGCTGGCGGAAATGCTTGCCCGACCAGACATAGCGCCCGCCGGCGCGCATACCGCTTTCCTTGGCGATGCTGGCCGGCACCTCCCACCAGGGGTTGAAATTGACCGCGGTCGCTTCGGCCATCAGCGAGGGTGTGGGCGTGCTGGACTTGCCCGATATCGCCGCCCAGCGCTTCACCTGTTCGCCACGGCGCCACAGCTTCACCTCGAAGCCGGCGGCATTGGCCATGATGAAGTCATCGCCCAGATCATTCGGCAGCCAGCGCCAGCGGTCCATGGTGCGGACGAGCGCGGCCTGCCGGGCCGGATCACGCTCGTTGCCCAGGGCGGCACGCAGCGCCCGGTAATCGGGATGGCTTGGCCGCAGGCTGTCGAACAGGGCGGGCAGGCGGTTCTCGGCCAGGGCGGCAGCGATGGCTTGGGGCAGGCCTTCGGTCTTGTCGGTATCGACGATGTACCATTCCACCCGCTCGCTGGCCGGGGCCGCGCCCAGCAGGTGCTGGCGGGCGAGGCCCAGCGCCAGCCCGTTCGCCTCGCGCGCAATGGCGCCGGGCCGGTCCCTGCGGATGGCGTTTTCCAGCGCGGTGGTATCGGGCCGGAGCAGCCCGTCTTCCGGAGCGGTGGCGGCAATATGAAGCAGTTGTGCGACCTGTTCGTCGCTCCACGGTGGATTGGCCGGGTCGGACGGTTCGAGATGGTCTGCGGCCAGCAGCAGGACGGCGAACGGCGCAAGATGGCGAGCATCAAGCCTGCGCCAGCGCGGTGCCGCTTTCCGCTTGCCCGATTTTCCGCCCCGACCTGCCACGCCATCCCCCGGATGCCGATAGCCCTGCTACCGCGATTGCACGCAGCAGCTTATGCCCCATGCCGGGGGGATTCAGCTAGTAAAAATGCGACTCTGTAACGGTTTAGTCGAGGCGAAGGACCCAGCCGTGCGGATCGGGGGCCTCGCCGCGCTGGATCGAAACCAGCCGGTCCTTGAGCTTGCCGGTGGTCTGCCCGGGGCCGCCCGAACCGATCACGAACTCGCCGCCCTCGGGCTCGGTTACCCGGCCCACCGGGGTTACGACCGCCGCCGTTCCACAGGCGAACGCTTCCACCAGCTTGCCCGATGCGGCATCGGCGCGCCACTGGTCGATCGAATAGCGTTCCTCGCGTACGTCCAGCCCTTCCTCGCGGGCCAGCGCGATAAGGCTTTCGCGGGTGATGCCGGGCAGGATCGTGCCGGTAAGCGGCGGCGTGATCAGCGAACCGTCGGCAAGGATGAAGAACATGTTCATGCCGCCCAGTTCCTCGACCCACTTGTGCTCTGCGGCATCGAGGAACAGCACCTGGTCATGGCCGCGGGCAAAGGCTTCTGCCGTGGGGACAAGGCTGGCCGCATAGTTGCCGCCGCACTTGGCCGCGCCGGTGCCGCCGGGGGCCGCGCGGGTATAGTCGGAAACCCACAGCGAGACGGCAGGGGCGCCGGACTTGAAATAGTTGGCCGCCGGGCTGGCGATGACGAGGAACTTGTAGCTCTTGGCCGGGCGCACGCCCAGGAAGGCTTCGTCCGCGAACATGAACGGGCGCAGGTAGAGCGAGCCGCCGGGAACTTCGGGGAACCACGCGCGATCGACTGCGACGAGCTGGCGGCAGGCTTCGACAAAGACGTCTTCCGGCAGTTCCGGCATGGCGAGGCGGCGGGCCGAGGCGTTGAAGCGCGCGGCATTCGCCTGCGGGCGGAACAGCGCCATGGCACCGTCCTTCAGGCGATAGGCCTTCAGCCCTTCGAAGATTTCCTGCGCATAGTGCAGCACCGAAGCCGCCGGGTGGAGCGGGATCGGTGCGAGCGGGCCGACCGTGGCGTTATGCCAGCCAAGATCCTCGCTCCAGTCGATCGAGACCATGTGATCGGAAAACAGCCGGCCGAAACCGGGATCGGCCAGTGCCGCATCGCGCACGTCTGCCGGCACCGGCGAAGGGTGCGGGACATGGGTGAACGAAAGCCGTGATGCGGCGAGAGTCGCCATGATTCGATCCTTGGTTACAAAAAAGGGCCTGGCCATTGAACGAAAATTACGCCCACGGCAAGGAAAGTGGAATTATTGGCCGGAAGGCCGTTGCTAGCAGAGTGTCTAGGCGCAAACCCCGGGGGAGAAAAGAGGGGCGCGGGCCCCCGTTGCTGCCGCCATCGCCATCACGGAGTTTCCGGACGTGCGGCAAGGTGCTTTCACCCGCCCTTGCCAAGCGGCAGGCTTGCACCTCTTATGGCGGTAATAACAGGAAGAGGATGCGAGAATGGACCTGGGGCTCAAGGGCCGCCGCGTGCTGGTCACCGGATCGAGCAGCGGCATCGGCGAGGCAATCGCCCAACTCTTTGCCGATGAAGGCGCAAAGGTGGTCATTCACGGCCGCAACCGGGAACGGGCGGAAAAGGTCGCGGCGGCCATCGGTGCGGCAGGCGTTGCCATCGGCGAGCTTGCCGAAGATGGCCAGGCGGCCAGCGTCCATACCGAAGCGGTCGCGGCGCTGGGCGGCAATATCGAGGTGCTGATCAACAATGCCGGCGGCAATTCCGAAGGCAACACCTCGAAGCCCCCGGCAGCGATCCCGGCGTCAGACTATATCTCCAACTTCAAGGCCAATGCGCTCGGTGCCATCCAGCTGTGCGAGCTGAGCGTGCCGGACATGGTGGCGAACCGGCTGGGCCGCATCGTCAACGTTTCCAGCGCGGTGGCCATGCAGCCCAACTACATGGGGGCCGACTATTCGGCGGCGAAGGCGGCGCTCAACAATTACACCTTCAGTCTTGCCGGTTCGCTGCGCGGGGTGAACGTAACGGCCAACGTGCTTTCGCCCGGCGTGATCCTGGTCGACGGGCTGGTGCGCTTCGGACGCATGAAGTTCGGCGACGAAAGCCTGACCGCTGACCAGGTCAATGAACGGCTGGCGGCAGAGGCCGTGTTCGAAGTGCCGCCCGCCGGCCGCTTTGGCCTGCCGCGCGAGCTGGCGATGGTCGCCGCGCTGCTGGCCAGTCCGCTCAACGGCTTCATTACCGGCGCGAATTACCGAGTCGACGGCGGACAGGTCCGCGGGCTCAACTGAGGAGACAGGCGATGGCGCAGAAAACCTACAAGGTCATCCAGTGGGCCACCGGCGTGGTCGGTTCGGCCGCGCTCAAGTATTTCATCGAGAACCCCGTTACCGAGCTGGTCGGCGTGCTCGTCACCAATCCGGACAAGGTCGGCAAGGATGCGGGCGATATCGTCGGCCTGCCGAAAACGGGCGTGCTCTGCACCGACAGCGAAGAGGCGATCCTGGCGATGGAGGCGGACGCCGTGCTGTTCGCCCCCAGCATGATGACCCCGCCGGTCGACATGGTCTGCCGCCTGCTGGAAAGCGGCAAGAACGTCATCTCGCCCGCCGGCCCGCATGTCCCGAACAAGTGGTTTGCTGAAAAGCAGGTGCGGATCGAAGCGGCCTGCGAGAAGGGCGGCACCTCGTTCCATTCCTGCGGCATCCACCCGGGCTTTGCCAGCGACATCCTGCCGCTCACCCTTGCCCGGCTGATGAGCCGGATCGACTGCGTCGAGGTTACCGAAATCATCGACAAGAAGCGCAATCCGATGATCTATACCGAGATCATGGGCTTCGGCGCGGACTGCGACGAACTGCTGGCCAATCCGCGCCGCGGGCCGGATACCTATCAGCACTTCTATTCCTCGATGCAGATGATCGCCGAGGGGCTGGGCGTCGAGATCGAGAAAGTGACCACGCGGTTCGAGGTTTCAAAGGCGACTGCCGATATCGTCCACGATCACGGCGTGGTGAAGCAGGGCACTTGCGGCGGCCAGCATTACGAATGGACCGCCTGGGTGCAGGGCAAGCCGCTGATCGTCTATCACTTCTACTGGCAGCTCGGCACCGATCTCGATCCGCTGTGGGAACAGGGCGAGGCCAAGTACCGCGTCCGCATCCACGGCGATCCGCCGCTGGAATGCCACCTGATGGGCCAGGAAGAGGCGGACGGCCGCCAGCCGTTCTATGGCATTCCCTGGACCGGGCTGCTGGGCTGCACGGTAGTGCCCGACGTCTGCGATGCGGAGCCGGGGATCGTCACCCACTTCGACCTTGGCGTGGTCAAGCCGCAGGGGCTGGTGCGGCGGTGAAGCCCCGCGCCGGACTCCCCTGTCAGGACCAGAAATGAGAAGGGCTGCAACCGCCTGACGGTGCAGCCCTTCGCATGGTCAGCGGCCGGAAAGTGCCGCTCACGAAGCCTTTATCGCAATGTCTGGAATCAGCGATAATGCTCCATGACGCGGATTACCGACCTCCCTGCTGAACCATGAGACATCGGTCACCTCCTTTCGCGCTGTTGAAGCCAAAGTCGCCCCTCTCGGGGCTGGGGCGGCAAATCGCATCGCCGACCTTGCCATCAATGTGATTCATGTGAGGGCGAACGACAAGACTTGCCGCAAAATATTTTGCTGTCGGAATCCCGGCTTTCGGGCGGGTTTTCCCCAGCCGTCTTGGCTTCAGCGGCAATCCTCGACCACGCGGCTGATCTCCGGCGCGCTCGGCACGTAGAGCGGGCGGTTGCCGGGGGCCTCCACCATGAAGCGGCCGCGGCTGAAGGCCATGTCGTCCAGCAGGCCATCGCTTGCCGACAGGATGGCCACGGCGCGGGCGTTTTCGCTCGCCATGTCCAGCGCCCGGCGCGAGAAGGTGGTGGTGATCGTCAGCAGCGAAGGCAGCGGGCCGCCAGGCGTGTAGCCGATGGCAACCTGCCGGGCAGCGGGATTGCAGCCCAGCGTCAGCAGGGCAGAAGCCGGCGAACCGAAGGAGGCGACCGAGCGGCCATCGCGCTTCTGCCATGACCAGGCGCCCGGCGTCTGCGGGGCATCGCGCCAGTCGGCCGTCGGTGGCGGGGCGACTGTTCGGGGCACAGTCGGCACGGGCGCGGCGCGCACCGGGGCCGGGGTTGCTTGCGGAACCGGTGCGGGCGCAGGCCTTTGCTGCGAGGCGCATCCGGCAAGGAACAGGGTGATTAGCGCTAGGGGGCCGATTGCCTTCATCGCCCCGGTATGGAAGGACACAGGCCTGTCGGCAAGAGCTTGAAGATCATGACCAACCCGCCCCAACCCCGTTCTGCCGAAAAGGCGCGCCCGGCCGGCAAGGCACGGGTGGACCAGCTGCTGGTCGATCGCGGCCTTGCCGAAAGCCGCACGCGCGCGCAGGCGCTGATCCTTGCGGGCACGGTATTCAGCGGCGAAACCAGGATCGCCAAGTCCGGTCAGCAGGTGCCCGCCGATGCTCCGCTTGAGGTTCGCGGGCGCGATCATCCCTGGGTTTCGCGTGGCGGGATCAAGCTGGCCCACGCCATCGACCATTTCGGGCTCGACCCGGCGGGGGCCGTGGCCATGGACATCGGCAGTTCCACCGGCGGGTTCACCGATGTCCTGCTGAGCAAGGGCGCGGCCCATGTCTTCGCCGTGGACAGCGGCACCAACCAGCTGGCCTGGAAACTGCGGCAGGATCCGCGCGTTACCGTGCTTGAACAGACCAGCGCACGGCTGCTGACGCCCGAAATGATCGACAGGCCGTGCAACTGGGTGGTCTGCGATGCCAGCTTCATCAGCCTTGCCAAAGTGCTGGACGTGCCGTTGCGGCTTGCGGCGAGCCCCTGTCGCCTCGTTGCGCTGATCAAGCCGCAGTTCGAGGTGGGCCGGGCAGAGGTCGGCAAGGGGGGCGTGGTGCGCGATCCCGCGCTTCACCAGCGCGTCTGCGACGAGGTGCGCGGCTGGATCGAGGGGCTGGGCTGGCAGGTCCAGGGGATCGTCGAAAGCCCGATCAAGGGGCCGGAAGGAAACGTCGAATTCCTCATCTCGGCGGAGCGCCATTGAAATGCTGTCCCGTTCCGGTATCCCCCGGAATGTGCACGGGAATTGCCAGCGCCGCCGCACCTCGCCAATATCCGCAAAAATGCGGTGAACGAATCAGGGGTCGCACAGCCGATGAACACCATTGCCTCTCCGGGACAACTCAGGGCCTCCTTCCTGCGCTGGGCGCTGGTGCTGGTGCCGCTGGTCATGCTGCTCGGGTTCGTTTCGGGCAAGCTGGCGCAAAGCGGGCCGGAAAATGCCTGGTTCGCCGATCTGGTGAAGCCGGGGATCTATCCGCCATCAGCCACCTTCGGGATCGTCTGGACAATCCTCTACATCCTGATGGGGCTGGCCGTGGCGATGGTGGCCGCGGCGCGCGGTGCCCGGGGGAGGACTGCGGCGCTGGCCGCCTTTGCCGTGCAACTGCTCCTGAACCTTGCCTGGACGCCGGTGTTCTTCGGCATGCACCAGATGACGAGCGCGCTGTACCTGCTGATCGCGCTCGACATTATGGTCGCGGTCACGCTGTTCCTGTTCTGGAAGGTGCGCTCGCTGGCCGCGATCCTGCTGGTGCCCTATCTGGCCTGGGTCTGCTTCGCCACCGTGCTCAACTGGCAATTCCTGCAGCTCAATCCCGATGCCGATGGCCGGCCGACGGCCAATGCGGTGCAGCGGATCGAATTGCAGCCTTGAAGCGCGGGGCCGCAAGGTCCATCTAGCCGCCATGCAAAGTGAAAACCCCCTCTTCGCCGATCTCGCCAAGATGCTGAACAGCGCGGCGGGCACCATGGCCGGCATGGGCCGCGAAGCGCGCGATGCCGCGCGTGAACGGTTGCGCGAAACCATGGCCGGGATGGACTTCGTCAGCCGCGAGGAATTCGACGCGGTGAAGGACATGGCTGCCCGGGCGCGCGAACAGGCCGATGCGCTTACCGCCCGTGTCGAAGCGCTGGAAGCGGCGCTGCAGGCCAAGGCGAAGAAATAAGCCAGCCGCTTGCCAGCACCGGGCTGAGGCGGCACACCGCCGCGCCATGCTGCACCTGACTGCCCCGGCCATTGTCTGCGCCGTCCGCCTGCATGGCGAGACCGGCGCGGTGGTGCGCGTGCTGACCGAAGAGCACGGCATGGTCGCCGGCTATGTTCCCGGTGCGCGCGGGCGGACGCTGCGTCCGGTGCTGATCCCGGGCAATCGCGTTTCGGCAGAACTCTCGGTCCGTTCGGAAAGCCAGCTTCCCTCGCTGCGGCTGGAACTGGTCGAAAGCCGCGGACCCTGGCTGGGCGAGCCGCTGGCCGCCTCGGCAATCGGCTGGGCGACGGCGCTGGCCGCTGCCTCGCTGCCCGAACGCCATGCCTATCCGGCGCTCTATTCCGCGCTCGGCGCGCTGCTCGATGCCGTCTGCCATGCCCCCTCGGCGCGCGGCTGGGCAGCGGCGCTGGCGGGGTATGAGGCGCTATTGCTGCGCGAACTGGGCTATGGCGCGCCTGCCGGGCTTCCCGATCCCGATGACTTTCCCGCCGTGCTGGCCCTGCTCGACCGGCTTGGCCCGGTGATCGCGCGCTATCCGCTTGCCGATCGCCGCTCGGATGTTATGGGGGCGCGCGCCGTTCTCAGGGAGCGGCTCGGCAGGATCGAATAGCGGGGTATCCATGAAGATCGCGGTTTTCGCCGGTGACGGCATCGGCCCGGAAGTCGTTCGCGAGGCAGTTCGCGTTCTGGAAGCGCTGGCACTGCCGGGCGTGGAGCTGCTGGAAGGCGATGTGGGCGGCGCTGCCTGGCGCAAGCATGGCCATCCCCTGCCGCCGCAGACGCTGGAAATCGCGCATGCTGCCGATGCCATCCTGTTCGGCTCGGTCGGCGATTTCGAATGCGACACGCTGGAACGCCACCTTCGCCCGGAACAGGCCATCCTGGGCCTGCGCAAGGAGCTGACGCTGTTCGCCAACCTGCGCCCCGCCACCGTGTTCAAGGGCCTGGAAGACCTCACCACCCTGCGCCCCGAAGTCGCCAGCGCCATCGACATGCTGATCGTGCGCGAGCTGAACGGCGACGTCTATTTCGGCGAGAAGGGCATCCGCACGCTGGATGATGGCCGCCGCCAGGGCTGGGACATGATGTCCTATGCCGAGGACGAGGTGCGCCGCATCGCCCATGTCGCTTTCCGCGCGGCGCAGGGCCGTCGTGGCAAGCTGTGCTCGGTGGACAAGGCCAACGTGCTTGAAACCTCGCAGCTGTGGCGCGACGTGGTGATCGAGGTTGCCGCCGAATACCCGGACGTCGAGCTCAGCCACATGTATGTCGATAATGCCGCCATGCAGCTGGTGAAGAACCCCGGCCAGTTCGACGTGATCGTTACCGGCAACATCTTCGGCGATATCCTCTCCGACCAGGCTTCGATGTGCGTCGGCTCGATTGGCCTGCTCGCCTCGGCCGCGCTGGGCGAGACGCAGACGCAGTACGGCACCAAGGGCCTCTACGAGCCGATCCACGGCTCCGCCCCCGATATCGCCGGGCAGGACAAGGCCAACCCGATGGCGCAGATCCTTTCCGCCGCGATGATGCTGCGCCATTCCTTCGGGCTCGAGGCCGAGGCGGCACGGATAGAGGCTGCGGTGGCCAAGGCGCTGGCCGACGGCATCAAGGGCGGCGATCTTGGCGGCAGCCACGGCACGCGTGCCATCGGCGATGCCGTTCTGGCGCGGTTGTAAATCCCCACGGTCACAGGCAAATAGCGCGCATGACGGAAGCCAAGCCCCTCGAACTCGCGGTCGTCCTGCCGACCTATAACGAGTCCAAGAACATCCCCGGCATGGTCGAGAGGCTGGACAAGGCGCTGCAGGGCATCGCGTGGGAAGTGGTCATCGTCGATGACAACAGCCCCGATGGCACGGCCGATGTCGCCCGCAAGCTGGCACTGGCCGATCCGCGCGTGCGCTGCATCCAGCGCATCGGCCGGCGCGGCCTGGCCTCTGCCGCGATCGAGGGCATGTGCTCCACCGCCGCGCCGATCGTTGCGGTGATGGATGCCGATCACCAGCATGATCCCGAACTGCTGCCGCAGATGCTGGCAGCGGTGCAGTCTGGCGAGTACGACCTCGCCTATGCCTCGCGCTTTGCCGAAGGGGCGAGCACCGAGGAATGGGGCCGGCCGGACCGCGTCAAGGCATCGGGTTTTGCCAACCGCATCGCCAACAAGGTCACCGGCGTCGAACTGTCCGACCCGATGAGCGGCTATTTCATGCTCAAGGCCGATGTGCTGCGGGCAGACGCGCACCGGCTTTCGGGCGTCGGCTTCAAGATCCTGCTCGATATCCTGGCCACGGTGGAACGCCCGCTTCGGGTGAAGGAACTGCCGATGAACTTCGCCGCCCGTGCGGACGGAGAATCGAAGCTGGACCAGACCGTGGTCTTCGAATTCCTTGTCGGCCTTTACGACAAGTGGCTCGGCCGCATCATTCCCACGCGCTTCGCGCTGTTCGGCACCGTGGGTGCACTGGGCGTCTTCGTGCAGCTTGGTGCGCTGTGGGTGATGCTCCACCTCGTCTTCGGCGAACGGTTCGTTTACGGCAACTGGTCTGAATCGACCACGTTCAACGTGGCCAACACGGTTGCCGCCGTCGTCGCGATGACCTTCAACTTCGTGCTGAACAACGAACTGACCTATTCCGACAAGCGCCTGCGCGGCTTCTTCCCGCTGCTCAAGGGCTGGGCGCAGTTCGCGCTGACCTGTGCGGCGGGCCTGCTGACCAACATCGGTTCGGCCCATGTGCTGAAGACCATGATCGGCGTCCCCGCCTTTGTCGCGGTGATCGCCGGGATCATTCTGGGCTCGGTGTGGAACTTCGCGCTTTCGTCGAAATTCGTCTGGGGCAAGTACTGACCGGTCAGGCCGCGACGTAGCCGGGGAAGGTTGCGAAGTAGTCGATGAACCCTTCGGACAGGCCTTCGCGCCGCAGGTGATCGCGCGTTACCGGCGTCGGCGTGGGGCCAAAGCCCGCATCGGCGCGCCCGCGGTTGGGGAAATCGTGGTTGAGGATCGCCGCGCGGCCCAGCAGGACAAAATCGACCCCTTCGGCAAGGCAGGCGCGAACCTTGTCCATGTCCATGATCTTGCCGGCGACACCGAGCCGCGTCGCCCCGCGCGGCAGTTCGGCAAAGTGCGCGATCAGGCTCTTGCCGGCATGGGCAGGATCGGCCGGCTGGTTGAAGCAATCCCACAGCGACATGTCGAGATAGTCGAGCTCGCCACCCGCCATGAGTTCGGCGGCCAGCGTCTTCGCCTCGGCAAAATCGATGTTGAAGCGTTCGGCTGACAGGCGCAGGCCAAGCTGGAACTGCGGACCCGTCGCAGCCCGGATGCCGGCGATGATCTCGCGGAAGATGCGGGTGCGGCCCTCGTAGCTGCCGCCATAGCCGTCCTCGCGCCGGTTGTTCGCGGGATCGAGGAACTGGCACAGCACATAGCCATGCGCGCCGTGGATCTCGACACCGTCGAAGCCGGCCTTCTCGGCGCGCTGGGCGGCGGCGATGAAATCGTCGCGCAGTTGCCCGACCTCGGCGGTGGTCAGCGCCCGGCCGTTGTCCGGTTCGGCAAAGGGTCCTTGCGGAACCTCGCCGATCAGTTCCTGCGGGCTGCGCAAGCCGGCATGGTGCAGCTGGACCGAGGACAGCGCGCCGCCATCGCGGATGCCTTGCGCCAGCCGGGCCAGTCCGGGCAGGTGATCGTCCGACCAGATGCCGAGCTGCCCGGCAAATCCCTGGCCTTCCTTCTGGACGTGGGCGGCGCAGGTCATCACCAGTCCGAAACCGCCTTGCGCCCGCAAGGTCAGCCAGTGGAACTCCTCGTCCGAAAGCGTCCCGTCGGCGTGGCTCTGCTTGTTGGTCAGCGGGGCCAGCATGAAGCGGTTGAGCATGGCCGGGCCGCGCGGGAAGGTGAGGGGAGCGTAGGGATCGGTCATCGTGCGGTTTTCCGTTC
Organism: Novosphingobium sp. TH158; assembly: GCF_002855555.1. Lineage (NCBI taxonomy): Bacteria > Pseudomonadati > Pseudomonadota > Alphaproteobacteria > Sphingomonadales > Sphingomonadaceae > Novosphingobium > Novosphingobium sp. TH158. Next base: position 1,785,271 of record NZ_PKRT01000001.1, on the reverse strand, counting down.
AGCGCCAGCTAGGCAGCCACATCCAGGTTTCATAGCTCTTGCGGCCACCGGAAAGCTCGGCGGCGGAGATGATCGGCAGGAACCACGCAAAGACGGCGAGCGCCGCAGCGAGCGTTCCCATGCCCAGCCAGCGCCAGCGGTCCTCGCGGCGCCAGAACTGGTCGAGCGCGAGGGCAAGGCAGCCCATCAGGAAGGCGCCCGGCAGCAGGTAATGGTAATAGAACTGCACGGGCTTGCGGTTGCCCACCCACATGCCGATGGCGACAAGGTAGAGCACGGCAAGGCCAAGGGCATCCTTGCGCCCCCGGCGCAGCCCGGCCCAGAGGCACCAGCCCAGGCCCGCGAGACCGCCCCACATGGCCACCGGATTGCCGATCAGCACGATGCCGCGCTGGGTGCCGTCCACCTTTTCATACAGGTACCAGACGGCGCGGATATCCAGCACCCATTGCCACCAGGTGCTCATGTAATTGTGCTTCTTGGTCACGCTGTCCTGCAGCTGGACCATATAGCCCTGATACTGGACGATACCCCAGGGATCGACCGGGTTCCTGGCATAGTGGAAGGCCGGCCAGAAGGTCGCGAAATAGACCAGCAGGGGCACGATCCCCAGCCAGACCGCCGCCTCGGCCAGGCTGATTCCGGCGATCGGCGGCCCCTTGGCGGAAAACAGGAAGCCCTTGCGGCGGTGGACCAGGCTGAGCAACAGCATGGCCAGCCCGGGGACCATCGCCGGTCCGACGACCGACCATTTCGATCCCATCGCCAGCCCCAGGAACAGGCCCGCCAGCGCCAGTCGCCATCGCGCCTGCTCCTGCCAGCGCAGCGCGGCGGCAATCTGCCAGAAGGCCAGCATGGCAAATGTGGCCATGAAAATGTCGAGCATGGCGATGCGGCTCTGGATGAACCAGGTGAAGTTGGTTGCCAGCAGAACGGTGCCCAGGATCGTCGCCAGTCGGCGCTGGCTTGCCGCCCACATCAGCCGGGAAAAAGCGAACAGGCCCAGCGTACCGAACAGGGCAGGCATGATCCGCCATGCCCTGGGATTATCGCCGAACAGGGCAATGCCGGCGGCCAGCAGTTCCTTGCCCACCAACGGATGTTCGGGGTTCTGCGGGCGCTCCATGCTCAGCAGCACCCGCGCTGCCTTCACGTAATGCACCTCGTCGAAATAGATCTTCGAGGGGATGTGCAGGCGGATCCACAGCAGCGCCAGGAAGGCGGCGCAGATGGCCAGGCACCAGCGCCATGGGTCCTTGTCCGTCCTGAACAGTTCGGGAGTGTAGAGGCGGGCGGGCTGCACGCGAACCTCGATAAATGCCGAGTGCGCCCGGTGCAACCGGCTTGCAAGGGGGGCGGCGCAGACCTAATGCCCCACCCATGAAGCGCGATACCGGACAGAACCGCTCGATCACCGCAAAATGGCGGCAGGCCACCCGAGCCGTGCGGGGCGGCACCTGGCGCAGCGAGCAGGGCGAAACCAGCGAGGCCATCTTCATGACCTCGGGCTACAGCTATGACGATGCCCATACGCCCGCCGCGCGCTTTGCCGGCGAACTGCCGGGGATGACCTATTCGCGCACGCAGAACCCTTCGGTCCAGATGCTGGAGGAACGCATCGCGCTGATGGAGGGGGCAGAAGCCTGTCGCGTGCAGGCATCGGGCATGGCGGCGATGTCCACTGCCATGCTGTGCCAGCTTTCCGTGGGCGATCACATGGTGGTTGCCCGCGCCGCCTTCGGCCCGACGCGCTGGGTGACGGACAACCTGCTGCCGCGCTTCGGCATCGAATGCACGGCCGTGGACGGGCGCGATCTCGATCAGTGGAAAGCGGCGATACGGCCCAACACCAAGGTTTTCTTCTTCGAAACCCCGGCCAACCCGACGATGGACGTGGTCGATATCGCCGCGGTCTGCGCGCTGGCGAAAAGCCATGGCATCTGTTCGGTGGTGGACAATGCCTTTGCCACCTCGGCCCTGCAGCGCCCGCTTGAACACGGTGCCGATGTCGTCGCCTATGCCGCCACGAAGCTGATGGACGGGCAGGGGCGCGTGCTCGCCGGTGCGGTCTGCGGCTCGGCTGAATTCATCAACGGCACCCTGCTGCCGTTCCAGCGCAACACCGGGCCGACCCTTTCGCCGTTCAATGCCTGGATCGTGCTGAAGGGCCTGGAAACGCTGGAGCTGCGCGCTATCCGCCAAGCCGAAAACGCGCTGGAAGTGGCTCGCTTCCTTGAAGGGCGGGTGCCGGTGCTCAACTTCCCCGGCCTGCCCAGCCACCCGCAGCACGAACTGGTAAAGCGCCAGATGCGCATGGCGGGATCGATCTTCTCGTTCGAGGTCGAAGGCGGGCGCAAGGCCGCCCATGGCCTGCTCGATGCGCTGGAACTGGTCGATATCTCCAACAACATCGGCGATTCGAAATCGCTGATGACGCATCCGGCATCGACGACCCATTCCAGCCTCAAGCCGGAAGTGCGCGCCGACATGGGCGTGAGCGAGGGGATGCTGCGCATCTCCGTCGGCCTTGAAGACCCGCAGGACGTGATCGAGGATCTCGACCAGGCGCTGAGGGCGATCGGGCTCTAGGGGCGCAGCTCCAGCGGTCGGCCAAGGTCGGCCAGGGCCGCGTTCAGCGCCGCTGCCGCCGAAAGCGGCTCGGCCACGTCGAAACGGTCGGTCAGCATGCGCAAGTGATGGGCGGCACAGTCGTCCGCGCTACCTGCCGCGGCGAGCACGCCCAGCACGCGGGCCTCGTCCATCGTCATCCGCAGCGCGCAGCACGGCGCAACCGTGATCTGCCGCCCGGACCGTGTGGCAAGTTCGGCTAAAAAGGCGCGCAGCAGCACCAGCGGCCGGCGGAATCCGGTGCCAAATCCGTCCACTGCCAGCATGATGGCCCGGCCATCGCGCAGGCCATGCGTGGCCAGGCGGCGGAACAGCATGAGCATCAGCCGCAGGCCCGCCTCCTGCGGGACGGGCAGGGGCAGCTGGCAGGCAATCGCATCGGGCCGGTGCATGGGTCTCTCCATCTTCACGCTGTCAGGCCATGCCTTAATGATATTGAGAATGATTCGCAATAAGTCATGCCATGTTTATCTGCGCCCCGCGCCGCCCTTGTCCTTGCCCGCAGGGCCATGAACCGCTATTTTCCGGCAATGGAGCAGTTCTTCCAGCACGCCGCCATGACCGACGGGATTACCGTGCGAGTCGCGGTCAATTTCCTCCCCGAACAATCGCGGATCGAGGCGGGCAAGTGGTTCTGGGTCTACCACATTCGCATTGAAAACCATGGCGCTCGCGCCGTGCAGCTGCTCACCCGCCACTGGAAGATCACGGACGGCCGCGGCATGGTCAACCTTGTCGAAGGCGAAGGCGTTGTCGGCGAACAGCCGCTGATTCGCCCCGGCGGTAGCCACGATTACGTCTCCGGCTGCCCGCTCGCCACCCCCAGCGGCTCGATGGAAGGGCACTACACCTTCCTGGACGAGGACGGCGAAACCTTCGAGGCGGCCATTCCCTTCTTCCCGCTGACGGCACCGGCGGGGGTCAATTCGCCCAACGACCTGCACTGATCGTTCGGGCAAGCCCAAACTTGGCAAAGCCGGCCTCGCGCCGTAAACGCGCAGTGTGAAGCGCACCCACCTGCCTCTTAACGCCCTGCGCGTCTTCGATGCCGCCGCGCGGCACCTGTCGTTTACCCGCGCCGCGGATGAGCTGGCGGTGACGCCTGCCGCCGTCGGCCAGCAGATCCGCGCGCTGGAAGACCTGCTGGGCGTCGTCCTTTTCCGCCGCACGTCCAAGGGGCTCGAGCTGACGGACGAGGCGAACGCCGGGCTTGAGGCCCTGCGATCGGGCTTCCTGCAATTCGAGGATGCCGTGCAGGCCATGCAGGCCGGGCAGGCAAGCCATGTCTATACCATTGCCGCACCGCGCGATTTCCTTGCCGTGTGGCTGGCCCCCCGGCTGGCCGAGTTCCGCAAGGGCAATCCGGAGGTGCGTTACGTCCTGCTCGATGGCGAGGATGTCGATTTCACCGAGGCGAACCTCGATCTTGCCGTCCGCTGGACCGAGGGGCCCGGCGATCTCGAGGGTATGCAGCTTGGCCCGGCCGAACGGGTGATCGTCGGTGACGGATGCTGGATCTCCTGGCCGGGCGACCCTGCGCCGCAGGGTGAAGGGGGCGAAGAGCCGCCGATCCACGTGGGCGATGCCGGCCTTGCGCTCGCCTCGGCAGCGGCGGGCCTTGGCAGGGCCCGCGTGCCGGCACTGCTGGCGCGCCAATGGCATGCTGCCGGACGCATCGCGTCGCTGGGTGAAACCGAACAGTGCCGCCGCGCCTACTGGCTGGTGGCGCCGCTGCCCCAGTGGCGGCAGAAGAAGGTCAAGGCGCTGATCGAGGCGCTGGCGGCAGGCTAGCCAGCCGGCCCGGACTTGCCCGCATCCTTCAGTTCCATGCCGTTGCCCGGCATGCATTGCTGCAGTTCGATGAGGTTGCCTTCGGGATCGCGGCAATAGAGCGTGCGGACGTGGCCCATGTCCACCCAGTCGCGCCCGTCAACCTGCAGCCCGGCGGCGATCAGGCGGGGGAAGTCTTCCTCGATGTTGTCGGTATCTATGCAGATGTGGGTATAGCCCTTGTCCGCTGCCGTCAGCGCCTGGGTATTGCGCGGGGCCGGGGCGGCATACTGAAACAGCTCGATATAGCAGGTGCCCGATTTCATCATCGCCCCGCGCGCGACGGACTGCTCAAGCGCGACGATATGATCGAGCTTTGCGTCATTGGCCCAGTCGAACTGACCGACCATCTCGAAGCCCAGCGCCTCGCTGTAGAAGGCGATCATGCGGTCGATGTCGTGGCAATGGATGCCGACGTGATGGATGCCGCGGATCATGGCGCATTCCCCTGGCTGCTTGGTGCGCAGTCTGCGCGAGCGGGGACTGGCTGGCAATGCGGCGCACTTGCCCAGCCGCGCAATCGGGCGCGACCGGGCAGGTGCAGATCAGGCGCCGGTCAGCGGCGGCAGTACTTGTTGTGCTTCTTGCGGGCGACTTCGTGACCGGCAACGCCGCCAGCCACGGCACCCACCAGGACGCCGCCCGTGCCGCCCAGGATCACCTTGCCTAGCACCCCGCCGCCAACGCCGCCAAGCAGTGCACCTTCGGTCTTGTTGATGCGCTTGCAGCTGCGCTTTTTCGCTTCGGCCGGACCGGCGGCGCTGATGGCAAGGGCCAGTGCGGTTACGGTTGCGAGCGCGCGGGAAAAGGGTTTGCGATCCATGTGTTTTTCTCCTTCGCCCCCGAATTGGCGGCCAGAAGCCTTTCCGCTCCCTTGCTGCCAACCGGGCTTGCGATGGAACGTTGCGCCGGTGCGGCGCGGCGCATCAGCCGCTGGCTGCGCCGGTCCCGCCGAAGGTGCGGTTGATCGACAGGGTGAAGGACAAGTGGCTGTTGCGATGGCGGAACTCGGTTATCGCCGGCAGCGCGGCGGTACGGTTCGGCAGGTAGAAGGTGCGCATCCGCTGGCCCGCCGTGTTCAGCAGGTTATCGATATCGAGCCGCACCGTCGTGTGCGCATCGGGCCGGTATTCGGCAAAGGCCGTGGCGAAAACGCCGCTGTTGAACAGGTCGTCGATCTCGTCCGTGCGGTAGAAGGTGAACTTTGACCGGTGGAACAGGCTGGCGCCATAGGACCATTGCGAAAGATCGCGGCGCAGCTCCACATTGGCGTTCCAGTGCGGGCGGTCGGTGCTCCAGCCGCGGGTCTTGCCGGTCAGCGGATCGCGCACCTCGGTATGCTCCAGGCCTCCCTCGATCTTGATCCGCGTTGCCCTGAGGCCCAGCTGGTCGAGCGGCGCATCGAAGGTCATCCGGGCGAAGCGGCGCGTGCCGTTGCCAAGGTTGCCCGGCGCATCGAAACCTTCGGCCGTGAGGATGCGATCCTGCAACTGGCTTACCCAATCGTGCCCCAGTTCCAGCTTGACGAGACCGCGGCCCAGCACCGGTCTCTGCACCGTCAGCCGTGCTTCCCAGCTGCTCTGCGGCATCAGGTCGGCATTGCCACCGTTGACCCGGCCGTTGGCCAGTTCTGCCGAGGAAATGAAATCGTAGAAATCGAGCTGTGCCGCCTCGCGCCGCAGCGAAGCCTGGACTTGCCAGCCGCCCTTGCCCTTCCAGTCCAGCGTCATGCCCGGCTTGAAGAAGCGCACGACGCGCCGGGCCGACGTGTCGCCGCCGACCGTCAGGCGCGAAGTCTCATAGGCCAGCGTCGTATCGAGCCGCAGCCCGGCAGCGAGCGGCCGGCCAAGGTTGAGGTAGGTTTCCGAGCGGACCTCGTCCACCGTGGCGAAATCGATCGGCAGGTCGATGCGGTTGCGTGTGCCGCCGGTGCCGATCAGGTAGAGCTCGGTCTGGTTTTCCAGCCGGTTGTAGGCAAGCTCGGTCCCCGCCTCGGCCGAGAATCCCAGCACGGAAGGGTGCGACCAGCTGAGGCGCCCCAGCACTTCGTCATAGCGGGCCTTCTGGCTCTGTTCGAAGCCGCCGGTCGTCGTGCCGGCGACCCGGTTGTAGCTTGAATCGAAGTTGTCGCGATCGCGGCGGTTGGCCAGGGCGACAAACTTTACCGCCCCGCCGGCAAGCGGACGGGTGATGTCGCCGCCGATCTCGTAGCCGGTGTTGCGATAGTCCTGCGTCAGGCGGTCGTCGCGCTCCGGTCCGCCGAGCGGGGTGACGTGGTTGGTCTGGAACAGGCGGAACTTGCTGGGCGCATAACGCAGGTTGAGGTGTGCAGACCGGTTCGTGCCGCCTTCGTTGGACCAGCTTGCCGCCAGGAAAGGGTCTTTCGAATCGATATCGTTGACCTTGTCGCGGAACTCCAGCCGGGTTCCGTCGCTGGCGCGCAGGATATCGTCATAGCCCACCTCGACATTGCCGCCCCGCCCGGTGCCGGCGGACAGGTTGAAGCTGGATGACCCGGTACGGATCAGCGCCGATGCCTCGACATTGCCGAACAGCGTGCCGTCATGCAGGCGCGTGCCGCTGACCTTGACGTTGCCGTCCAGCCCGCCCTCGCGGCTCAGCACGACATTGAGCACCTGGCTCTTGCCGGCATAGTCGGACCCGTACAGATCGCCCGGCGCCACTTCGACCCGCAGCACCCGGCGTGCCGGGATGCGTTGCAACATGGCCGACAGCGATTCCGCCTTGGAGCTTGGGCGCGCACCATTGACCACCACGTTGCCCGCCGCGCCCGAAAAGCCGCGCACCCCGGTGTTCGTCTCTTCCAGAACGAAGCCGGGGACGCGGCGCACGATGTCGAGCGCATTGGACGGGGCATACTGGGCGAAATAATCGGGCCGGTAGGTGGTCGTGCGGCTGCCTTCGGGCCGTGGCTGGGGCAGGCCTTCCGAAGCCTCCTCGGCCCGGGCGGGGCTGATCGCCAGCACGGCTGCAAGGGCGAATCCGGTGGCCAGCGGGCGCGCCGCAAATATCCGGGATGTCATGGTTTTATTATTCCCTGCTAAGACCAGAAGCGCCGCCGTTCCCGCAACGACACTTCAAGCCGACATCCCCCGTGGGAGCAGGGCTAGGCCCGGTGCCGACCGGTTGCCATCCGGCATCGACCAATGGTCCATCGCCTCCGACAAAGGGCGCGCGGGTGGATCAGTCGCTGGCGGAAAAGCCCCCGCCTCCGGGCGTTTCGATCACCAGCGCATCGCCGGCCCCGACCTGGGCCTCATCGGTGCCGGCGAAAGCTTCGGTCCGGCCGTCCGCGCGCTCGATCCATTGCTGCCCGCAGGCCCCGGCTGCCCCGCCGCCAAGGCCGAATGGCGGGACGGTGCGGCTCGACGAGACGAGCGTGACGGTCATGTCCTCAAGGAAGCGAAGCCGACGCCGCGCACCGTCGCCACCGCGCCACTGGCCCGCACCCCCTGAACCCCGGCGCACGGCAAACTCTTCGAGCCGCACCGGCAAGCGCAGTTCCAGCACCTCGGGATCGGTGATGCGGGTATTGGTCATGTGGGTGTGTACCGGCCCGGCTCCGGCGAAGCCCGGACCCGCCCCCGCGCCGCCGCAGATCGTTTCGTAATACTGGTGACGGGCATTGCCGAACAGCAGGTTGTTCATGGTTCCCTGCCCGGCGGCAAGCGCGCCGAGTGCCCCGAACACAGCATTGGTGATGGCCTGGCTGACTTCGGTATTGCCGGCCACGACCGCACGGCCCGGTGCGGGAGAGAGGAACGAGCCGCGCGGAATGACGATCTCCAGCGGGCGCAGGCAGCCTTCGTTCAGCGGCAGGGCATCGCCCGTAAGGCAGCGGAAGGCATAAAGCACCGCGGCGCGGGTCACGGCGGGGGGCGCGTTGAAATTGCCCTCGCGCTCGGGCGAGGTGCCGGTGAAGTCTATCCGTGCCGAGCGGGCCTGCGGGTCCACCGCGATCCGCAGGGCAATCGATCCGCCCTGGTCCATCGGCAGTTTGAATGCCCCATCCTGCAGCCGCGCGATAACCCGCCGCACCGATTCCTCGGCATTGTCCATCACGTGGTTCATGTAGGCCAGAACGCAGGGCCAGCCCCAGCGGGCTACCATGGCGGCAAGCTCGCGCTGGCCGGTGGCATTGGCGGCAAGCTGGGCCTTGATGTCGGCCACGTTCATGTCCGGATTACGCGCCGGGTAGCGTCCCGATGCAAGCACGGTGCGGAATTCGGCTTCGAGGAAGCGCCCGTCGCGGGCCAGCAGCATGGGATCGATCACCACGCCTTCCTCGTCCAGCCGCGTGGAGTCTGGCGGCATCGAACCGGGGGTGCGCCCGCCGAAATCGGCATGGTGCCCGCGGTTGGCGACAAAGGCGCGCAGTTCCCGGCCGGATTCGTCGAACACGGGCGAAACCACAGTCACGTCGGGCAGGTGCGTGCCGCCGTTGTAGGGGTTGTTCAGCACCACGGCATCGCCCGGCCTGAGGCTTTCGCCGTGGCTGGCGATCACCGTGCGCACGGCCTCTCCCATGGAACCGAGGTGGACGGGCAGGTGCGGTGCATTGGCAATCAGGTTGCCTTGCGCGTCGAACAGCGCGCAGGAGAAATCGAGCCGCTCGCGCATGTTGACGCTGGAGGACGAGGCTTCGAGCACCGCACCCATCTGCTCGGCAAGGCCCATGAACAGCTGGTTGAACAGCTCCAGCAGCACGGGATCGGCGCGCGACAGGTCTGGCAGGCGCGCGGGCGCCGCTTCGACATGGGTCAGCAGCAAGGCTCCATTGGCAAGCACTTCGCCGTGCCAGCCGGGCTCGATCACCACGGTGCCGATGGCCTCGCGCACCAGTGCCGGGCCGGCGATGCTGTCGCCCCGGCCCAGGGCTTCGCGGTCAAGCACGGGTGCCTGCCATTCGCGGCCGCCGGTCCACAGCGTGACATGGTCGATGGCCATTGCGCCCCTGCCCCTTGGCAGGGCGGGCCGAACGACGGCGGGGCCTTGCGCCACGGCTTCTGCCGACAGTTCGGCGACGACAATCTCACGCTCCGGCGTGGCAAAGCCGAAGCGGCGGCGGTGCGCCTCCTCGAAGGCAGACCGCATCGCTGCCGGATCGCCCAGCGTCACGGGCAGGGCCGCATCCGTCCCGTCATAGCGCAGGTGCGCGGTCACCGTAGCCGTGACCTTGCCTTCCAGCCCGGCGCGTGCCTCTGCTTCCAGCGCGTCTGCATAGGGCAGCAGGTCTGCATCGAGCGGCAGTTCCACGGCTGCCTGCCGCAGGGCCGATCGCTGCGAAAGGCCGATGCCATAGGCCGAAAGCACGCCCGCGAGCGGATCGACCAGCACCTTGCGCATCCCCAGCTCCTCGGCCACGCGGCAGGCGTGCTGGCCGCCTGCGCCGCCAAAGCACTGGAGCGTAAAAGTGGAGACGTCCTCACCGCGCGACAGGGCCGTGCGCTTGATCGCGGCGGCCATGGCGGCAACGGCGATGGTCAGGAAACCTTCGGCAAGGTCGCGCGGGTCGCGGCCCAGGGGAGCAGCCAGCTGGGCAAAGCGGGCGGCGACGACATCGCGGTCGAGCGGCTGGTCGCCCTGCGGGCCGAACAGGGCGGGGAAGTGCGCGGGCTGGATCTTGCCGCACATCACGTTGGCATCGGTAACCGTCAGCGGCCCGCCCCGGCGATAGGCGGCAGGCCCCGGATTGGCCCCGGCGCTTTCCGGTCCGGCGCGAAGCCGCGCGCCATCGAAGGAAAGGATCGAGCCGCCACCCGCCGCTACCGTATCGATGGCCAGCATCGGCACGCGCAGTTCCACCCCGGCGATCCGGGTATCGAGCTGGCGTTCCAGCGCTCCGGCATAAAGCGCCACATCGGTCGAGGTGCCGCCCATGTCGAAGGCGATGACGCGTTCCTCCCCGGCTTCCGCAGCACTGCGCGCCGCGCCGACCACGCCGCCTGCCGGCCCGGAAAGGATCGCGTCCTTCGCGCGGAAATCGTCGGCGGCAGCCAGTCCGCCGTTCGACTGCATGAAGCTGAGTGGCACTCCATCCATCTCGCCTGCGACCTGTTCCACATAGGTCCGCAGGACCGGGGCGAGGTAGGCATCGACGACCGTCGTGCGTGCCCGCGCCACCAGGCCGAGCAGGGGGGAAACCTCGTGGCTGGCCGAAACATGCGCAAAACCGGCCTGCCTTGCCAGCTTGGCAATGCGGCGTTCCGCGTCGGGAAAGCGCCAGGCATGGATCAGGGCCACGGCGCAGCTTTCCAGCCCTTGCTTGCGCCGCTCCTGCAATGCGGCAAGGAGGCCTGGCTCGTCGAGCGGGTGGAGCAGGTCGCCCGCCGCGCTCACCCGCCCGCCGACCTCCAGCACATCGGCGTAGAGCGGCTCCGGCAGGCGGATTTCCATGGCGAACAGGTCGGGGCGGGTCTGGTGCCCGATCCGCAGCAGGTCGGCATAGCCCCTGTCTACCAGCAGCAGCACTTTCGCGCCCTTGCGTTCCAGCAGGGCATTGGTGGCAACTGTCGTGCCAAGGCGCACATCGCTGACCAGATCGGCAGGGATCGGTGCATCGGCGCAAAGGCCCAGCACCGCGCGGATGCCGGCCGTTGCCGCATCGCGGTAGCGTTCGGGATTTTCGCTCAGCAGCTTGTGCGTGACCACGCTGCCATCGGGCGCACGCGCGACGACATCGGTGAATGTCCCGCCGCGATCGATCCAGAAATGCCAGCCGCTCATGCCCGGCGGGTGAAGCGGCCCGGCAGGATCAAGTCAAGCGGCGTGCTTCAGTCGAGCAGCACGGGCAGGCCGGTCATCCCGCGCATGTCCAGTCCGGCGAAGATCGGCCGGGGCGCTTCCGGATCGTAACGCAGGTTCGGCCAGCGATCCATCAGGCCGTTGATCGCGGCGATCATCTCCTGCTTGGCGACGTCCATGCCCAGGCAGCGATGCGGGCCAAGGCCGAAACCGAGGTGGTGGTGCTTCGGACGATGCATGTCGAAGGCATCGGGATTGTCGAACACCCGCGGATCGCGGTTGCCGGAAGCCAGCCACAGGTTGACGCGCGCGCCTTGCGGGATGGTTACGCCATCCACTTCGATGTCACAGGTCGCGACGCGGTGGAAATTGCCAGAGGTCGCGCGCCAGCGCAGCGTCTCGTCCACGGCCGCCTCGATCAGGCTGCGGTCGGCGAGGCACTGATCCCAGGCATCGCGGTGAGTGAGCAGGGCATCGATGGTGATGCCAAGCTGCCGCCAGGTGGTGCCGCCACCGGCAAAGATCACCAGCTTGGCGAAGGAGAACAGCTCTTCCTGCGTCATCTTGCGGCTGGTGCCGTCGGGCAGCTTGAGTTCGTTTTCCAGCAGGCCGGAAATCACGTCGTCCTGCGGCTGGCGGCGGCGCGAGGCGACCATGTCGGTCAGGATCGCGTCCACTACCCGCCGCGATTCGGCAACTTCCTCGCTCGTGTGGTTGCGCGCACCGAACGAGCTGCGCGTCAGGTGGAAGCGGAAGTCGAGCTCGTCGGTGCCGGCAAGGCCCAGGCTGCGCGAGACGACCCACATCGGCAGCCATGCGCAGAGTTCGAGGTTGAGGTCGGCGCGGCTGCGGCCTTCCAGCGGCTTGAGCAGCGATTCAACGGCCTCGTCGATCCAGTTGGGCTTCCACCAGTCGAGCGTACGCGGGCGCAGGAACAGCGGTTGGGCTACCGCTCGGTTGCGCTTGTGCTCCTTGCCGATCATCTGGATGATGGTCGGGCCGATCACTTTCAGGCTGGCGCTTTCGGCCATGATCTCGGACGAAAAGACCGTGTTCTCGCGAAAGCCGCGCTCGCAGGCTTCAAATCCCAGCAGGGTCCAGTTCTCGCGCTCCACGGTAATCGAGCCATCGATCTCTGGCAGGCCGAGCAGGCTGCGGGGGCTGCCCTTCTGCACGGTGCCGGCTTCGCGCAGGGCGTTGATCGCCTCGGAATAGTCGCGGTCGGTATCCAGACCGGCATTGCCCGCCTGGCTCTGCACCGAGAACATCTCGATCAGCCGGGCCTGCTGGCTTTCGCGGTCGATCGTGCCTGCCTGTGCCATGGTCGTGTTCCTTCGCTCAGCTGAAGTTGAGGACGCTCATCTGCTGGAAGGCGCGGATGCCCTCCGGCCCGCGCTCGCGCCCTTGCCCGGACAGCTTGATGCCGCCCATCGAGGCCCAGGCGCTTGTCACCCCGTTGTTGACGTTGATCGAGCCGCTGCGCATCGCCTCGCCCACCTTGAGCGCGGCGCGCTTGTCTGCTCCGTGGACCCAGCCGGAAAGGCCGAAGCGCGAATCGTTGGCCATGGCGATCGCATGGTCGAGATCGCGGTAGCCTATGACCGAGACGACCGGACCGAACACTTCCTCCTGCGCGGCAGGATTGGTGTTATCCGGCAGGTCGAGCAGGGTGGGCTCGAAGTAGTGGCCTCCCGGTATGCCGCTCCAGCGCTTGCCGCCGGTGACCACGGTGGCGCCAGCAGCGACGGCTTCGGCAACGATCCGTTCGCAGCGGCTTACCGCCGCGCCATCGATCACCGGGCCCAGTTCGGTTGCGGTATCGCTTGCGGGCCCGATGCGGATCGCCTCGAGCAGGCTTTTGGCCTGTTGGAGCACGGCGGCCTTGCTTTCCTCCGGCACGAAGATCCGGGTGCCGAGTGCGCAGCCCTGTCCGGCATGGCTGACGCAGACGACGCGGGCATGCATCGCGGCCTTTTCCACCGAATCCGGCAGGAAGATCTGCGCCGACTTGCCGCCCAGTTCGAGCACCAGCGGCTTCAGCGTCGGCGCGGCCTGCTCGGCGATGCGGATACCGACGCCCACCGAGCCGGTGAACGAGACCATATCGACGCGCGGATCGCTGGACATCATCTGACCGCCTTCGATCCCGCCTTCGATCACCACGTTGAGCACGCCCGGCGGCAGGCCGGTTTCCTCTGCCGCTTCGGCGAACAGCAAGGCCGAAAGCGGCGTCAGCGGATTGGGGCGCAGGACAACCGTGTTGCCGGTGACCAGCGCGGGGATCACCTTCCACAGGGCGGTGAACAGCGGCACGTTATAGGCGGCGATGGCGCTTACCACGCCATGCGGCAGGTAGCGCCGGACCGACTGCATCGGCAGGCCCGCCATGCCCAGCCGCTCGTGCATCGGCAGCGGGTTTTCCTCGATCTCGGGCAGCGACAGGTAAACCTCGGGGATCTCGGCGGCGTGGCGCAGCGGCGTCTGGACCTGCGCGAACATGACCGAGGAAGAAACCGGGCACCCCGCCTCAAGCACGGCGAGCTCCTTCAGGCGATCTGCGTGTTTCGCCAGGGCGGCGGCATAGCGGCGCATGATGGCGGCGCGTTCGCTGCGCGGCAGTGCGCTCCATTCACCCGTGTCGAAGGCGCGGCGGGCGGCGGCGATGGCCTCGCCCACCTGATCGCCGGAAAGGCCCGTGACCTCCGCCACCGTGCTGCCGTCGGACGGGTTCGTGACCGTGAAGCGTTCACCCTCGCCGCGAACGAACCGCCCGTCGATATAGCCAGCCTGTTCCAGTTCCATACGGTTCACACTCCCAGCAGTTCGAAGCTGCCCAGCCGTTCCACTCCGGCGCCGAGCCGGGCGGTAAATGCGTGGATGATCGGCGGATCGACCCGGCGGGTGATCGCCCAGAGGTAGAAGCCATAGACCATGGCCTCGCGGTATTCGCGCCAGGCGGTATCGCTGTCGGGCATGGTGCATCCCTTGGCGCGCATCACGGCAAGATAGTGATCGAGCAGGCGGCGTTCCTCGCGCGCTGCGATTTCGACCGGCAGGGTTGCGGCAACATGATAGGCAACGTCCAGCGCCCAACCCCCCGCCTGCAGCAATTGCCAGTCGATCAGGCCCGGACCGGAAGCGGTGCGGAAGATATTGCCGGCATGGGCATCGCCGTGGACCAGGAACTGCGCGCGGGTGCCATCGCGTTCGGCCAGCGGGACCAGCGCGGAAAGCAGGCGGGAAGCGTTGCTTGTCCGCGCGCCCAGACCGTTGCCGCGCGGATCGTCGAGCAGGTCCTGCAACTGGCCGGCGGAGAGGTGCGGGCGGCGCGCGAAATCGTCGATCCGCCGGGTGATCCATGGACGGTTGGCCAGCAATCCCGCCCCCGCATGCAGTCTGGCAAGCTGCTCGAGGCTGGCGGCGGTATCATCGGCGGTGAAGGGATCGAGTGCCGAGCAGAACTGCGCGCCTTGGGCGATCAGGTCGCGCATGATGACCACGGCCTGCCGCGCCTCGCGATCGATCACGCTGGTTACATGGTGCGGCACCTGCACGGCGACGTGCGGCGCGACCAGGCCATAGAAATCGGCCTCCTTCACCATGGTCGGGCCGCCCATGCGCGTCGCCTCGTCGCCATCGAGCAGGCCCTTCAGGCACAGGGCGAGCGCCGGCGCTCCGTCAGCCGGCAAGGCGAGGAAGCGCACCTTGGTTGCGACGGTGCGGATTACCTCCACGGTTTCCACCCGCACGATCTCCACGCCCAGCGCGCGCGAAAGCCAGCCGGGGGCCAGCGCATCGGCACGCTTTTCGGGGACTTCGGCGCGATCCACCGCGGTGACTCTCCCACTGGGTTGCGCTAGGCTGGAAGCGCAATAAAATTCGAAATAGCGAAAATAGGGTCGCATATTCGAAAACGGTTGACCGCTTGTCAAGCAAAGTTAGGCTTTGCGGCGTCTTGGCCGGATATGTTTGGGAGAAGCGAATGGGCAGGCCGCTCGAAGGTATCAAGGTGGTCGAAGCAGCGATGTGGGCCTTCGTCCCGGTCGCCGGCGCCATGCTGGCCGACCTGGGGGCAGAGGTCATCAAGGTGGAACCCGTCAATGGGGACCCCATTCGCGGCCTGCGCTCCACCCCCGGCGCGACCGGGGCCGAGGCGCTTGAGCTTTCGTGGGAATGCTACAACCGCGGCAAGAAATCGATCACGCTCGATCTCAAGTCCGCCGAAGGGCAGGCCGTGCTGATCCGGCTGCTGGCCGATGCCGACGTGTTCCTGACGAACTTCCTGCCGCGCGCGCGAAAGGCGATGAACATCGACGCCGAAACCCTGCGCGCCCGCTTTCCCAGGCTGATCTACGCCGTGGGCAGCGCTGTCGGCCAGCGCGGGCCGGAGGGGGACAAGGGCGGCTACGACGCCATCTCCTACTGGGCGCGCGGCGGCATTTCCTCTGCCCTGACCGAGCCCGACGCGGACTTCCCCGTTGCTCCTGCGGGTCCGGCCCATGGCGATACGCTGTCAGGTTCGATGCTGGCGGGCGGCGTCTGCGCGGCCATCGCCAAGCGGGCCATGACCGGCGAGGCATCGACCGTCGACGTATCGCTGCTCAATGCCGCGATGTGGTCGATGCAGCGCGGCATCGCGCAGACCATGATGGACGGCACCGACAACTTCCCGCGCCCGCCGCGCGGACGGCCGAACAACGTGCTGTCCTATACCTACCGCACGAGCGACGGGCGCTTCCTTGCCCTGTGCATGTTGCAGGCCGACAAGTACTGGGCCCGGCTGATGCATCTTGTCGGCCGGCCGGACATGGCCGACGATCCGCGTTATGTCGATGCCGCCGCGCGGCGGGAGAATGTCGAAGCCTGCCTTGCCGAACTGACCGCGATCTTCGCCGCCCGCCCGCTTGCCGAATGGCGCGAGATCCTGGCGAAGCAGGACGGGCAGTGGGACCTGGTCCAGCACATCGGCGAATTGCACAGGGACGTGCAGGTGCAGGCCAATGATTATATCCAGATGGTCCGAACCACGGCTGGCGTCGACATTCCGGTTGTCTCGGTGCCGGTGCAGTTCGATGGTGCGGCGATGCCGGCGGGGCAATCGCCCGACGTGGGCGCCCATTCGGACGAGCTGTTGGCGGCGGCCGGCTTCAGCGAGGACGAGATCATCGATCTCAAGGTGAAAGGCGTGGTGTTTTGAGCAGTCCGCGCAAGTTGCCCGAACTGGTGCCGGAAACGGCATTCTTCTGGACCTCGGGCAGGGACGGGGTGCTTTCGATCCAGCGTTGCGGATCCTGCGGCCACTGGCAGCACCCGCCGCTGCCGCGCTGCCCCGCCTGTCATTGCGCAGACCTTGCGCCGCAGCCCGTCAGCGGCAGGGGCCGGGTGGCCACCTTTACCGTCAACCACCAGGCCTGGAGCCGCGAGGAAGACCCGCGCTTCGTCTTCGCCGCCATCGAACTGGCCGAGCAGGCCGAACTCTATGTCTTCTCCAACGTGTTGTGCGACCCCGGAAAGGTGCATGGCGGCATGGCCGTGGCCGTGACGTTCGAGCAGCAGGACGATGTCTGGATTCCGCTTTTCGTCCCGGTGCAGGCCCATGGCTGAACTGCCCGAAAAGCTCTGCCGCATTACCGGCATCGGCCAGTCCGAAGTTGGCCGCCCATCGGCAAAAAGCCCGATCGAACTGACGCTCGATGCCGCTCTGGGGGCAATCGCCGATGCCGGCCTGCGCGTTGCTGACATCGACGGCATCGTCAACTATCCCCCCAAGACCGACCTTGGCGGCGGGATCTCGCCCGTCGGGGTGAACGAGACGATGCAGGCGCTGGGCATCGAGGCAAAGTGGATCGGCGTCGCCAATCACGAAGGCCCCGGCCACATGGGCGCGATCTTCGCCGCGATCATGGCAGTGGCCAGCGGGCTGTGCCGGCACGTGCTGGTCTTCCGCACCGTGGCCCAGGCGCAGGCACGGCTGAAATCGCGCGAGGCGACGCTGCTTGCAGGCAGTTCCCGGCGCGTCACCGGCAACAATGCCTGGACCGTGCCCTTCCGCGCCGTCTCCCCGGCGAACATGTGGGCGCTTTATGCCCAGGCCTATTTCGACAAGTACGGCGCAGGTCCGGAGCAGCTTGGCTGGGTGGCGGTCAATGCCCGGCGCAATGCGGCGCTCAATCCGAACGCCGTCTATCGCGATCCGCTGACGATCGAGGATTACCTTGCCAGCCGCATGATCTCGACCCCGCTGCGGCTGTACGATTGCGATACCCATATCGACGGTTCCACGGCGCTGGTCATCTCGCATCGCGATGCGGCCGGCGATTGCCGCAATCCGCCGATCCATTTCGAGGCCATGGGCATGGCGCTCGGCGGACTGGGCGAGGGCATCCACCGCGGCGATTTTACCGCGCTGCCCGCGGACAAGGCCGGAGAGATGCTGTGGTCACGCACCGACCTGACGCCGCGGGACCTGTCGTGCGCGCAGATCTATGACGGGTTCTCGATCCACACCTGGCTGTGGGGCGAAGCGCTGAAGCTGTGGCCGCGCGGCGAGGCGGGCGCCTTCTTCGCCGGCGGCCACCGCATCGCGCTGGACGGCGAGCTGCCGATCAACACCGGCGGCGGGCAGCTCTCGGGCGGGCGGTTCCACGGCTATGGCCATACCTATGAGGCCTGCTTGCAGCTGTGGGGCCGGGGCGGCGCGCGGCAGGTGCGCGATGCGCGCGTCAGTGCGGTGTGCAACGGCGGCTACGGCTATGGCGCGCTGCTGCTGCGGCGTGATTGACTCGCCGGGGGGAATGGGGAATAATTCATCATCGCGACGTTAAATTCGAAATAGCGAATGATTGGAGAGAGCCCGATGACCGATCTCGCAACGCTCGACCGGCCGCTGGCCGAACTGGGCACCTGGACCCTCGGCGAAATCGTCGATGCCGATGCCCATATCGATCCGCCCTATGACATGTGGCAGGAATACCTGCCCGCGCACCTGCGCGCCAAGGCGCCGGTGATCGAGGAAGGCGACGAGTGCGACTGGATCGTGTTCGAGGGCACCCGCCGCCCGGTGCGGATGATCAACAACCAGGCCGGGCGCACCGGCAAGGACTTCAAGATGGTCGGCAAGCTCAGCGAGCAGCGGGCGGTCTGGGATCCGCATGTCCGCCTGGCCGACATGGACGCGGACGGCATCGGCCAGGCCGTGCTGTTCGGCGGCGGGCCGCTGGGCACGCTGGACGACGAACTCTACATGGCCAGCTACGAGGCCTACCAGCGCTGGGTGATGGACTGGTGCGCCGCAAATCCGGCCCGTCTCCACCCCATTGGCTATGTGCCGATGCGCGACATCGACGAGACCATCGGCCATGTCGAGCGGCTGGCGAAAATGGGCTTCAAGGCGATCAACCTGCCCGCCTTCCCGCAAAACCCCAAGGCCTGGGAAACATCGTCGAACGTCGCCAACATGAAGGCTGGCCAGGTCTCTGCGCTGACCGGGGACCCGCAGGGCGAGCTGCAATACTACCTTCCCGAATTCGACCGGCTGTGGGCGGTGATCCAGGACCATGACCTGGCCATCACCATGCACCTTGGCGGCCGGGTGCCGCGCTTTGGCGATGCGCAGCACTTCCTGCCCGACATGCCGATGAGCAAGATGGCCATGGCCGAGCCCATCGGCATCTTCCTGTTCAACGCCATCTTCCAGCGCTTTCCCAAGCTTCGCATCGGCATGATCGAAAGCGGCGTGGGCTGGATGGCCTGGTACACCGAATATGTCACCCGCACCTGGGAGAAGCAGCGCTTCTGGACCAAGAGCCCGCTGACGCAGAGCCCGGCCTTCTACATGGACCGCAACGTCTATGGCAGCTTCATCCAGGACCGCACGGGCATCCTGTGCCGCAACCTGCCGGGCGGGCGGAACATCATGTGGTCATCGGACTATCCGCATTCGGAAACGACCTTCCCCAAATCGCGCGAGATCATCCTGCGCGATTTCGACGGGATCCCCGAGGCCGAGACGCAGGACATTATCTGCAACATAGCCAAGCGGTTCTTCAACCTGGCCTGAGGGCTGCCGGAGCCGGCTCAGTCCACCCTGAGCCGGGCGGCCATCTGATCGACGCCCATCTGCGGCGGCACCCCGCGCAGCAGGCCGAGGCGCACGCCGGTGCAGCTCATCTTGAGCTTGGCGAAATCGGCATACCATTCAAGGTCGGCGGCGCTCTTGCCGCTGACCTCTTCCCACAGCGCGACGGTCTCGGCGCGGCTGCCCATGCCGTCCAGCGGCGCGCCGTGCCTTGCATCGGGGCCGTGCATGGTCTCGGCAATTTCGCAGAACCAGGCAAGGTCATGCAGCGCGCCGCCCAGCGACGGCTGTTCCCAGTCCATCACCGCCACGACATCGAAATTGTCGTCGAACATCATGTTGCCGAGCCGCGCATCGCCCCAGACGATGCCCTGGGGCTGGTTCGACGGGCGGCAGGCATCGAGCCGGGCAAGGCCCTTGTCGAGCACCGCGACATAGCCGGGATCGGCCCCTTCGGCCTCAAGCCAGCGGACGAAGCGGCAATACTTGTCCCATTCCTGCGCCAGCCCGTCGCGCGCGCCATCCGGGCCGGCAAGGAAGCCGGTATCGGCAACCGGCACCGACTGGATCGCGGCAAGCTGGCGCACGCCGCTTTCCCACAAGCGCCGCCGCTGCGCCGGGCTGGCATCCTTGACCCAGCCTTCGCGCGAATAGGGGGGGATGGAAACGGGCACGCGCCCCTTCACCTGCCGCATGACGAAGAACGGGCGGCCGAGCACGGCCTCGTCGTGTTCCAGCCACAGCGGTTCGGCAACGCGCACCGCGCCGGACCGGTGCATCAGGTCCATGATCCGGTACTGCTGCTCGAACAGGTCGTCGGGGAAAACGGTGAAGCCGCCGGGCTTGATCCGCACAACGCCATCGAGCGAGCCCTGCGGCCATTGCGCCGAAAACAGGATCGTCTCGTGCGATTGCCCGGCGCCGCGCGGATAGGACAGGTTGGAAAGCGTCACCGCACTCACGCCTAGCCTGCCTGCAAGCCACGCGCCCAGCGACGCGGACAGTTCATCGAGGTCGCGCGTTTCGGGGGCGACAATTACGTCGGACATCGGCTCTTCCCAAATTCCAAATTGTGAACAACTATTCGCAATTCGTCACGCGGCGCGCAAGCGGATTCTCGCCCGGGACGATGCCGGGCAGCGCGACTGGCAAAGGATTGCAGTCCTTCGGCAGGCTAGCCGATAAATGCGCCGATGCGCTTGCAGGCCGCCAGCAGCGAACCGGCTGCGGCGAACACCTGCGTGCCGGTCATGGCGCGGCTGAAACCCATCAGCGAAAGCACGAATTCGATCCGCCCCTGCGCGTTGAACACCGGTGCGACGATGGCGCTGACGACATAGGTTTCATCGCCCGTGATGGCGCCAAGGATCGCAACCGGGCGGTCCGCCTCGCCGCCGAAGGCCTCAAGGCTGTCGGGATTGCGGCCCGGGTCATCGGTGCGCATCATCACGCCGAAACCGTGTTCGCGCATGAAGGCCATGGCTGCCTCGATCTGCTCGCGCGCAGCCGGGGTGACCGGGGTTTCCGCCCGGTCCATGCGCGCGCGCGCTTCATCGGCATCCCAGGCAAAGAAGGTCGGCAGCGAACGCGGCATCAGGCGGATGCGGGTGCCCAGCGGCAGCGAATAGCCGACATGGCTGATCGAGGCGGCGCGTTCGCGGCTGACGATGGTATCGCCTTCGAGGAAAAAGGCCGAGCAGACCACGTCGAACTCATCCGCCAGCGCGCGCATTTCTGGCTGGGCCACCTGCAGCGGCGACATGTTCTGCGCCGCCGCGCGGCCGACACGCGCCAGTGCCGGGCCCAGCACATAGGTCTTGTCCGTGGTGCGATAGAGATAGCCCACCTCTACCAGCCCGGTCAGCAAGGCATGGGCCGTCGCCCGGCTGAGCTTGAGCGCGCGAACGAGATCGGTCAGCGCAAAGGACTGCGTAGGATGGTCGGCCAGGAAATCGAGGATCGCCGCAATGCGCTTAACGCCGGGGGAAGTGCGGGTCATCGCAGGCCTTTTCGCTATTGTGAACGGGCTTGCTAGGCGGGCGACTGGCCATCGTCAAGCTCTCGCCGGTTGACCGCTGGTCATGCAGGGCATAGCATGATTCCCGAACAATCATTCGCAAATACGAATTACGGGAGAGTGTCATGCAGGGTCTGCTCGATGGCAGGAACGTGATCGTCACCGGTGCCGGATCGGGGGTCGGCCGCGCGGCCTGCCTGCTTTTCGCCCGGCACGGTGCGAAGGTCATGGCGCTCGATATCGGGCTGGAGGCGGCGCAGGCAACCGCCGACATGGTATCGGCCGAGGGAGGAACGGCGCTGGCCCGGGCCTGCGACGTGGGCGATGCCGCGGCGGTCGATGCCGCCGTTGCCGCAACGGTCGAGGCCTTCGGCTGGCTGGACGTGATCTACAACAATGCCGGCATCACCCTGCAGCCACGGGCGGGCTACCAAGGGGTGCGCAAGTTCATCGACACCGACGATGACGAGATCGAGCGGATCTACCGCGTCAACGTCAACGGCGTGATCAACGGCTGCAAGGCCGCGATCCGCCAGTTCGAGGCGCAGGCGCGCGAGGGGCGGCCTGGTGGTGTCATCGTGAACACCGCATCGGTCGCCGGGCTGATCGGCTGGGGCGGCAGCGCCTATGGCTCGTCGAAGGGCGCAGTCACGCTGCTCACCAAGACCCTGGCGCTCGAGCTTGCGGCGCAGGGCATCCGGGTCAATTCGGTCTGCCCGGCTGGCATGCCGACGAATTTCCTTCCCGGCCTGCAGACCAGCGATGCCGCAAAGGCAAGCATGGGCGCAACGCACCCGCTGGGGCGGCCGATCGATCCGATGGACTGCGCGAATGCCGCGCTGTTCCTCGCCTCTGACCTGTCGAGCAACATCACCGGCGTGAACCTGCCGGTCGATGGCGGGCTTTCGGCGGGCATTCCCCCGCGCCGCTGAGTGGACGCGGCGCGGCGCGGCGGCTAGCCTCTGCGTCATGACCTCTCCCCGCATCCTTGGCGTGGTGCTGGCCGGTGGCCAGTCGCGCCGCTTCGGCAGCGACAAGGCACTGGCGCTGCTGGATGGCGCCCCGCTGATCGACCATGCCGTTGCCGCGCTGCAGGCCTGGTGCGATGCCGTGGCGATTGTCGGGCGGGAGCATGGCCCGGTGCCGTGCCTGCCCGATTGGCCCGCGTCGGAGATGGGGCCGCTGGCCGGGCTTTGCGGGGCGCTGCGCCATGCGCGGGAGCACGGTTTCGATCTTGTCCTCAGCCTTGGTGTCGATTGTCCCGATCCGCCGCCGGACCTGCCGGGCCTGCTCTCTCCCGCGCCCGCCTGCCTTGCCGCGCAACCGGTGATCGGGCTGTGGCCGGCCGTCGAAGGCGCCCGCGCGGCAGAAGCGATCCTTTCCGGACCAGGCAGGCATTCGATGCGCGCGCTGGCAGCGGCGCTGGATGCGCGGCTGGTGGAGCTTGCCAATCCGCCGGCAAACATCAATTTTCCGCACGATCTGGAACGCGCGGCAGGGCAGGACGAGGAACGGGAATGAGCGGTCGGGAAAGGGCCACGGAAAAGTCGCGCGATGCGCGGCAGTTGCGCAGCGATGCCGCCCTGCGCGCGGCCTTGCTCGCGCTGGTAGAGCGCCAGCCGTTCGACCGCATCACCGTGCGCGACATCGTGGCCGAGGCAGGCATCGGCTATGCCACTTTCTTCCGCCATTATCCTTCGAAGGAGGCGCTTTTCGACGCGGTTGCGGGCGAGGAGCTGACGACGATGGTGCAGCTGGCCGCGCCGCTGCTGAGCCCCGAAAATACCCGCCAGACCTGCCTTGCCCTTGCCGCCTATGTCGATGAACGCCGGGGCGTGTGGCGGGCCCTGCTGACAGGCGGCGCGGCGGGGCACCTGCGTGAACAGTTCGCCCGCCTTGCTGCCGACGTGCCCGGCCCGACGCCGGAGAGCACATGGCTGCCGGCCGATCTTGGCGTGATTTTCGGCGTTTCCGCCACGGTGGAAATCCTGGCCTGGTGGTTGCGCCAGGAACCGCCCCTGCCGGCCGAGCGTGTGGCCGAACTGCTTGACCGGCTGGTGATAACCCCCACGGTCGGCTCGCTGCGCGGAAACTAGGTGTTAACCATGTTCGGGCAAAGCCATTGCCCTTGCCAAGCGGTTGGAACATAGCGCATTGCCATGACCTTGATTACTCCCGTGATCCTCTGCGGCGGCAGCGGCACGCGCCTGTGGCCGCGCAGCCGCGCCCGCTTTCCCAAGCCGTTCCTGCCGCTTGTCGGTGACCGGACCCTGTTCGAGGGCACCGTTGCCCGCGCCGCCGACCCGGCGACCTATGCGCCGCCGATCGTCGTCACCGGTTCTGCCCATCTCGACCATGTCGAGGCGCAGCTGGCCGGAGTGGCGGGGGCGCAGGTCATTGTCGAGCCTTCCGCACGCAACACTGCCGCCGCCATTGCGCTGGCGGCGCTGCGCCTGCCGGAATCCGCCATCATGCTGGTCTGTCCCAGCGACCATTACATTGCCGATGCTGCGGCCTTCACCGCCGCCGCCCGCGCGGCCGCCGCGCTTGCCGCAGAGGACTGGCTGGTGTCCTTCGGGATCGAGGCGACCGCGCCGGAAACGGGCTTCGGCTATCTCCATCGCGGCGAGGCGATCGGGGCGAGCGGTGGCTACAAGGTTGCCCGCTTCGTCGAAAAGCCCGACCTGGACCGCGCCCGGCAATTCCTCGCCTCGGGCGAATACGCCTGGAACGGGGGCATTTTCGCATTCCGTGCCGGTGCCTTCCTCGCCGAACTGGAAAGCCATCGCCCGGCAATCGCCGCCGCCGCGCGCGAGGCCGTGGCCGCCGGCTGCGCGGACGGCGCCCGCTTCCACCCGGAACCGCAAGCCTTCGCCCGCATCGAGAGCGAAAGCGTCGACTATGCGGTGATGGAGAACACCGCGCGCGCCGCCATGGTCCCGGCGGACATGGGCTGGTCCGATATCGGCAACTGGCCCGCCCTGCGCGATGCCCGCCCCAGGGACGAGGCCGGCAACAGCGTAACCGGCCGTGCCGAACTGGTCGATTGCCGCAACGTGCTGGTGGAAAGCGACGGGCCACGCGTCAGCGTCATCGGGCTGGAGGACGTGATCATCGTGGTCGATGGCGATGAAGTGCTGGTGACCTCGGCAGCCGGGGCCCAGCTCGTCGGCAAGCTATCGGGTGCAGTCAACCAGTGAGTGCGCTGCTGCCGCTGCGCATGGTGGAACGGCCGTGGGGGCGCCACGCGCTGCCTGCGCCGTTCACCGCGCCGGCAGGCTGCAAGATCGGCGAGGTTTGGTTCGATCCGCCGGCTGAACTGTCACAGCTTCTGGTCAAGTACATCTTCACCAGCGAGGCGCTTTCGGTCCAGGTCCATCCCTCGGATGATCAGGCACCGGGGCAGGGCAAGGAGGAATGCTGGCTGGTCATTGCCGCCGATCCCGGCGCCCGCCTCGGCGTCGGCTTCACGCGGGATATCCCGCCCGAGGCCATGCGCGCCGCCGCGCTTGACGGGTCGATCGAGCACTTGCTCGAATGGCATCCGGTGGCGGCGGGGGACTTCTTCCATATCCCGCCCGGCACGGTTCACGCCATCGGGCCGGGCATCGGCCTGATCGAGGTCCAGCAGAATTCCGACGTGACCTACCGCCTCTATGACTATGGCCGCCCGCGCGAGCTGCACCTGGATCAGGGGATGAAGGTGGCACGCGGCGAACCCTATCGGCGCGAAAGCCATTGCCGCGTGCCCGGGAGCGGCAGCGTGACGCTGGTGGACGGACCGCGCTTCCGGCTCGACCGGCTCGACGGCACCGGCGATGCACGCCTTGCCGCGCGCTATGGCGAGCGGCCGCTGCTGGTCATCCCGGTAAGCGGCTCGGTGCGCCTGGCAGGCGAGACGGTCGGCCCCGGCCAGTGCGCGCTCGCCCCCGCGCTCGCCGCGCTCGATCCCGAACCGGGTGCCAAGTTGCTGATCGCACAGCCCGCCTGATTGCCTGCCTCCTGTCGGCGCGCTACCCCTGCGTCGAAGGAGTTGCGAGTCATGGCCAGCCTGCATCCCGTGCCCGCCGAATGGGCGCAACGTGCCTATGTCAACGCGGAACGCTATGCCGAAATGTACCGGCGCTCGGTCGAACAGCCCGAGCAGTTCTGGCGCGAGGAGACCGCGCGGCTCGACTGGATCCGGCCGTGGACCACGCTTTCGCGCTGTTCGTTCGACGAGGCCGATTTCGGCATCGAATGGTTTTCCGACGGCACGCTCAATGTCTCGGCCAATTGCCTTGACCGGCACCTGGCAGAGCGCGGCGATACCACCGCGATCATCTGGGAAGGCGACGATGCAAGCCAGCAGCGCCGGCTGACCTACCGCGAGCTGCATGGCGAGGTCTGCCGCATGGCCAATGCGCTGAAGGGCATGGGCGCGGCGCGCGGTGACCGGGTGACGATCTACATGCCGATGATCCCCGAAGCCGCCGTGGCCATGCTGGCCTGCGCGCGCATCGGGGCGATCCATTCGGTGGTATTCGGCGGCTTCAGCCCCGAGGCGCTGGCGGGCCGCATTGCCGATTGCGACAGCAGGCTCGTCATCACCGCCGATGGCGGGTGGCGCGGAGGCAAGCTGGTGCCGCTGAAAGCCAATGTCGATGCCGCACTGGAAAGCTGCGACTGGGTGAAGGACGTGCTCGTCGTGCGCCACACCGGCACCGAAATCGCCATGAAAGAGGGCCGCGACCACTGGTGGCAGGACCTGCGCGAAGGTGTCCCGGCGGATTGCCCGGCTGAGGAAATGGGCGCGGAAGACCCGCTGTTCATCCTCTATACCTCCGGATCGACCGGAAAGCCCAAGGGCGTGCTGCACACCTCGGGCGGCTACCTCACCTGGGCAGCGATGACGCATCATTACGTTTTCGATTACCGGCCCGGAGACATCTACTGGTGCGCGGCGGACATCGGTTGGGTCACCGCCCATTCCTATGTCGTCTACGGGCCGCTGGCCAACGGGGCGACGGTGGTGATGTTCGAAGGCGTGCCCAATTACCCGACGCACAGCCGCTTCTGGGAGATCGTCGACCGGCACCAGGTCAACATCTTCTACGGCGCCCCCACCGCCCTGCGCGCCCTGATGCGCGAGGGTGACGAATGGGTGAAGGCCACCAGCCGATCCTCGCTGCGGCTGCTCGGCTCGGTGGGCGAGCCGATCAATCCCGAGGCCTGGGAATGGTACTGGCGGGTGGTCGGCGATCAGCGCTGCCCGATCGTCGACACCTGGTGGCAGACCGAAACCGGCGGGGCCATGATCACGCCGCTACCCGGTGCGACCGATCTCAAGCCCGGCTCTGCCAGCCGGCCGATGTTCGGCGTGGTGCCGCAGCTGGTCGATGCCGATGGCGAGGTGCTGGAAGGTGCGACCGACGGCAACCTGTGCATCACGCAGTCATGGCCCGGCCAGATGCGCACCGTTTGGGGCGATCACGAGCGCTTCTTCCAGACCTATTTCAGCACCTATCGCGGCAAGTATTTCACCGGCGACGGCTGCCGGCGGGACGAGGACGGCTATTACTGGATCACCGGGCGGGTCGATGATGTGATCAACGTGTCCGGCCACCGCATGGGCACGGCGGAAGTGGAAAGCGCGCTGGTGGCACACCACGCGGTTGCCGAGGCGGCGGTCGTGGGCTTTCCGCACGACATCAAGGGGCAGGGCATCTATGCCTATGTCACGCTCAATGCCGGCGAGGAGGCGAGCGAGGACTGCCGCCGCGAACTGGTGCAATGGGTGCGCAAGGAAATCGGCCCCATTGCCACGCCGGACGTGATCCACTTTGCCCCCGGCCTGCCCAAGACCCGGTCGGGCAAGATCATGCGCCGCATCCTGCGCAAGATCGCCGAAGGGGATACGAGCAACCTTGGCGATACCAGCACGCTGGCCGATCCGGGCGTGGTGGATGTACTGCTGAGCAGCGGCAAATGATCGCCCAGACCATCCAGCTTGCGCTTGCGCCGGTCTTCGTGCTGGTGGCGATCGGCAATATCCTCAACATCCTTTCGGCCCGGCTGGGGCGGATCGTCGATCGGGCGCGGCACCTCCAGGCACGCCATGGCGAAACGGAAGGGCCGCAGCGCGAAATGGTCGTTCGCGAAATGCGCGGGATCGACCAGCGCATCCGCCTTATCGGCCATGCCATGCGCCTGCTGGTGATTTCGGGAATCGCCATCGGCACGACCGTGGCGGTGCTGTTTCTCGAGGAACTGATCAGTGCCGAGCTTGAGCGCGTGGCCGCCGGCTTCTTTATCGTCGCCATTGCCCTGCTGATGGGGGCGTTGACGCTGTTCCTGCGCGAAACGCAGATTGCCGCCGCGACCCTGCGGATCCCGCGCGATTATCTGGAGGGCTGACCCGGCTCAGTCGTGCCGGGTCATGCGCAGCATGGAGGTGTCATAGCCCAGTGCCGCGGCCCGGGCAACCAGTGCATCGACCTTGTCCTTGCCAGGCCGCGCCTCGCGCGCCAGCAGCCACAGGTAGCGGCCCGAAGGCTCACCCACGATGGACCAGCTGTAATCCTCGGCGCGGTCCAGCACCCAGTAATCGCCATAGAACGGGCCGAAGAAGCTGACCTTCAGCTTGGCGCCGGTGGCGGTATCCACCACCTTGGCGCGGCCGGTGGCAGAGGTGGCCTTGCCATTGGGTTTCACGCAGGCGTTGAGCACGGAAATCTTGCCGTCATCCCGCCGCGCATAGTCGGCCGTCACCTTGTCGCAGTCCTTCTGGAAGCCCTGTTCGTAACGCGCGATTTCGTACCAGCGGCCAAGGTAGCGATCAAGGTCGACAGACTTCGCCGGCTGCGGAACCGTGGCATTGCCCACCGGATGCTTGGGACCCAGCGCGGCGCATCCGGCAAGCAAGGCGCCGGCGGCGACCAGGGTGGTGATGGCAAGGATGCGGCTGCGGCTCATCTGGCGGAAACTCCACGAAAAACGGAAAGCTCGCGCTAAATGGGGTGCGCTTGCTGCAAGTTGAACGGGCAGCGGGGAAAAATTTCCCCTCAGCCGCCGCGCGCCATGCCGAAGCTGTAGAACAGGTGGTCAAGGTGCCCCTGCGGCGCTGGCGGGAAATGCACAGGGGCGGACATGTCGCGGATTGCGCCGATGTTCGCGGCGACATCCTCGATCGACCATTCCGGCTTGAACACGCCGGGCGATTCCGCCGTCCAGGCGCGCGCCATACGGCCGGCGGCAGAGATCAGCAGCTCGCCGGTTACCTCGCAGCTTTCGTGGCACAGGTAAGCCACCAGCGGTGCGACCATCTCCGGCGTCATGGGCGGGAACTGGCTGGTATCGACGCCTTCCGACATGCGGGTGACGGCGGCGGGCAGGATGCAGTTGGCCTTGACGTTGGCAGCGAAGCCCTCGATCGCGGCAGTATTGGCCAGTCCGATCAGGCCGCCCTTGGCCGCGCTGTAATTGGCCACCTGCTTGTTCGAATAGACCCCGTTGACCGAACTGGTCATGACAATGCGGCCATAGCCTGCCGCCATCATCGCGGCGAAGGCCGGGCGGGTGACATGGAAGGCACCGTTCAGGTGCACATCGATTACCGATTGCCAGTCAGCCGCGGTCATTTCCGCGAGCGGGGCGCGGCGCACGTTGCCGGCGGAGTGGATCAGCACGTCGATCCGGCCCCAGGTGTCGAGAGCGGTGCGGATAATCGCCTCGCCGCCTTCGGGGGTGGCGACCGAATCGGTATTCGCCACGGCCTCGCCGCCAGCCTCGCGGATTTCGCGGACCAGTGCATCGGCGGGGCCTTCATCGGTGGCATCGCCGGCCATCGAGACGCCGGGATCGTTGACCACGACCTTGCACCCGCGCGAGGCCAGCAGCTTCGCATGGGCGGCACCCAGGCCACGCCCGCCGCCGGTGATCACGGCCACGCGGTTATCGAAACGCAGTTCGGTCATCTCTCTCTCCTCAGGCGACGGCGCCGCTGGCGCGAAGCGTCGCAATGCCCTCTTCGTCCATGCCCAGCACCTCGGCAAGAATGGCATCGGTGTGTTCGCCCAATACCGGCGGGGCGGTGACGGGGGCCTGCTCCACGTCGGCAAAGCGGATCGGGCGGTTGACCATGGGGATGCGGCCCAGCGTGCTGTGCTCGACCTCTGCCACCACGCCGCGTGCCTGGCTTTGCGGCGAGTTGAGCGCCTCAAGCATGGAAAGGATCGGCGCGTGCGGCACTTCGTGGGCGGTGAACACCTCTACCAGTTCGGCAATCGTGTGCCGCCCGGTGTATTCGGAGACATAGCCATTGATCTCTGCGCGGGCATCGCGGCGCTGTTCCAGTGTGGCGAGGCGGGGATCGTCGGCGAGCTCGGGCCGCTCTATTGCGCGGCAGATGTTGCCCCAGAACCCTGCGGTAAGGCAGGCCACTACGATCGATCCGTCGCTGGCCGGGAACACGCCATAGGGGACGAGGTTGGGATGCTGCGATCCCTGCGGCTGTGGATCCTGCCCGGTGAACCAGCCAAGCTGGGGCAGGTAGGCGGAAAGGCCGATCAGCCCTTCGGTAAGGCTGACATCGATCAGGCGACCCTTGCCGGTGCGGGTGCGTTCGAACAGCGCGCCAAGGATGCCGATGGGCCCCGAGATGCCGCCGACAAGGTCTCCCATCGGGAAGCCCAGCTTCATCGGCTGCCCGCCCGGTTCGGCGTTCATGTACAGCGCGCCGGACTGCGCCTGCAGCACGATGTCGAAGCTGGGACGGTCCTTCATCGGGCCGGTCATGCCGTAGCCCGAAATGGCGCAGTAGATCAGGCCCGGGTTGATCGCTTTCAGCGCTTCGTAACCCAGCCCCAGCCGGTCCATCACGCCGGGCCGGTAATTCTCGATCAGCACGTCGCACTTGGCCGCCAGATCGCGGGCAAGCTGCAGGCCTTCGGGCGCTTTCAGGTCGATGACGATGGATTTCTTGCCGCGGTTCACGGCCAGGAAATAGTGGCTTTCCCCGTCGCGGATGGGGGGAAAGGTGCGGGTGTCGTCGCCGGTGCGGGGCGGCTCCACCTTGATCACTTCCGCCCCCAGATCGGCCAGCGCAAGGCTTGCCGCCGGGCCTGCCAGCACGCGGGTGAAGTCCAGAACGCGTACCCCGGCAAGCGGGCCGGGCCAGGGGGAAGCAGTCTCACTCATCGCAGGCTCTCTAACGCAAGAAAACGGCCGCGCCACCCCCGAGGGGAAGCGCGGCCGCATTTCATCGCCCGGGGGCGAGGATCGTTCAGCCCTTCGAGGGCAGTTCGGCAACCGAGGTGCCGAAGGCCGACAGTTCGCCGCGGTGGGTCGTCGCCTTCTGCTCGACCTTCACGTACTTCTTGCCGTTCTCTTCGAACTTCTCGACGACCTTGCCGTCGATGAAGATCACGTCGCCGTCGGGGTTGTGGCGGCGGATCTGGCACGAGGTCTTGTGCAGGTGGCCATCGTCACCGATCCAGTTGGTCATGTGGTGGGTAAGCCACGAGTTGCGCTCTGGGCCGTAGTCGTAAGCGCCCGGCGCGCCGACTTCGAGGGCGAACTCTTCGTCCCAG
This sequence comes from Novosphingobium sp. TH158, assembly GCF_002855555.1. Taxonomy (NCBI): domain Bacteria; kingdom Pseudomonadati; phylum Pseudomonadota; class Alphaproteobacteria; order Sphingomonadales; family Sphingomonadaceae; genus Novosphingobium; species Novosphingobium sp. TH158. The sequence goes on along the minus strand of NZ_PKRT01000001.1, from coordinate 1,754,385 downwards.
TGCACGCGCTCGGGGCAATCCGGCACGTTGAAGCGGTTCTTGATGCCCAGGCCCGGGTGTGCCTGCTGCATCTTCCACGCCAGCTTGTTGGCGCGGATGTAAAGGCCGCCCCAGCCCTGCGCGTAGCAGATGAAGCCGGTGACGGTCATCGGGCCCTTCATCATGCGCGGCAGTTCGTCGCCGACGTTGACGTCTTCCCAGTAACGCGGGGTCGCGCCACGGACTTCTTCGTTGGCGTAGAGCTGGCCCCATTCGGCGAGCTGCTCGTCGGTGAAGGGCTCAACGCGGCCACGGGCTTCAGTGTACTTCGTGCCACGCTCGCGCGCTTCGTCGCGGTCGGTGCGGAACACCCAGCTGTCGGCTTCGGCAACCATCTCGTCGTTCTGGTTGTAGAAGTCGACGTGATAGATCTGCTGGAACGAGCGGCCGGCGAACTTGGTCTGGTGCTCGACCAGGTCCTTCAGGTAGGCAACGGTGCGGATGGTGTCGTTGCGGAACACCGGCTTGTGCCAGGTCCAGTCGGCACCGGCCCACATCGCGTGGACGCCCGAAAGACCACCGCAGTAGCCCGAAACGATGCGGCTGGTGGTGAACAGGAAGCTCGGCAGAGCGATGATCGAGCCATAGCGGGTCTTGGCCGCATACTCGGGATCGCACCACAGCGGGTTGTCGTCGCCGATGCCGTGGGCATAGTGGCGGATCGCGTCGCGGGTGGCTTCATAGTTCCACGGCTCGACGGTGTTCTCGATCTTGACGCCGATGCGCGAACGCAGGTCGGCGAGACCTTCCTCGGTGATCTTGGGGAATTTGGCTGCCATCTTCTCTTCTCCTGTATTCGGATTTCAGGCGGTCGCTGCGGCGGCCTTGGCCGCTTCGCGATCGCGCAGCATCTTGCGGTGGACCTTGCCCGCCGGGTTCTTCGGAAGTTCGTCGACATATTCGACGATGCGGGGGAATTCGTGCTGTGCCAGGCGCTCGCGAGTGAAGTCCTGCAGCTCGCGCGTCAGTTCGTCAGAGCCCGGGCAATTGGCCACGACGAAGGCCTTGACCACCTGGCCACGCTTTTCGTCGGGCACGCCGATCACGCCGCATTCCAGCACGTTCTCGTGGCGCAGCATGGTGTTCTCGATCTCGACGGCGGACATGGTCCAGCCGGCCGAGATGATCACGTCGTCGGCGCGGCCGCAATGATAGAAGTAGCCGTCCTCGTCGATCTTCGCGCGGTCCTTGGTGGTCATCCACCCGCCGCCGCGCCACAGCATCAGTTCGCCGATCTCGCCGGGATCGCAGGGCGTGGCATCTGCACGCTGGACTTCGAGCTTCTGGCCGGGGACCGCCTTGCCGAGCGAGCCGGGCTTGACGACGAAGTCCTTGGCGCCGGGATAGTTCACCAGCACCACGCCGATCTCGGTCGTGCCGTACATCGAGCAGGCGGGAACCTTGAAGTATTCGTCGATCCACTCCAGCGTCGCCGGGTCGATCGGCTCGCCGGTGTAGGACAGCTTGTTGAAGTGGAACTTGAAATCGCCGCCCTTCCCGGAGTTCTTCATCATCCGGTAGTGCGTGGCGGCAGCCGACATGTTGGTGATGCCGAAATCGTCGAGCGCCTTCATCAGGCGCACCGGATCGAAGCGGCCGGCAAAGGTGCCGGTGGTCACGCCCATCGCCAGCGGGGCGAGCGTGCCGTGCCACAGGCCATGGCCCCAGGCGGGGCTGGACGGGCAGAAGAACTCGTCGCCCGGACGGATGCCGGTGCCATAGAGCGCGGCGAACATCAGCGTGACGAGCGTGCGGTGCGAATGCTTGACCGCTTCGGGCAGTTCGCGCGTGGTGCCGCTGGTGTACTGGAAGACGGCCATGTCATTGGCCTTGGTCTTCGGCGTATAGGTGGCCGGGTACTGCTTGATCTCGTCAAGCAGGCCATCGTCGGCCACAACCACGCGCGGCAGGCCGTCCGCGTTGACCGAGCCGCGAGCGAGTTCTTCCTTCTCGCGGTTGGTGATCAGGATCGTCGGATTGCAATCGCCAACGCGCAGCTTGAGTGCGTCGGGGCCGAACAGCGTGAACAGCGGAACCGAGATCGCGCCGGTCTGCATCGCGCCGAACAGGCAGACGTAGAAGGGCAGGCTGGGTTCAAGCATGAAGGCGATCCGGTCGCCCTGCTGGATGCCTTGCGCATCGAGCCAGTGGGCAAACTGCGCAGCGCCGGCCGAGATGGTGTCGAAGCTCAGGATTTCGTCGCGGCCATCGGCATGGGCGATGCGCACGGCGGGACGGCCCGAGCCGTCGGCGTGGCGGGTAATGCACTCATGCGCGATGTTCAGGTGCTCGCGGTCGCCGTCGAACAGCTCCCACAGGGCAGCCGACGAGGCGTGCGCCTGGGCATCGGCATAGCTGGTGTAATCGGTGAGTCGGGTCATGGCGCAGGCCTATGGCAGATTGCACTTGCCATTGCAAATGTTGAATGATATTCAATATACAGAATGACAAACCCCGAACTCGCCCCCAGTCTGGTCAAGGCCGTGAAAGACAGCAAGGCGCCCGCGATCAGCCGCGCGGCTGCTGTCCTGCGGCTCCTGGGAAAGAGCGAGGCGCCGCTGGGCCTCAATCCCATCGCGCGCGAACTGGGGCTCAATCCCAGCACCTGCCTTTACGTGCTGCGCGCGCTGGTTGCAGAGGAGCTGGTGGCCTTCGATGCAGCATCGAAGCGCTATTCGCTGGCCTCGGGCGTGCTGACGCTGGCGCGGTCATGGTTGCAGCGAGACCAGTTCGCCGAGCTTTCGCGCCCCGTGCTGGACCGGCTGGCGCAGGATTTCGGCGTGACGGTGCTCGGCGTGCAGATCTTCGGGCTGGACCATATCATCGCCGTGGGGGTGGCGCGCGGATCGACCGGGTTCCAGCTCGCTACCGAAGTGGGCAGCCGCTTTCCCGCGCTGATCAGCGCAACGGGCCGCTGCATCGCGGCCTTCGGCGGCTATGCCGAAAGCCGGCTCAAGGCCCGCTTCGAAGGTCTTCGGTGGGATAATCCGCCCAGCTTTGCCGAATGGATGGAGCAGGTGGAGCAGACCCGCGTGCAGGGCTTCGGCAGCGATGAGGGCAATTACATCGCCGGCGTCACCGTGCTTGCCGCGCCGGTATGGCAGGCGCCCGGCGCCCCGAGCCATGCGCTCGTCGCCATCGGGCTATCGGCGGCGCTGGAACGGGCAGGGCTGCCAGCGCTTCAGGCGGCACTGGTGGATGCCGCGCAGAACCTGACGCGGCAGATGGGAGCCTAGGCGCAGGTAAAGGTGCCGCGATCGAGCACCACGCGCTCTCCGGCCGCGATCGTGCGGAACTGCGCGCCGTTCCCCGTCTTCCAGATCTGCGTTTCCAGCCTGTCGCCCGGATAGACCGGCTTGGAGAAGCGCGCGTGCATGGCGCGGAAGCCGTCGGCATTCCCGCCGCACAGTTCGCCGAGCAGGGCGCGGCAGGCAAAGCCATAGGTGCCAAGGCCGTAAAGCACCGGCCGGTCGAAACCGTCGCGCCGGGCCCGGTCAAGCACCGTTCCATGCGGGTGGCGGTCTCCGGTCAGGCGGTAGATCAGCGACTGGTTCTTGCCCACCTGCTGCGTCACAACGGCATCGGGTGCCCGCTCCGGCTCCTGCCAGGGCGCTTCCCCGGGCGGTGTGCGGGGGCCGCCGAACCCGCCGAACCCTTGCGCAAACAGGTTCATGCGCGTGCAGCCAAGGTACTCGCCGCTATCGGCGAGGGTCAGGCGCGTTTCCATGCAGATGAGCGCGCCGGAACCCTTGTCATAGACCCCGGTCAGCACCTTGGAGAGGTTGACCGTGCCAGACAGCGGGATGGGGCGGGCCAGTTCCACGCCCTCTTCGCCGTGGACGAGGCCGACCGGGTGGCCGCCCTCGGTGACAAGGCCCAGCCGTTCCATCCAGTCGCTGTGCACGCCGATCAGGGCGAGGAAGGTGGGGATCACCTGCAGCGGCTGGCCGGGCGTGTTCTCGGTGGTGAAGTGCAGTTCGCGCTGGTTGTCTTCCAGCCCCGCGCCGACGCCCACCGCATAAAGCATCACCTTGTCGGCATCCCATGACCAGGTGCCCCTGGCCATTTCGGTGCCGACAAGGTGATCGTACCTGCTCATCGGGCAGCGGTCAGGCGGCGGGATTCCAGCCGATGACCGCCTTGATTTCGAGGTATTCGCTGAAGCCTTCGACGCCCCATTCGCGGCCGTTGCCCGACCGCTTGTAGCCGCCGAACGGCGCGTTGAAATCGAACCCGCCGTTCACCCAGATCGCGCCGGTGCGCATCTTGCGCGAAACGTCGCGCGCAACATCGAGGTTCTCGCCCGAAACGTAGCCGCCGAGGCCGAAGTTGGAATCGTTGGCTATTTCAACCGCGTGGTCGAGATCGTCATAGCCGATGATCACCAGCACCGGCCCGAAGATTTCCTCGCGCGCGATGACCATGTCGTTGGTGCCGACGAAGACGGTGGGCCTGACGAAGAAGCCCTTGTCCAGCCCGTCCGGGCGGCCAAGGCCACCGGCGATCAGTTCGGCGCCTTCGTCCAGGCCCTTCTGGATGTAGTCCTGGATGATGTTGTACTGGCTCTTCGAGACGACCGGACCCATGGCGAAATTGCCGGTGGGATCGCCGACCGAAACAGCATTGGCTGCCTCAGCCGCAGCGGCCTTGGCCTCGGCCATGCGCGACGCGGGCACCAGCAGGCGCGAACCGGCAGAGCAGGTCTGCCCGGAATTGCCCATCATGCCCGCCGTGGCGCCGGCGACGTTTGCCGTCATCGAGGCATCGTCGAGCACGATCCACGCGCTCTTGCCGCCCAGTTCCAGCCCGACGCGCTTGACCGTTTCGGCGGCGTCCTTCTGGATCTGCACGCCAACCGGTTCGGAACCGGTGAACGAGATCATGTCGACATCCTGGTGCGTGGAAAGCGCCGTTCCGATCACCGAGCCCTGGCCCTGGATCATGTTGAACACACCGGCGGGAACGCCTGCCGTGTGCAGGATCTCGGCGAGGATCTGGGCCGAATAGGGGGCCAGTTGCGGCGGCTTCAGGATCATGGTGCAGCCCGTGGCGAGGGCCGGCGCGATCTTTACGCAGGTTTGGTTCATCGGCCAGTTCCACGGCGTGATCAGGCCGCAGACGCCGATCGGTTCCTTGCGGATCAGGGTGACGCCGCGCTCTTCCTCGAACTTGTAGGTCTTGAGCACTTCCAGTGCCGTGCCGATGTGGCCCTTGCCCAGCAAGGTGTGGAAGCCGCAACCGAGCGACAGCGGCGCGCCCATTTCTTCGGTCACCGCTTCGCCCAGTTCGCGCTCGCGACGTTCGTATTCCGCCAGGATCGCGCCCATCAGGTCGATGCGCTCGGCCACGGTCGAAACCGACCAGGTGGCAAAGGCGCGGCGGGCGGCGGCCACGGCCTTGTCGACATCGGCGGGCGAGCCGAGCGAGATCGTGCCGGAAACTTCCTCGGTCGCCGGGTTGATCACTTCCGCAGTCTTGGGCGTGATCGGATCGACGAAAGCGCCGTCGATGTAGAACTGGGTGTAATTGCGCATGTCCTGCTCCCGAATCTGGTTTGGGTGCTGATTAAACGAAAGGCCCGCGCGGCGCCATCATGGCGCGGCGCGGGCCCATGAAACTGCCTCCCGGCCGCGAAGCTTACTGGGTGCCTTCGGCGTACCAGGTGCGGAAGCGTTCGTACTTCGGCATTTCTTCCGAGTTCGCCTTGGGATCTATCGGCACGTGGATCACCGAGGGACCGCCGCCTGCCTTGATGTGGGCATAGGCGCGCTCGATTGCCGGGCCGATTTCCTGCGCCGTGGCAACGAATTCGCCGCGCGCGCCAAGACCTTCGGCCAGCTTGTCGAAGCGGACCTTGTCGGACCAATGCGTGCCGGTTTCGGCAGTGCCCTGGCCGAAGGTGCGCTTGTAGACGCCCACTTCGAGGCCCCACTGGAAGTCCACCGCGACGACGCAGACCAGCGGCAGGTTCTTGCGGACCGCCACTTCGAGTTCGCCGATGTGGAACAGGAACGAGGAGTCCGAAGTGACCAGCATGCCCGGGCGGGCGACACCGGTTTCGGCCTGGTCGGCCAGCAGCGCGCCGTTGGCATAGGGCAGGCCTGTGCCGATGTGGCCGTAGTTCTGGTTCCAGATCACGTCATGCGGCTTGCACTGGTTATAGGTCCAGCCGAAGACCACCGATGCGCCGCCATCGCGGATCATGATGCCTTCGGGCGGGAAGGCCTTGGTCGCCTCGACGATGAAGCGGCTGGTGTGGCAGGCGACATTGCCGGTACCGTCGCTCTTGGTCAGGGTTTCCTCGGCCAGTTCGGCGAGTTCTTCCGCGCCGTCCTTCATGAAGCGGGCAAGACCCGGAGCTTCGGGGCGGCCTTCGCCAAGCGCGCGGGTAAGCTGCGGCACCACGGCGCGCACGTCACCCACCAGCGGGATGTCGATCGGGCGGTTGACGCCAATCGCCGTGGCATCCTGCTGCACGTAGATCCACTTGCGGCTGGCTTCGCCATCGTACCAGTGGCGCCAGCGGCCGAAGTGCAGCGGCTCGCCCAGTTCGGTGCCGAGTGCCACGACCACGTCGCATTCTTCCACCGCGTCGATCGAGGCGTCGGAGAAGACGTACTGGAAGGTGCGGTCTTCAAGGCCCTTGATGTAGCTGGTGCCGCCCGAGGTCTGGATGACCGGGCAGTTCATCTTGAGCGCCAGTTCCTTCACCGCTTCGCCCGACTTGGTGGTGTGCACCGCGTGGCCGACAAGCAGGATCGGGTTCTTGGCTTCCATGATCGCCTTGGCCGCTTCGGCCAGACGATCGCCGTCGGCGCCCTGCTGGGTCAGGCGATAGCGGCTCGGCGGCAGGATCGGGGTGTCTTCGACTTCCTCGAGGATCACGTTGGCCGGGTATTCGATGTAGCTCGGCCCCGGGGTGCCCGACATCGAGATGCGGATCGCCTCGCGGACGATTTCATCCACCTGGTCGGCATATTCGATCACGCCCGAATACTTCACCGAATCCTGGATCATCGGCTCCTGCCGGACGAACTGGATGCGGCCGCGGCGGACGCGCTGTTCGGTGATGCGAGCGCGCTGACCGCCCAGGAAGATCACCGGCGAGTTTTCGACCTTGCAGCACTGGATGGCGGGCATCAGGTTGGCCAGGCCCGGTCCGAGCGTGCCAAAGCAGACGGCGGGCTTGCCGGTGATGCGGCTGGCGGCTTCGGCCATGAAGCCGGCGGCAGCTTCGTGGCGCGGCGAGACGACGGTCCAGCCCCGGCTTTCCGCTTCGAGGCACAGGTGCACGAAGTTCGGGTCGGGGATGCCGAACAGGGTCTTGATGCCCTCGGCTTCCAGAAGGTCGAGAATGCGCTTGTAGACGGGAACGCCCTTGGGCTTGGCCTGGTTGGTGGTTGCAGGCGTGTCGGCGTAACTCATGGACAGATCCTCTTCGCGGCGCTCACGTGGCGCTATGACCGTGCGGGATTGCCCAAGTTGCCCGCCTCTCGCAATGGCCTAGCGGGACGCTCCGGCGATGGAATCGGACGCGCGCGCTGGCGGCTTGATCGTCCGGCGTGCTCCGCGCTAGCCACGCGGGATCACAGAGGAGCCCGTTTTCATGGCAAAGTTCGAAGCGCACCAGGCCGCAGACGTCCTGGCGATCCATCAGGTGATCAACGAATGGGCCTTCGAAATGGACGTGAACAACGGCCTCTCCATGGGCCCCTTGCTGACCGAGGACTGCCAGTATGTCGTGCGCGGCGAATGCCGTGACGGGCGCGACGCCGTCGTTGCCTTCTACACCGGCCGGCTGGGCGAATTCCCCGATGGTCCGCCGATCCACCGCCACGCGCTGGCCAATCACCGGGTCACCTTCAAGTCGGCGGACGAAGCGCGCTGCGACTTCAACCTGACCTATTTCTCCAGCGTCGTCGCGGCCATGGGCGCAGACCTTGCCGATCCGCTGTCCTACGCCGACGTGTGGATGGACGTGCGCCGCTGCGAAGACGGGCACTGGCGCATCGCCAGCTTCGATTCGAAGCCGGTGTTCGTGCGCAGCCCCAAAAAGTAGCCGCGCACTCATGCCATCCCGGCGCGGGCCGGGACGCGCGGCGGCCCCTCAATCGCCGTGAACGACCTTGACCTGCGTGGCCTCGCCATTGGGGCCCATGGGCGAATCGTATTCGATCACGGTGCAGACCGGGTTGGCGTGGCTGGCGAAGAGGTTTTCCTCATCCTCCTTGATCGCCGGCAGCCGCTCGGGATCGGAAATCACGCGCTGTGAATTCTCGAAGTCCTCGCGGCTGTTCCACCAGATTTCCATGATGCAGTCATAGCCCGGATCATGCACCTCGCCGGTCACGGGGTTCTTTTCCGGCACCAGATAACGGCGGACATAGCGCTGGGCATTGGGCAGCGAAGGTGCGCGGCCCTGCCGCTTCGACAGCTGCGAATGCTGGTTCTCGTAATAGTCGAGGAACTCGTCCATCGTCATGTCGGGGCGCTTGCGGAAGAAGCAGATCTGCTTGAACATCCGGCTTACTCCGCCTTCAGCGCCAGCACCGAACCTTCGCCGTTGCCGGCGATGTAGATCGTTCCGTCCGCTGCCGCGGCGAGCCCGGAGAAGGTCCACATCGGGCCGCAGAAGATGCCGATCCCGCCAAGGCGCGGCATGATCATGCCTTCTGGCGCACCGACCGGAAGGCTTGAGGCGAGCACCCGGCGGCCACCGCCGGAAAGGTCGGCCTGCACCAGTTCCTTGGCCTTTACGTCGAGCACGTGCAGCTTGCCGCCGGAAATCACCAGTCCTTCGGGCTGGCCAAGTCCGTCGATCAGCGTTTCCGCCTTGCCGCCGGCGATGGTGACGACGCGGCCCGCATCGGTTTCGGAAACGTAGATCGTGCCGTCGGGGCCGATCGCCACGCCGGTCGGATAGCTGAGGCCGCTGGCCAGGTCCTCGACATTGCCGCCCTTCGCGCTCTGCACCTTGCCGGTCTGGGCATCGGTGAAGACAACTGCGCCGTCAGCGGCCAGGGCTACGCCCACCGGCACGCCAAGGCCGGCGGCGAGAACTTCGCTCTCCTCGGCAGCCGGGCGGAACTTCGCCACCGTACCGGCAGCGGTGGTCACTATCCATTCGCCCGGGGCAGAGGCGGCGACGCCGCGCGTCCAGCCGGGGAAGCCGTTGGAGAACAGGTGGCCGACGAGGTCCGGCTCGCCATCGCCCTTGGTATAGACGAAGCCGCCATCAGCGATGAACAGCGTGCCGTCCGCCGCCACGGCAAGGCCAAGCGGCCATTGCAGGCCCCGCTCGATCAGCGGCTTGGCCGTGCCGGGCGCGGTGATCTCGTGAATCGAGCCGGTGATGTGCGAGACGAAGATGCGCTTGCCGACAAAGGTGACGTTATCGAGCCCCGGCCCGATATTGGCCAGCACCTCGCTGGAGCCGGTGCGCGGATCGATCTTCAGCACCTGCCCGGAATGCACCTGGGTGGAAACGATGTAGCCGTCCGGGTGGAACTTCACCGAATCGGGCACGCCAAGGTCCTTGGCGACCACTTCCGGTTCGCCGCCATCCAGGCCGATGCGCCAGATCTCGTTGGCGCCCTGCGCCGGGAAATAGAGCTTGCCATCGGGGCCGACATCGAAGGCGTTGACCATGGGCACGTGTTCAAGCAGCACCTTGGGCGCGCCCCCGTTGCGGTCCAGTTCCATGATGCGCGCATCGAGGGTCAGCTCGCCGACGATCAGGCGACCCTGGTGGAAGGTGATCGGATTGGCCGTGTTGATTTCGCCCTGCAGCACGCGCGCCTTGCCGTTCGGCTCGAGCACCGAAACGCGGTTCAGCGTGATTTCGGTGCAGTAAAGATTGCCCGCATCGTCGAACACCAGGTCGTCGGGCGCGGTGATGCCGCCGCCGATCGCGGTCAGCGCCCGCACTTCGCCGCTGTCGGGATCGACGGTGGAGACGCGGCTGCCGGAAACCTGCGCGACATAAAGCTTGCCATCGGCCCCGGTGCGCATGCCGTTGGCACCGGAAAGGCGGCTGGGAGCCGTCACACGTGACAGGCTGTAGCCTTCGGCGACTTCCGCAGCCGGGTTTTCCGCGGGGCGACCGCTCACGTGCACCATGCAATCCTCTCCTCGAATCCGTTCGCGCACAGTGTTCCGCCTTGGCGGTTGGAGTGCAACCGCCAATCGCAAGGCATCGCCAAGGCGCGGGGTCAAGGCGCGGGGCCAAGGCGAGGGGAACGGTTCAGTCGAAGTCGATGGCCAGGCGCGGGATATCGCCCTCGATCTCGCCGAAAGGCGTGGCATAGGCGGTTACGGGCACGCCAAGGTCGCGGCCGATATCCATGGTTTCGCCATTGCCTGCCGGCGTGACGATCCGCGTCGGCATGTCGCCGCGCGCAATCTCGCTGCCGTTGGCGCTGAGGATGACCGTCGCGCTGTCGGCCCCGGCCTTGGGCTCGTAGCGCAGGGTCAGCTTCGCGCCTCCCTGCGGCAGCCTCCCTTCGGCGCGCAGCGTGGCCATTTCCCGCGGGTCGGTGGATTTTGCCCAGGCGAAGGCGGGCCTGCCGCCATCGAGGTAGAGGCTCAACCCGCCGAACTTGCTGCCCCAGGCGAGCACCACGCCCGAGGCTTCCGCCTTGTCGAGCCGGAGGTCGGCGCTGATCGTGAACCTGCGCGCGCCAAGGAAGGGAGCAGAGCCCACGGCGGGCATGGACACGTCCTTGCCCCAATAGACGTAGTTCTTGCGCGATGCGCCCGATGCCACGCGGTCGGAACGGTCCATTGCGCGGCGGGTGTCGATCGGTAACACGTTGTTGCGCTCCGCCTCGCGCTTCCACAGCGCGAGCATCTCGGCCAGCCGCTCCGGTTCCTTCGTGGCAAGGTCGGTGGCCTGCGCGAAGTCCTTTTCAAGGTTGTAGAGCGACCACTTGACCGGCGCGGGCGTCGATTCCTCCTTCCAGGACGGACGGCCATCGTCGCCCGAGAGGAACCAGCCATCGTGATAAAGGCCGATCTTGCCGCCGATCTCGAAATACTGGGTGCGTGGCTTGCCGGCCTCGCAGGAAGAGAGCGAACCGACCAGGCTTTGCCCGTCCATCGCCTTCTGCCGCACGCCATAGACCGTTTCCGGCGCGGGCAGCTTCGCCGCTTCCAGCACGGTCGGCGCAATGTCGACAAGGTGCGAGAACTGCGCGCAGACCGATCCCGGCTGCTTCACCTTGCCCGGCCAGGAAAGCACCATGCCGTTGCGGATGCCGCCCAGCATCGAAGGCATCTGCTTTACCCAGCGCAGCGGCGTGTTCATCGCCCACGCCCAGCCCACCGGATAGCTGCCATAGGTGTCCGCGCTGCCCAGCTTCTCGGTATTGGCGAGCATCCAGTCCTCGCGCTCGTCATGGGTGATGATGCCGCGCAGCTCGTTGATCGTTCCGGGAGGGCCAGCCTCGCCGCTGGCGCCGTTGTCGCCCTGGATGATCGAGACGAGCGTGTTGCCGGCAAGGCCCATGCGCTCAAGCTCGTCGATCACCCGGCCGATCTGTTCGTCCTGATAGACCATCTGCGCCGCGGCCACTTCCATCGATCGGGCGGCAAAGGCCTTCTGCGCGGGGGAGAGCGAAGCCCATGCGGGGATCTCCGCCGGGCGCGGGGTCAGCTTCGTGCCCTTGGGGATGATGCCCTGGTCGATCTGGCGCCGGTAGGTTTCCTCGCGCAGCTTGTCCCAGCCCTGGTCGAACCTGCCCTTGAAGCGGGCGATGTATTCGGCCGGCGCCTGGTGCGGTGCATGGGTGGAACCCGGAGCCCAGTAGACGAAGAAGGGCTTGTCCGGCGCGGCGGCGTTCTGGTTGTGGACATAGCGGATGATGTCGTCGGCAAACCGCTTGTCGAGCAAGTCTCCCTTGCCCTCGCGCTGGTCCACCCGGCTGGTGCCGCGGTGGAGGATCGGCGAATACTGGTCCACATCGCCGTGCACGAAGCCGAAGAAGTATTCGAAGCCCAGCCCGGTCGGCCAGGCATCGAACGGTCCGGCCTCGCTGCGATCGGTGCTGGGCATGTTGTGATGCTTGCCGAACATCGCCGTGTTGTAGCCATTGAGGCGCAGCACCTGCGCGATGCTGGCCGTTTCAGGCAGGATGCGGCCGGTATAGCCGGGGAAGCCCACCGGCAGGTCCGACAGATAGCCGACGCCCGTCTGGTGGTGATTGCGCCCGGTTAGCAGCGCCGCGCGGCTGGGAGAACAGACGCCGGTGGTGTGGAACCGGTTGTAGCGCTGGCCCTGCGCGGCCAGCCGGTCCATGTTCGGTGTCGGCACCGGTCCGCCGAAGGTGCTGGCCATCGAAAAGCCGACATCGTCGCTCATCAGCACGAGCACGTTGGGCGCGCCCTGCGGTGCGCGCACCGGTTGCAGGCGGGCGGGCTTCGACTGGGCGATGGTCTCGCCGATGGTGCCGTCGAAGGGCGCGGCGGGAACGGGCAGCACGGTGCGGCTGGCCTGCGCGGCGAGACCCTGGCCCAGGACGAGCGCGGTAAGCGCGGTCCCCAGCTTGAGCATCCTGGCGGCTCTGGTCATGCCTGTTTCTCCTGTGCGGCAACCGGCTTGCGGCGAACGATGGGGTAGAGCAGTTCCTCGCTCCAGTGCGCGGTCGGTCCCGGATTGCCATAGCGCCACGGCCGGCCTTCCGGGATGTGCAGGGTGCCGAACAGCCAGTCCCACAGCGAAAGCACGGTGCCGAAATTGCGATAGCCGGCGCCGTCCTTGCCATAGCCGTGGTGAGTGTGGTGCAGGCCGGGCGAGACGAAGACGTGTTCCAGCGCGCGGAAAGCCGGGCCGAAGCGCGGATGGGCGCGCACCCGGTCATCCCAGCGGAAGTTGCAGTGGGTGATCGCGTTCCATGCCGAAAGCGCCAGCGTTACCCCCGCAGCGGCGGCGGGCTGGCCCAGGTGGACGCCGAGCGCGATCGTCAGCGCGGCGGGGAAGATCAGGTACCAGAACACGTTGACGCGGAACATCAGCACAATGTTCATGTGCCTGCCCGAATGATGGGTGCGATGCAGCTTCCACAACAGGGGCAGGCGCGCCTTGCGGTTCTCGTGCGCCCAGCGGTGGACCCAGTAGAAGACGAATTCGGTGAGCAGCAGCAGCCCTGCGAAGACCAGCCACGGGTTGGCACCGGCAAGCGCGCCCTTGGTCGCGGGCGCAACCGCGCCATAGGCGGCAGTGATAAGGCCGGTGGTGATGGGGCCGATCAGCTGGCGGCCCAGCAGCGATCCCGCGATCAGCGGCACATCGCCCTTTTCATAGGCCCCGCGATGCCTGCCAGCCAGGATTTCCAGCACGAACAGGACGGCGGTGCCGGCATAGACCAGCAGGAAGTACTGCATCATGGAACGGTTCTCCCCTCCGGCGCGGCGGCCTGTGCTTGCGGGCAGAGGATAGGCAGGGCATGAATGCAGTCAAATGCATCTTTATGCCGATTTGCATGAGTCAAAGACATGAATATCGACCTTGCCCGCCTGCGCCATATCCTTGCTGTCGAGCGCACACGCTCGTTCTCGCGGGCGGCGCAGGAATGCCACATCACCCAGCCCGCGCTCAGCCGCTCCATCGCCGCGTTCGAGGTGCAGCACGGCGTGCGCCTGTTCGAGAGGAGCCGGGGCGGCGTGGTGCCGACCGCGGCCGGACGGCTGGTGGCCGAACAGGCGCAGGCGATGCTCGCCGCAGCCAATGACCTTGAGCGCGACCTGCGGCTCTATGGCAGGGGAGAGGCAGGGCGGGTCAGCTTCGGCATCGGCCCCCTGCTCGCGGCGCTGCTGCTGCCGCAGATCAGCCGCAACCTGCTGAATGCCAGCCCCCGGCTGGCGCTCAAGGCGGTGGTCCGGCCCGGAGACCTCATTTCCGAACTGCTCGCCGACAATCTCGAACTGGTCTTCGCCAATGCCTGGCACCTGGGCGATCAGGCCGAACTGGTGATCGAACCTGTGGGCGCCTTCCGCCTTGCCCTGCTGGCGCGCGCCGGCCACCCGCTGGCCGGACGGGAAGGGCTGCTGCTGGCAGACCTTGCCCCCTATCCCTCAGCCGCTGCCGTCGATGCATCGGCCGCCGTCGCGGGAGCCGGCGCAGGGCTGGTCTGCGACAATTACCATGTCCTGCACGAAACCGTGCTGGGAACCGATTGCATCATGCTGTCCTGCCCGGCGCTCGTCGCGCAGGATATTGCGGCGGGCCGCATCGTCGTTCTCGACGTGGCAGACCAGGTCGCCCGGCGCAGCGAGATCGTCATGGCACGCCGGCGCGGGCGCAAGCTTTCCCCGGCGGCAGAGGCGCTGGCGCAGACCCTGCGCGAAAAGCTGGCGGAACTGCCCGATCAGCCCTGACTGCCGACCACGCCGAAGCTTTGCCCCAGATGCTCGCCGAAACCGCCTTCGGCCGGGTGGAAGGTGAAGTTGTTCGACGTGTCGCGGATCGCGGCAAGGTTGCTGGCGACATCGTCGATCGACCAGTCCTTCTGCCAGACCCCGTGCGTCTCGGTAACATAGACCCGCGCCATGCGACCGGCGACCGCGGCGAAGATTTCGGCGGAAACGGCGCAGTCTTCGTGGCTCAGATAGCCGACCATGGGTGCCACCAGTGCCGGGTCCATCGGCGGGAACTGGCTGACATCGATCCCTTCGGACATGCGGGTGACCGCGCCGGGCAGGATGATGTTGCTCTTCACGCCGAATTCGTTGCCTTCCACGCTGATCGCGTTGTTGAGGCCGATCATGCTGGCCTTCGACATGGCGTAATGCACCGTCTGCGGCATGGTATAGATGCCGCCGATCGAGCCGGTGAGCACGACGCGGCCATAGCCTGCGGCTTTCATCCGGGGGAAGGCGGGCTGGACCACGTTGAACGCGCCCAGCATGTGCACGTCGACAAGGCTGCGGAAGGCCTCGTGCGTGATCTCGTCAAGCGGATCGAAGCGGGTGTTGCCGGCATTGTGGATCAGCACGTCGATCCGCCCCCAGCTGTCGAGCGCGGCATCGACGATGGCCTTGCCGCCCTCTGGCGTGGCGACGCTTTCGGTGCAGGCGACCGCTTCGCCGCCGGCGGCCTTGATCCGGTCCACCGCCTGCTGGGCAACCGAACTGTCCTTGCCCGATCCGTCGAGCGAGGACCCGTTGTCGTTGATCACGACCTTCGCGCCAAGGCCGGCAAGGAGCTCGGCATAGGCAAAGCCGAGCCCGCGGCCCGAACCGGTAATCACGGCCACGCGGCCATCGAAGCGACGCTGTGTCATCATGCTCTCCAGAAGTGTCAGACCGGTCCGAAAATCGGTGCGCCGCGTTCTTCGCGCAGCGAGGGGATCGTGCGGCCATCCTTGTCGGTCACGCCATAGGCCTCGGCCAGTTCGGCAACGATCCAGCTGCCCCCGGTGCGTTCCATCCGGTCGGGCGCGGCGGCCAGTGCGGCAATGACGCGGCCGGGGAATTCGGGGCTGGAGCCGACCGCGGAATTCAGCTGGCTGGCCATTCCGGGAACCGTCTTCAGGTTTTCGATCGCCCGTTCGGTATAGGTGAAGCCCTGCCACAGCGAGACGCTTGCCACGCCGTGCGGTTTCAGTTCCACGCCCATGTCGCGCGCCATGCGGTCGGTCGCGGACTTGGCCGTGCCGAACATGACGTCGTAGGTATAGGTCCGCCCGACATAGCCGGACATGAAGGCGATAAGGCCGCTCTTTTGCGGAACCATGATCTTCGCGGCGTGGTGGCTGGCGATGAAGGCCGCGCGCACGCCGGTTTCCCAGATGTCCCATTCATCCGCCAGCGGCTTTTCCCAGAAGCCCTTGCGCTCGGTCATGGAGGGCGGGATCGACATGGCATTGTTCACCAGCACGTCCAGCCGGCCCTGTTCGGCCTTTACCCGGGCAAACAGCGCTTCGATGGCGGCATCGTCATGCAGGTCGAGCGCCACGCCCACGCCCTTGCCGCCGCGTGCCTCGATCTCGGTGAGCGTTTCGCCGATGGTGCCGGGCAGGGGATGGGCACCGGCATCGACCGTGCGGGCGGTGACGTAGACCGTGGCGCCGGCCTCTGCCAGCACGCAGGCCGTGCCCTTGCCGATGCCGCGACTGGCCCCGGTGACGACCGCAACCTTGCCTTCCAGCGGCCGCATCAGAACGGCTTGCCGGCGAAGAAGGCCACGCTGGCATCGTCCTTAACCCGGCCGGTATAGTTGGGCCCGTGGAAGGGATAGCCCATGATGCCCTGACTCCAGTCGGCGCTCTGGCCCCAGTCCTGGTACCAGTCATACAGCATGGTGCGGTGGGCAATGGCCCATTTGCCGTCGCGCTTTTCCATGGTGTCGAGATAGCGGCCGCCGATGCAGGTATCACGCTCGCCGGTTTCCGGCCCCATGTCGACCCGGTGGTAGGAGATGACATAGGTTTCGGCCTTGGCCGATGCGCCGTCCAGATCGATTACCGTCTGGCCAAGCACGTGCTGGGTGTTGGTGATGGCATCCGCCCCCGGCGTTACCCAGGCGAGGTATTCGGGGAAGGAACC
Source organism: Novosphingobium sp. TH158 (assembly GCF_002855555.1). NCBI lineage: Bacteria > Pseudomonadati > Pseudomonadota > Alphaproteobacteria > Sphingomonadales > Sphingomonadaceae > Novosphingobium > Novosphingobium sp. TH158. Next base: position 1,737,804 of record NZ_PKRT01000001.1, on the reverse strand, counting down.
CTTGTACATGGCATAGTCGAAGGTCGAATCCGGCCAGAAGCAGGCGGACAGAACCTCGGGCTGGCGGCGGTCTTCGCCACGCGCAAGGCGGGCGATGCAGTCGCGGATGGCTTCCTTGTCGATCAGGGCTTGCAGGGCGGGTTCCATGTCGCTGTTTCTCCCAAAATGCGGCCCCTTTGATTGCGGCTTCTCGCCCCCGGCGCAAGCGTCGCGGCGATATCGGGTGTCCACGGTGCAAAAGCAGTGGCGGCTCCGGCAATTGCGCAGAAAAACGGGATCAGGATTCAGACGGGAGGAGATCGCGTGAAGCAGCTTGAAGGCAAGGTGGCCGTGGTGACCGGGGCAGGGCAAGGCGTCGGGCGCGGCATTGCCCGGGCACTGGCCGCAGCGGGCGCGCGCGTGGTTCTGGCCGGGCGGACGCTGGAAAAGTGCGAAAAGGTGCTGGCCGAGATCGAGGCCGAGGGCGGCTCCGGCCTGGCGCTGGCCTGCAACGTGGCAGAGCGTGAGGAGTGCGAGGCGCTGATCGGACGCACCGTCGCGGTGTTCGGGCGGCTCGATGTTCTGGTCAACAATGCCCATACCTCGCGCCCCATGGTCGGGGTGGAAGATACCCGCGACAAGGACTTGGCGCTCGCCTTCCAGGGCTTTCACGGCGGGTTCCACTGCATGCGCGCCGCCTTCCCGCATCTCAAGGCGGCGAAAGGCCGGGTCATCAACCTTGGCTCGGTTGCCGGGATCCGGGGCGATGCCGGCTTTGGTGCCTATGCCGCCGCCAAGGAAGCCGTGCGCGGGCTCAGCCGCGTGGCCGCACGCGAATGGGGCGTGCACGGGATCACCGTAAACGTGATCTGCCCCTTCTCGGAATCGCCGGGGGTGGAATACATGATCGATACCCAGCCCGGCTTCATTGACGAGCTGACGGAGCAGACCTCCATGAAGCGCCTGGGCAACAGCCGCGAGGACGTGGGCGCTACCGTGGTATTCCTATGCGGCCCCGGTGGCAGCTATATCACCGGGCAGACGATCAACGTCGACGGCGGCATCTGGATCGCCCCGTGACCGATCGCGCCGCCGCCCGCGACCTTGCCCATGCCTTCATCGCCGCCGTGCGCGAAGGGCACCTGCCCGACAGCCTGCTGACCGATGACATGACCGGATGGATCACCACCGGCGGCACCGTTTCCAGGGCCGCCTACCAGGGCATGATCGCCAGCCTGAAGCAGATGCTCGACGGGCCGATCGAGATGACCGTCGATGCCATCACCGCCGAGGACGATCGCGTGGTGATAGAGGCGCATTCGCAGGCGCGGCTGGTCAATGGCGAAAGCTATGCCAACACCTATGTCTATGTCCTGCGGGTGCGCGATGGGCGGTTCTGTTCGATTGCCGAACACTACAACGCGCTGGTCGCCCGGGAAAAGCTGGTGCCCCTGATGAAGCAGCTGAATTCGGAAGGGAAAATGCCATGAAGGCCATCCGCCTGCGCCACCCGGCGGGTTACGACAACCTGCGGCTGGAGGAATGGACCGCACCGGCCCCCGGCCCGGGCGAGATCAGGGTGCGGCTGCACGCGGCCTCGCTCAACTTCCGCGACATGCTGGTGGCCAAGGGCTTCTTCCCGACGGTCGACGGCATCGTGCCGCTGTCCGACGGTGCGGGCGAGGTGATCGCGGTGGGCGAAGGCGTGAGCGAATTCGCGCCGGGCGATGCGGTCGTCTCCACCTTTCACCCCACCTGGCGCGATGGGCACGTCGAGCGGGCAGAGCTGAACGCCAGCCCGGGCGGCCCGGCCGATGGCTTTGCCGCGCAGGAAGTGACGCGCCCCGTGGCCAGCTTCACCCTTGCGCCTGCCGGGCTCAGCCATGCCGAAGCCGCAACGCTGACCTGCGCCGGGGTTACCGCATGGCGCGCACTGGCCAACGGGCCGATCCGTCCGGGCCAGACCGTGCTGGTCGAAGGCACCGGCGGCGTCTCTCTTTTCGCGCTCCAGTTTGCCAAGGCGGCGGGGGCAACCGTGATCGCCACCAGTTCGAGCGCGGACAAGCTTGCCCGGCTGGCGCAACTCGGCGCGGATCACGTGGTCAATTACCGCAAGACGGAGAAGTGGGGAGAAGCCGTGCTGGCGCTGACCGGCGGGCTTGGCGTCGAGCACGTGATCGAAGTCGGCGGACCTCATTCGCTGCCACAGTCGCTGGTCGCGGCGCGGACCGGCGGGCATGTCGCGATCATCGGCGCGGCGGGCGGTTTCGATATCGATACGATCCCCTTCGCCATCACCCAGGCCAAGCGCCTGCGCCTGCAGGGCGTGACCGTGGGATCGCGGCGGGACCAGACGGACATGGTCCGCGCGATCGAGGCCAACGGCATCCGCCCGGTGATCGACAGCCGCTTCCCGCTTGAACGGCTGGCCGATGCCTTCCGCCATCTCGAAAGCGGGGCGCATTTCGGCAAGATCGTGATAGATATCTGACCATGGCCACTGTCCAGACCGCCCGCGGGCCCGTCGATGCCGCCAGCCTCGGCAAGGTCCTGATCCACGAGCACGTGTTCCTGATGGATATGGAATACACGCTCAATTACCGGCCGGACTTCTTCACCGAGGAGACGATCGACAGCGCCGCCGCGCGGCTCAACGAGATCAAGGCGCTGGGCTATGACACGATTGTCGATTTGACCGTCCTGGGCCTTGGCCGCCACGTTCCCAGCCTGCTGGCCGTGGCCGAGCGGACTGGGGTGAACATGATCCTTTCGACCGGGCTCTACACCTTCGATGCGGTGCCCGGTCCGTTCGAATTCCACGGCCCCGGCCTGCTGCTCGATGCGCCAGAGCCGATGGTGGACCTGTTCGTGCGCGACATTACCGTTGGCATGGCGGGCACTGCGGCAAAGGCCGGGATGCTCAAGTGTGCGATAGACAAGCAGGGGCTGCGGCCGGGGGTTGAGCGGGCGATGCGCGCCGTGGCCCAGGCGCACAGGGCAACCAGCACGCCGATCACCGTACACACCGCGCCGAAGGAGCATACCGGGCTTGAGGTGCAGCGCGTGCTGGCAGAGGAAGGGGCGGACCTTTCGCGCGTGGTCATCGGCCATTGCGGCGATACCACCGATGTCAATTACCTGCTGCGGCTGGCGGAAAAGGGCTCGCTGCTCGGCATGGACCGTTTCGGCGTCGATTTCGCCATCACCACGCAGGACCGCGTCGATACCATCGTCGAACTGGTGCGCCGGGGCCATGCCGGGCAACTGGCGCTGAGCCACGATTGCTGCATCGGCTGGTCGGACTTCTTCCCCCGCTTTGACGATTACCGGCGGGCCATGCCCAACCACCACTTGCGCCACATCCATGACGACGTGCTGCCCCTGCTGCGCGAGGCCGGGGTGAGCGAGGCGCAGATCGAGGCCATGTTCACGGCCAATCCGCTGCGGCTGTTCGCGGGCTGACTATTCGTTCAACGAGGCGATAACCTCGGGCGTGATGCCGGGCTTGCCGGCATCGCCCGCTAGGTATTCGGCATTCTTCTTCGCCACGAAGGCATCCGGATCGGCGGCATGCTCGCGATAGCTGTCCCAGCCTTCCTCGTGCGTGGGGATCAGGATCTTCCCGGCCTCCATTCCGTCCGACAGCACCCGCGCGGTTTCCTGCTGGCTCATGACGAACAGGTGGCTGCCCGGCGCGCGCATCACATAGTTTTCGCTGAATTCCTTCATGCCGGCAGTGGAGGTGGTCATCACCGGGCCGGGGATCAGGCAGCTGACCTTTACGCCCAGCGGCATGAGGTAGAGAGCAAGGTTCTCGCTCATCGAGATGACGCCTGCCTTGGCGGCGGCATAGTGCACGCGGCTGGCGGCGAAGGGATAGAAGCCGGCGAAGCTGGCGGTGTTGACGATATGGCCAGTGCCGCGTTCGATCATGCGCGGCACGATCACGTTGTTGGCGCGCACCATGCCGAACAGGTTGATATCGAACATGCGCTGCCATTCGCTCAGCGGAATGTCCTGCGGGTTGCCGCCCGAAAGGATGCCGGCATTGTTCATCAGGATGTCCAGCGGGCCGAGCGCCTGTTCGGCCGCATCGATGCAGGCAAGGACCGAAGCATCGTCGGCCACGTTGCAGGCGATGGCATGGGCCTCTGCCCCGGCATCGCGCAGCATGGCGGCGGTCTGCTGCGCGCCTGCCTCGTCGATATCGGCAACGGCCAGCCGCGCGCCGCGCCTTGCCCATTCCTGCGCCACGCGCCGCCCGATGTTCTGCCCCGCGCCGATGACCAGCGCAGCCTTGCCGGTGAATGTCGTCATCCGTGATCTCCCTGCCGCGGTTCTGGCCCGACAGGGGCGGCGGAGCAAAGCAAATTTGTCGCAAATTGTCGAAGGATCGTCATGGCGACTGGACGCTGGCTGCCGGTGCGTGTCATGCTGATTAAATAGACGGAGAGGAGAATAAACATGGGGAACTCACACCTGCGCCGGGCGCTGGCTGTAACCGCGCTGGCCGGCTGCGCCATGGCCGCGGCCCTGCCGGTCCATGCCGCAGAGCCCGCCGCGGCAGAGGCTGCGCCGGCGGCCGATCCCCTGTTCAAGGAACCCTACATCGATATCGACGAATGGCGCGATGCCCCGGTTCGCCATCGCTATGTCCACGGCGGTTTCAAGGGCACCGACGCGCGCTTCTCGTTCTACTTCCCGCCCAAGGAGCAGTACCAGGGGCGCTTCTTCCAGTACGTCACCCCCGTGCCCGACAGCGAGAACCTCGCGCCGACCAACGGCCTGAACCAGATCGGCTTCTCGATCGATTCGGGCGCCTATTTCGTCGAGACCAACAGCGGCGGCACCGGCGCCACGGCGGGCCCGGCCTTCAATGCCGATCCCACCATCGCCGCCTTCCGCGCCAATGCAGCTGCGGCCAATTTCTCGCGCAAGGTGGCCAACGAGATGTACGGGGCGGGCCGCGTCTATGGCTATCTCTACGGCGGTTCGGGCGGCGGCTATCGCACGCTGGGCTCGATGGAGAACACCAAGGGTGTGTGGGACGGGGCGGTGCCTTTCGTGCTCGGCTCGCCCATGGCCGTACCCAACAGTTTCTCCATCCGAATGCACGCCATGCGCGTGCTCAATGACAAGTTCCCGCAGATCATCGATGCGTTTGACGCCGGCGGCAGCGGCGATCCCTACAAGGGCCTCAATGCCGAGGAAGCCGCCGCGCTCAAGGAAGCGACGGCGATGGGCTTCCCGACCAAGGCGTGGTTCAACTACGACAAGTTCGGCGTCCACGCCTTCACTGCCGTTTATCAGGGCGTGGTCATGGGCGACCCCTCCTATTTCGAGGATTTCTGGACCAAGCCGGGATACCTCGGCTTCAATCCGCCCGAATCGCTGAAGAAGGCGCGGCTGCAATACGTCACCAAGGTGAAGACTTGGCTCGACGAGGATGCGGCCGTTGCCAAGGGGTTTGCCGATGTCCGCATTCCCGGCACGTCGCGCGGCACGGCCGAACTGGCATGGCAGCGCGTGATTGGCGACGGGTCGAAGCGGCCGGTCGGGCTCCAGCTCGAAGGCACGCCCCCCGATGTCGGGTTCCTTGGCGGCGACCTTTATGTCCTCTCGGGCGAGGCGAAGGGCAAGCGGCTCGCGCTGCGGGCGCTCAAGGGGGATGCGGTCACCCTCGGCGTGGTCGATCTGGCCACGCTCGCCAAGATCAAGCCGGGGGATGAGGTGCGGGTCGACAACTCGAACTTCCTCGCCGCGCAGACCTTCCACCGACACCAGGTGCCGGATGCCAGCTACAAGGTCTATGACCAGTTCCGCGGCCCCGATGGCAAGCCGATCTACCCGCAGCGCAAGATGCTGCTGGGCCCGATGTTCGCGCGTGGTGCCGCCGGGTCCGTGCCGACCGGTCACTTCAACGGCAAGATCATCACGGTGAACTCGCTGCTCGACCGCGAGGCGGTTCCCTGGCAGGCGGACTGGTACCGCCGCAAGTTCGACGAGCACTACGGGGCCGACGCATCGAACCGCTACCGCATCTGGTACACCGAAAACGCCCTCCACGGAGCGCAGCAGTACGTCGAGGATCCGACCCGGGTGGTCAATTACAACCCCGTGCTGGAACAGGCGCTGCGCGACGTTTCGGCCTGGGTGGAAAAGGGCACCGCTCCGCCGCAGAGCACCAATTACAAGGTGGTCGGCGGGCAGGTGGAGGTTGCGCCCAAGGCAACCGCGCGCGGCGGCGTGCAGCCGGTCGTTACCCTGAAGGCCAACGGCGCCGCCCGCGCCGTGGTGCGGCCCGGCCAGCCGGTGCAGTTCGTCTCCACCATTGCCGCCCCTCCGGGGACCGGCAAGGTCGTGGGCGCGGAATGGGACTTCGACGGATCGGGCAGATTTGCCGAGAAGGCGAACATCAAGGCGGCGGCGCAGACCGTGACGCTGACCGCCCGCCATGCTTTCGACAAGCCCGGCACCTACTTTGTCGCGCTGCGGGCCTATTCGCACCGCAAGGGCAACATGACCACGCCCTATGCCCGCATCCCCAACCTCGCGCGCGTGCGGGTGGTGGTGAAGTAACGCCTAGCGCACGGTAAAGCGCACCTGGTCCACCTTGCGCCCGCCTTCGTCGTGGAGCGCAAGCAGGTGGCTGCCCGGCAGCAGCGGAAGCTGCATTCCGTCGGGCACGCCGCTCAGGGTGCGTCCGTCGAGCGAGAGGCTATAGCCGACGGCCGACCCGGTGATGCTGACACCAAGCGACTGGCGTGCGGCCGGGATGTCCGGATCATAGGCATAGACCGATCCGGAAACCGGGTTGGCAATGCGCGGGCGGCGGGCGAAGGCGGGGGCCTCGGCAAGGGTCGCTTGCCCGGTGCCGGAAACGAACCATTCGCTGCGCGGCGGCTCGTTGCCCGTGGCAAAGCTGACCCGCATGGCCTCCACCCCCTTTGGCCGGGGCGGGGCCGCTCCGGGTTTTCCGGCATGAAGCGCCAGCATCACGTCGCGCCATACCGGGGCCGCGCCGCTGGTGCCGGAGACCGAGCGCATGGCGTCTCCTTCAAGGTTGCCCACCCAGACCGCCACGGTGAAGCGATCGGAAAAGCCGACGCACCAGTTGTCGCGCATGGCCTTTGAGGTACCGGTCTTGGCGGCAGCCCAGAACGGCAGGCGCAGCGCGGAATCGACGCCGAAGGTGCCGGCGCGGGCCGAGGGGTCGGACAGGATATCGGCCACGATCCACGCCGATGCCGGATCGAGCAGCTGGCGCGGCTCTGCGCCCGCCTCGTCCGTCCGCAGGCGCAGCGGCGACCAGCGCCCCTGGTTGGCCAGGGTGCGATAGGCATTGGCCTGTTCCATCAGCGTCACTTCCGCCGATCCCAGCGCCAGGCTGAAGCCGTAATAGGCGCCGTCGCCTTCAAGCCCGTTGTAGCCCAAATCCCACAGCCGGTCGCGAAAGTCCTGCACGCCATCCAGCAGCAGCGCGCGCACGGCGGGCACGTTCAGCGAATTGGCCAGCGCCCGGCGCACCGATACCGGCCCGAGAAAGGCGTTGTCGTAATTGCGCGGCACATAGAGCCCTGATGCCGTATCGAGCTGGACCGGGCTGTCATCGAGGATCGAGGCGGCAGTGAGCCACTTGCGCTCGATCAGCTGGGCATAAAGGAACGGCTTGAGCGTCGATCCCGCCTGTCGCGGTGCGTCCGCCCCGTCCACCGACGCGGCGGTCGAGCCGAGGCCGACGCCGCCGACATAGGCCAGCACCTCGCCGCTGGCATTGTCCACCACGATCACCGCGCCATCGCGCACGCGCGTGGGGCCAAGGCCCTGCAACTGCTGGCGCAGCGCCTGAACGGCAGCCTCCTGCACCTTGGGGTCGATGGTGGTGCGCACTTTCATGCCCGGCTCGATCAGCAGCTTGCCGGCGAGATGCGGGGCGCGGTCCGGGTCAAGCGCCTTGAGGCGGCCGGGGGCGCTGAGGTTCGAGGCGAGCGCCTCGATCGTGGCGCAATCGGCCTCGCCCAGCACGCGGCAGGCGCGGCGGGCAACGCGCGGTGCGGGAGCCGCCGGATCGGGCAGCAGCGCCGCCATCACCGCGGCCTCGCGCGGGTCCAGCCGGTCCGGTGCCTTGCCGAACAGCGTCAGCGCGCCGGCGGCCACGCCCTGCGTCTCGCCCCGGAACGGCGCGAGGTTGAGATAGGCTTCGAGGATATCGGGCTTCGACCACAGGCCCTCGATGGCCCAGGCGGCGCGCATCTGGCGCAGCTTGTCGATCCAGCCGCGCCGGCCCGGCCGGCCGAGATCGGGCGAGAGGAAGGCAGCCAGCTGCATGGTTATGGTTGAGGCACCGCGCGCCCGGCCGCCCTCGATCCGCGTGCGCAGCGACGATCCCAGCGCCAGCCAGTCCACCCCGCCGTGGCTGGCAAAGCGGCGGTCCTCCGCCCGGATCACCGCGCGGCGCAGCGGCTCGCCCATGGCATCCAGCTTCATCCACCCCAACCGCCGCATGGCAAAGTCCACGCGCACTTCGTCGAGCAGGTCGCCATTGCGGTCGTAAAGCCAGGCCTCGCTGGGCCGCCACTGGTCCCTGAGATCGGCGAAGGTGGGCACGGGCGGCGGCGTGGTGGCCACATAGAGCCATGCGAGGAAGCCCAGCGGCAGCGAAAGCAGCACGCGCTTCCAGCCCGTGCGCCGCAACCATGGCCAGGCCGTTCCCCGCAACCAGCCACCGGCACGCCGGACATACGGCCACAGCGCATCCTCGATGCGCGCAACCCAGCCGATCAGCGCGGAGGCAAGGCTCTTCAGCTTCCCCACACCGTCATCGCTCCCACCGGCAGCTGCGCCCGGATGGACGGGGCATACATCGCCTCAACCCGCGCCGGGGGCAGGGTGAACTGGCCCGAACCGTTCAGCCGTACGGTATATTCCACCGTGGTCGTGCCGCGTGGCAGCCAGTCGAAATAGGCGCGCCAGCTGTCCTTCTGGTTTTCGACATAGGCAGGATAAGCGCCTTCGCTGGCCCGGCCTTCATCCTTGCGCGCCAGAGCCGATTGCCCGCCAAGGCCCGACATGACGGTGGCACCCGGGGGCAGGGGATCGGCCAGAACCACCCAGTTCCGGTCTGCCGTTGCCGTGATGGACAGCTTCACGCGCACCACGTCGCCCGCGCTCAGCCTGCCCTTCTCGCGCGCCGAAACCACGGTCACTTCTCGGGCAAGGCGATAGCCGGCCATCAGCGGTTCCTTCAGCGGCACGGCGGCGCGCACGGTGACGCTGGCCCAGGGCCCCGCGCCGCCGCTTTGCGTCATGGCCAGCGGGCCGGTAACGAGCGGCAGGCGCAGCGGCTGCGGATCGGCGGCGCGCGGCCACTTCGCCTCCAGCGTCTTGCCGCCCAGCGCCAGCCGGGTCGTGCCGGCAATCGCCGTTGCCGGGTAAAGCGCGGCAAAGCGGCGGACCACCACCGAACCCCAGGCATTGGCAAGCGTCGTGTCCCAGTGGCCCTTCTGCTGGCGGCTGGCCAGGCCCACCATCAGGCGCGGCGCTTCGGCCTGCCAGCCGGGCTTGCCCAGCGTGGCATCGAGCACCTTGATCGCCATCTCGTCGGCGCTGACCATCATCCACCAGGGCGCGCGGGCGCTGTCGGACAGGTCGAGCCGCGTGCCTTCATAGACCAGCCGCTTTCGCAGTTCGCCCTCGGCCGCGGCCTTGAGCATCGCCGCCTTCGGTGCCTTCGGCAGGCGGTCCAGCGCCGCGATCCAGTCAGCCAGGGTGCCGGTGGGCATCTGCGCCGGAACCATGTCGATGCGGGCGACAAGCCCCGGTTCGGCTGCCCCGGCGCGGGCAAGGGCAGATAGCGCGGCGATCTTCACCAGCCGTTCGTCGGCGGCAAAGGGCCGGTCGCGGCTGACCCGGCCTTCGATCACGCCCTTCAGGGCCGCGACCATGCGGGCGCGGGTCGCCTCGGGGATCTTGAGGTCCGCAGCGGCGGTGATGGCCAGCACATAGGCGGTCAGCTCGGTCGACCCGCGCATTTCCGCCGACGGGAAATAGCGCAGCAGGCCATCGCCATCGAGATAGCTGGGCATGGCCGAGGCGAGGCTTTCCCAGGCGGCGGCATCGCCGGTGGCGACGATGCGGCTGAGCCGCTGCTCGAAGCAGGTCCACGGATAGAGCAGCATGTAGTCGCGAACACCGCCCAGTGGCGGGGCGAGGCTGTCGCTCAGCGCCACATCGACAAAGCCGCCCGGCAAGGCCCCCTGCGGCACCATGATCGCCGGTGGTTCGCCCTCGCCCACGCGGTAGAGGCCGGCGGCCCAGACCTCGACGGGCACGGCAGGCGCAACCTCCTGCATGGCGACCACGGTATCGCGGAACTTGCCGTCCTTGCTCCTCGCCTCGACCGTCCACTTGAGCGAGCCGGGTTCTGCCGGGGCGGCGACGGTCCACTGCACCCGGCTGGCGCCGCCTGCCGGAATGGTCACGGTGCGGGCATCGTCGGCAGAGATGCCGCCTTCGACCCGCGGTCTTGCGGTCACGGTCATCGGCTTGTCAGAGCCGTTGCGCAGGGTGAACACCGCGTCGAAGCGATCGCCGGTGCGGACCAGTGGCGGCAGGCCGGGATAGACTGCCAAGTCCTGCCGGGTGCGGATCGCCGTTTCGCCGGTGCCGAACAGCTGCGCGCCATCGGTGGCGATGGCAACCAGCCGGAAGCGGGTGAGCGCATCGGACAGCGGCACTTCGACCACCGCCTCGCCCCGCGAATCCAGCGCGACCCTGCCCTTCCACAGCAATACCGGCTGGAAGTTCTCGCGGTTGACGCCTGAGGCATCGCCGCCGCCGCCGCCCGCTGCCACGGCCTTCTTGCCATAATGCCGCTTGCCCACGACCTGCATCTGCGCGGTCGATGTCGCCACCTCAAGGCTGCGTTCGCCCATCATGGCATCGAGCAGCTTCCAGGAATCGTTGGGCATCAGTTGCAGCAGCGCTTCGTCAACCGCCACGAAGGCCAGGTCGGCGCTTGGCGCGCCCTTGCCGGAGGGATCGCGCACCGCAACCTTCACCCGCGCCGTTTCGCGCACGGCGTAGGCTTCCTTCTCGGCCTTGACCTCGACCGCCAGCTTGTGGGCTTCCCAGCCGACTTTCAGCTGGGTCATGCCGATGCGGTAGCTCGGCTTGGCAAGGTCCACCGTCGCGGTGGGCAATACGCCACCGGCGGTATAGGGGATGCCCAGCTTCTGCGCCATTTCCGCCAGCCAGGGCCGCGCCCCCGTAACCCGCCCGCGCACGGCCATGACCGAGACGTAGACATTGGGCGCGTAGGAGCCCGGCATCTTCACCTCGATCACCGGGTCCTTGCCGGACAGTTCGGTAACATAGCTGGAAAGCACGCCCTCGCGCTCCACAGTGACCAGCGCGGTCGCCTCGCGATAGGGCATGCGAACCTGCAGGCGCGCGGTTTCGCCGGCGGCATAGGCGGTCTTTTCGGGGATCACGTCCATGCGATCGCCATTGTCGCCGCCGAACCACCAGTCATCCTCGCCCGCCAGCCAGACCGAGCGGACCGAGCGGGCCACGCGGCCGTCGCGGTCGGTGGTAGTGGCCACCACGGTAACTTCGCCGGAAACCCCGGCATCGATCACGCAGTCGGCGCGTCCCTGGGCATTGGTCGATCCGGTGCATCCGGCGGAAAGCCGCTCCACCTTCTGCTGGTTGTCATAGGCATAGAAGCCGCCGATCAGCCGCCGCCGCGCGGTGATGGTCTGCTTCGAGAACAGCTCCACCTTGACCATCTGGCCCGTGAGCGGCCTGTCCGAAAGGTCAAGCGCGATGAAATTGAGCCTGAGGTCGCTCGATCGCATCATCCAGCCATCGGTCTTCATGCCAAGCTGGACGGCGCTGGGGTACAGCACGATCCGCCGGCCCGCCGTCAGCGTTTCGCCGTTGGCGTCCGGGTAGTCCATCTCCACCGATAGTGCGACCGGCTGGTTGATCGGTGCGCTGACGTCCACCGCCGTCTTCGCCGTGCCATCGGCGCCAAGCGTGGCGGGAAGGGTCTGCGAATAGGGAAGGGGATCGGTAACCTCGCCCTCGCCCTCGATCGACATCGGGCGAACGCCTTCCTTCACCTCGGCCCCGCCGAAGTCATAGGCTTCCCAACCCCTGGGGCTGCGGCTTGTCGCCTCGAACTCGGTGCGCAGGGTAACGGGCAGCTGGCCCGCACCGCCGCCGGATAGGTAGCCGACGAACAGCGAAAGCGGCACGGCGCGCGGCTGGACGAGCGGCTGGTCCGGGCCGGTGACCGAGGCACGCATGGTCGGCAGGCGGTATTCGTCCACCCGCACGTCCTGCATGGAATAGATCGTGCGACCCTCCACCTCGAAACGCAGCGAATAGGTGCCGAGCGGCGCGCCCTGCGGCACGGCCCAGCTGTTCTCGCCCGAGCCCATGGCATCGATGGTGACCGGCTGGGAGAATTCGGTCTCCGAGCCGTTGTGGCGCAGCACGAACTTGCCCGAAAAGCCCTTGGCAAAGGCAAAGCCGGGGCCAATCGGCTTGCGCAGCACGTGCTTGAAGTTGACCGTTTCGCCCACGCGCACCAGCGCGCGGTCCATGATGGTGTGGATGATCTCGCTATTGGCGCTCGCGCCGAAGGAGAGGTCGAAATCGTAAGGCGAAATGCCGTCGTTCCAGGTGGTGAGGGTGAAGCTCATGTCACCGGCCGCGCGGGCGGAAACCATCAGCGGATGGCTCTGGTCTTCCTCGCAGCCACCGCCGGTATCGGGCTCGGGCAGGTTGCCGCGCACCAGCAGGGTGCCGTCGCGGCCGGTCGTGCCGGTGGCGATCTGGGCGCCGGTGCACGAATCGCTTACCCGCACCGCAGCCCCGGCCACCGGCTTGCCGCCCGACAGGCTGGTGACCCAGACGAGCGAGCTTTCGCGGCCCCACTTGAAATGCACCGCCATGTCGGTGACCAGCGCCGCCGCCGGGACATAGCGCGGCACGTTGCGGCCCAGCAGCGCGCGGCCCAGCGCCGGGCTGGCGAATTCGACCACGTGGAAGCCGCGCTGCTTCACCGGCACGCCGATCACCTCGAAGTCCTTGCCCTTGCCGGGCAGCGGCAGCCTGATCGCCGCGCCTTCCGCCGGGCGCAGCAGGGGCTTTTCGCCGGTGCGGTTGATGGCCCTGGTCGATCCGTCCTTCTGGTCGATATATTCGTAATTGCGCCGCGTCGCGTCCTTCAGGCGGCGCAGCCACTGGGCGATGACGCGATCATCGTCGGCGATCCGTGCCGAGCGCCCGTCGATGGCCGTGGCCTTGCCGATGAGGTCCGGCTCCACCGCGCGCACGGTTGCCGGCAGCAGCCCTTCGCTCGCCTCGACAATGCCGAACTCGGCGGCGAACTTCACCAGCGGCGGCATGGCATCGAAGCGCACCGCCAGGGGGAAGCGCGCCGCATTGGACAGGCGGCGCCCGGAAAGGTCGATGATGTCGGCCGGCAGGATCACCTGCGCGACGCTGCCGGCGGGGAAGGGGCCGGTGAACTGAAGGTCGGAAAGCTGGGCATCGCCGCGGCTGTCGGGATCGATCCGGGGGGAGAATTCGGTGCCGTCCGCCATCCGCAGCCGCACTGCCAGCGCCTTTGCCCGGTCGATCGGGGCGGTGAAGCGGACCCAGGCCGGGGTGATCGGGTTGCACCCGGCGGCCGCATTGATGCGCCCGCAATCGAAGCTGGCGGCAAAGGCCTTGCGCACGGTGTAGTCGAAGCGCTGGTCGGTCCCCGCCAGCTTGCCGCCCTTGCCGCTGATTGTCTTGGGCCAGACCAGCGCCATGTCGCGTTCGGGCGGCAGCGGGCGGCGGCACTTCAGTGCGGTCACGTTGGACAAGGCCTGCACGCGCAGCCGGGCATCGGCAGGCAGGCGGGTGGGCAGGCCGGCTTCCTCAAGGAAATTGCGCCGGGTCCAGTTATCCTCGCCCAGCCCGTCAAGCACCTTGCCCGCCGTGTCGGCCGGGAGCACGTCTACCGCGCCCGCCTCGCCGATGCCGTCCACCGCGCAGCTTGCGCGGGCGGCGACCGATGCGGGATCGGCCCAGACATTGGTGGCGACGAGGAACACCTGGTCCTCGTCGATATCGCCGTCGCTGCCGGGGGCGAGCACGGCGCGAACCGAGGGGCCGCCGGTGTCGATGGGGTAGGAGCCCGGCCCGCCCACCGAAAGCCCGCGCAGGGTGGTCAGCCGGTCGCGCAGCTGAACCTTGCAGGAAAGCCCGCCCGGCAGGGGACGTTCGAAATCGAGCACGAAGGTCTGCTGGTCCACCCAGCGGCCGGTGGCGGGCACCGGGCAGTCGCTGGTCGCCGCCGGCCTGGCCCGCGGATCGCCCAGCGGCACCATCGGTTCGGAAAAGCGCAGGGTAAAGCGCTCCACCGCGCCGCCGGCACCGCCGCCGGTGCCCATCGTCGCCAGGACGACCTGCGGCGCAGTATCGCTGTGCGCTGCAAAGGGCAGGGTTGCGATGGCAATCAGCGAAAGGATCCAGCGGGCGCGCATCAGTAGTCCCCCAGGGTACGAGGTGATTCGAAGGCTACCCTTCCCCATTCGCGGGGCGCTGTCCACGCCCGCGCATGGGGGCAGAGGTGAAATTTCCTGTCAGGAATTGTCCATGCAATTCAACCGGAAGCCCCGGCCGCTGCCATGGGCCGCCGGTTACAGCACGCCCAGGTGCTTGCCGGCGAAGATCAGCACCATCGATCCGATGATCGAGGCGATCCAGCCGCCGCGGCTGAAGCTCTGCTGCCCGCGGCTGGTGACGAAGCCGGCCAGCAGCGATCCCAGGATGCCGATCAGCGTGGTCTTGAAGAAGCCGATGTCGGTATTGCCGATGTAGAACAGCTTGGCCAGCACGCCGACGACGAGGCCGGAAATGATGTAGGAAATGGCATTGATCATGGCCCGATTCTCCCTTGCGGGGGCGACCCCCCATGGTTCCCTGAGGCAAGGGCTAACCCGCTTCGACCGGTCCGGCAATGCGCATTCGCGGGCCGGTTGCGGGCAAGGCGCGGACAAGTGCCGATTCAATCCGGCGCAAGCAGGACTCGCTTCGTCGATGTGGAGAAAAAAATATTCCCCGCGCACTTTGACTCTTGCGCGCCTCGCCAGCCGAGGATTTCCCGCGCGTCGCTGCAATGCAGAAAGTTTGCGCCGCCCGTCTCCATCCACAGCCCGCTGGTTAGTTCCGGATTTACCCTCTTGAACCTGAAACTGGTTGAGGCACTATCGATAGTGGTCCGGTACGCAGGGGGACCCACTAGACCTAGTTTCAGCCCAAGGCCGCCGATTCCGGCGAAAGGGGGCGGATTCGGTCTGGCAGTGGCCTGAAGTTGACGGATCGGGGGACAAGTCAGGGGAAAAACTTTCCCTTTTTGTTCTCCTCAATGGTGAGCGCGACTGGTAGGAAGGGATCAAGCCTTCCGATTCGGTCGCCGGCGAAATTTTCGGCTGCCGTGGCAGCCAGCGATTGGAACGGGGGCAGGCAAGGTGGATTTCAGGAACGGAGATGGGTCCGTGTCGGACGGTGATGTTGAAGTGACCGACCTGGCAAGCGCGCCATCCGAAGCAAAGGAGGCGGGTTCACACCCGGCCGTACCCATGGCGGACAAGAGCGATAGGGGCAGCGAAGCCCTGGTTGAAGCGGTCGAGATCGACAAGCTCGGTGCCGAGGCGATGGCCGGCGCGGTGAAGGCCGTTTCGCAGGCGGCGAAGAAGGCGAAGGAGGATTCCAAGTCCGTCCAGCCGCGCCGCTTCACCATCGTCACCGATGACAGCCGCGATGCCCTGCTGACCGACTTCGGCAAGGACACGCTGGACGATCGCTACCTGCTGCCGGGCGAAAAGTACCAGGATCTCTTCGCGCGCGTTGCCGATGCCTATTCGGACGATCAGGATCACGCCCAGCGCATCTACGATTACGTATCGAAGCTGTGGTTCATGCCGGCAACGCCGGTGCTGTCGAACGGCGGCACCGGGCGCGGCCTGCCGATCTCGTGCTATCTCAACTCGGTCGATGACAGCCTCGAAGGCATCGTCAACACCTGGAACGAGAACGTCTGGCTGGCCAGCAAGGGCGGCGGCATCGGCACCTACTGGGGCAATGTCCGCGGCATCGGCGAACCGGTCGGCCTCAACGGCAAGACCAGCGGCATCATCCCCTTCGTCCGCGTGATGGACAGCCTTACGCTGGCGATTTCGCAGGGCTCGCTGCGCCGCGGCTCGGCGGCCTGCTACCTCGATGTCTCGCACCCCGAGATCGAGGAGTTCCTCGAAATCCGCAAGCCTTCGGGCGATTTCAACCGCAAGGCGCTCAACCTGCACCACGGCGTGCTGGTGACCGACGAATTCATGGAAGCCGTTCGCGACGGGCGCGAATTCAACCTGCGCAGCCCCAAGGACGGTTCGGTGCGCGGCACGGTCGATGCCCGCAGCCTGTTCCAGAAGCTGGTTGAAAACCGCCTCGCCACGGGTGAGCCCTATATCGTCTTCTCCGATACCGTGAACCGCATGATGCCCAAGCATCACCGCGATCTCGGGCTGAAGGTCTCCACCTCGAACCTCTGTTCGGAAATCACCCTGCCCACGGGCCGCGACCATCTGGGCAACGATCGCACGGCGGTGTGCTGCCTGTCCTCGCTCAACCTGGAAACCTGGGAAGAGTGGCAGGGCGACGAACGCTTCATCGAGGACGTGCTGCGCTTCCTCGACAACGTGCTGCAGGACTATATCGACCGTGCCCCGGACGAGATGGCCCGCGCCAAGTATTCCGCCGCGCGCGAACGCTCGGTCGGCATGGGGGTGATGGGCTATCACTCCTACCTGCAGAAGAAAGGCATCGCCTTCGAAAGCGCGATGGCCAAGGCGCTCAACCTCAAGATGTTCAAGCACATCGCGGCAAAGGCGGACGAGGCTTCGCTCCTCCTCGCGCAGGAACGCGGTGCTTGCCCGGATGCGGCGGACATGGGCGTGATGCAGCGCTTTTCCTGCAAGATGGCCATCGCGCCGACCGCGTCGATCTCGATCATCTGCGGCGGCACCTCGGCCTGCATCGAGCCGATCCCGGCGAACATCTACACGCACAAGACCCTGTCGGGCTCGTTCGTGGTGAAGAACCCCTACCTGGAAAAGCTGCTCCAGTCGAAGTCGAAGGATTCGACCAATGTCTGGAACTCGATCCTCGAACACGGCGGTTCGGTCCAGCATCTCGACTTCCTGTCGCAGCAGGAGAAGGACGTTTACAAGACCTCCTTCGAGATCGACCAGCGCTGGCTGCTCGAATTCGCGGCAGACCGCACCCCCTACATCGACCAGGCCCAGTCGCTGAACCTCTATATCCCGGCCGATGTCGACAAGTGGGACCTGATGATGCTGCACTACCAGGCTTGGGAAAAGGGCATCAAGTCGCTCTATTACCTGCGCTCCAAGTCGGTGCAGCGTGCGGGCTTCGCTGGCGGGGTGGAGGCGGACAATACCGCCGCTCCGGCCCAGTACCAGATGGAAGCCAAGCAGACCGATTACGAGGAATGCCTGGCCTGCCAGTGATGGGCCAGGCCGCTTCCCCGGTTACACTTTGCGACACGGCAGGCCTTGCGCCGCCGGCAACCTTCGGCTTGTTGCGAATCGTTCGCAACAAGCAAGGAGTTAGATTTCATGCGTAAATGGCACCGCTGGCTGTCCGTGTTCTTCGGCGTGTTCCTGCTGTGGATCGCCGTCACGGGCACGCTCAGCCAGGTTGTTCCGCTCGTCCAGCGCGGCGGGTTCGAGAACGAGGCGGCGGAAAAGGCGGAGCGCGCCAGGGCCCTGGCCGCAGCGACCCCGCCGGGCTTCGTCTGCCCCGAAACGCTAACCTGCCAGCCCAAGCGCAAGGGCGGCTCGATCGTCGGCACGCTGCACCACCTGCATTCGGGCGAAAGCTTCGGCCCGCTCGGCGTGGTGATCGCCACGCTTTCGGGGTTCGCCATGGTGTTCTTCGCCTTCTCGGGCCTGTGGCTCTACATCCAGATGTGGCGCAACCGGAAGAGCAGGTCGATGAAGCCCGGCTGGTTCTGGGACTGATCCGATGGGCCGCCGCATCATCACCGGGCTGGACAGCGACGGGCGCTCTGCCGTGCTGGTGGACGAGGCGATCGTCCACACCGCCGGCGGCGCGGCGATCATCTGGGCGAGCGAAGCCCTGCCGGCAGACAATTCCGCGCCGGCAGGCCCGGTGCCGGCCTTCTCGTTCGACCTGATGCACGGCGGCGGCGCCTCGTTCATGGTCATGGAATACCCGGCCGACATGGGCGAATACTGGCACTCCACCGACACGGTCGATTGCCTGGCCATGCTTTCGGGCGAGATCGTCTTCATGACCGAGACGGGCGAGGTCACGCTGCGCGCTGGCGACGTGCTGGTCGATCGCGGCATCGTCCACTGCTGGCGCAACGACAGTGGCAAGCCCGCCCGCGCGGCCATCGTGCTGATGCCTGCAAAGCCGCTGGGCAAGGGGCGCACGGTGTGAGCCTGCGCCCGCGCCTTTCCCGGCCTTCAGCCCGCCGTCACGCGCTGGCGTGCCTGCGCGGCCGAGGTGGACAGGCGCACCATGTCGCCCTCCACCGCCGCCACCAGCTCGATCGGCAGGAAGCGGTGGCCGCCATCGGTATCGGTGCCGGATTCGGCGCGGGTCAGCTTGATCCGCTCGCCCTCCACGCCGTCGACCGTGCCGACATGCTCCCCGTCGGAGCCGACTACCTGCATGTGCTCGGCGATCTCGTCGGCAAAGCCGGTGTCGGCATTGTAGAGGAAGGCGCTCTCCCCGCCGGTCACCTGCTGTTCAAGCACCGGGTCGGGATCGAAGGTGATCTCGTTCTCCTCGTCCCCGGTATCTCCCGCGGCATCGGGGGGGCGCCCGTCGCGCGCCGCCTTCGACCAGCGGTCGCCGGTCGGGTTGGCGCTGGTGCCGGTCACGTTGCGGCTGTCCCGCGGTTCGTATTCGCCGCCCTGGCCACCCATGGGGAGTCTCCTCGGTTTGGATCGGGCGCGAAAACCGGCCCGCTTTTCCCTGAACACGCCGCAGGCCGCGGCGGTTCCCGAATATCCCCAACCGCGCCGCGCGCCGCCCTTCGCGCCGCCGCCGGCAATCCCTATATTGAACGCTCGCTCCAGAAGGAATCGACCCATGCCGCTGCTTGAAGCCCGCAAGACCTACAAGCCCTTCGAATATCCCTGGGCCTATGAATTCTGGAAGCGCCAGCAGCAGATCCACTGGATGCCGGAAGAAGTGCCGCTGGGCGAGGACTGCCGCGACTGGGCGCAGAAGATCTCGGAGAACGAGCGCAACCTGCTCACCCAGATCTTCCGCTTCTTCACCCAGGCCGACGTGGAAGTGCAGGATTGCTACCACGAAAAGTACGGCCGCGTGTTCAAGCCGACCGAGATCAAGATGATGCTCGCCGCCTTTTCCAACATGGAAACGGTGCACATCGCCGCCTACTCGCACCTGCTTGACACCATCGGCATGCCCGAAAGCGAATACGGCATGTTCCTTGAGTACGAGGAACTGAAGGCCAAGCACGATTACCTGCACACCTTCGGCGTCGATACCGACGAGGATATCGCCCGCACCCTCGCCATGTTCGGCGGCTTCACCGAAGGGCTGCAGCTCTTCGCCAGCTTCGCCATGCTGATGAACTTCCCGCGCTTCAACAAGATGAAGGGTATGGGCCAGATCGTCAGCTGGTCGGTGCGCGATGAATCGCTGCACTGCGAAGGCATCACCAAGCTGTTCCACACCTTCGTCAAGGAACGCGACTGCCTGACCAAGGCGGTGAAGGAAGACATCATCGACTGCTGCCAGAAGACGGTGCGCCTCGAAGACGCCTTCATCGACCTCGCCTTCGAACAGGGCCCCGTGCCGGGCATGAGCGCCAAGGAAATCAAGCGCTATATCCGCTACATCGCGGACTGGCGCCTCGGCCAGCTCGGCCTGCCGGCGATCTACATGATCGAGGATCACCCGCTCCCCTGGCTCACCCCGCTGCTCAACGGCGTGGAACACGCCAACTTCTTCGAAACCCGCGCGACCGAATATTCGAAGGGCGCCACCCGCGGCGACTGGCAGACCGTCTGGTCCAGCTTCGACAAGCGCCAGAAGGCGAAGTCGGCCAACGACGGCGAGGACGCCGCGCTTGAGGCCGGCGCCGAGGGCGAGGGCACGCCGGATATGTTTGCTGGTGGTGTGGCTGCGGAGTAGTTGCATGACGGACATAGTCATAGACCCTAGTGAGGGCGGCAAAAATCTTGTCATTCCAACCGATAAAATACCTCCAGCAGCTTGGCAGGCGATATACTACCATCTTAGTAAAAAAACTGAGACAAGAAAAAAGTTACACTCTGGCGCGTTCACAATTGATAAAGATAAAATAATTGATTTGATTTATCGTCTCAAGCAATCAATTGTAGCTTACGGTCCTCAGGCTGAAAAAGTAGAGTTTACGGTCGCGTTTCGTAACGATACTTCTGAGCAGCTTTCGAGCTTGGAAAAATTTATTGCCACAGATGTAAGTCATAAGGGTGCGCAAACAAAAAGTGTTGCAATAGATTTTGACTTCATAGTTTGCCCGGCAAATGAATTGCAGGGAGGTATGATGCCTCCACAAAAATTCAAAGTTTTTATGCTTTTGGATCAAGATTTTTTTTCAGATCCTGATCCTGAGCAGGCAGGGTTTTTTAATGATGGAGTTGCTGGCAAGAACGTTCTCAGCGTAATCGAGTATTCTGAGTACTCGGTATCGAGGGCGTTGCAAGGGGCTGTGGACGAGTGGGTTGCAACGCTCCCGCGTCGCGATGTTCCATTCGTTTTAAAGAAACTTCCCACAAGTATTCGTGCATTCAATGGGGCCATTCCAATTTTCGCAGCGGTCCTGGCTATCGTGCCGTTTATGCGATTTTCAAATCCCTTGAGTTTCTCTCAGGGGGCGCTGCTCCTTCTTCAAGCTATGTCGGCTGCTTTATTTGTATTCGGGTTCATGAAGATTTTTATCAAATGGGCTCTAAATACAATTGCTAAGATTCAACCTACTACGTATCTGCTAATAAGTTCTGGCGACCAAGAAAGACGTACAAGGATTGAGAAGGAAATAAAGCGACGCTCTGCTAGATTTGCTTTCGTTTTTGGGGTAGTTATAGTGGGCTTTTTGGTTGGGACATTGTCAAGCTTGTTTGCAAGCTATATTCAAGCAGGGCTACAGTGACCGAGGTGTAGAAATTTAGAAGCCCCGAAAATAAAGTGCCAACCATGCTCACCGTCCACGAATCCTCCATCCCCGTCATCATCAAGCGGCTCACCGCGCTCTCGGGCGTCCTCGCCAAGGGGGAAGCCCATGCCAAGGCCAAGGGCGTGGACGAGGCGAATTACCTCACCATGCGGCTGGTGCCCGATATGCTGCCGCTCTCCGCCCAGGTGCGGATCGCCTGCGACGTGCCGCGCCGGGGCATGGTCCGCCTGAGCGGTGGTGAGCCCGCGCCGATGGAGGACAAGGAAGGCACCTTTGCCGACCTGCAGGCGCGCATTGCCGATACCATTGCCGTACTCGAAGGCATCACGCCCGAAAGCCTCGAAGGGGCGGAGGAACGGCAGGTCACGCTCCCCACCCCGCGCGGCGAGGTGCTGGAATTCACCGGCCGCTATTTCCTGTTCGGCTTCGTCCTCGCCAACCTGCACTTCCACTGCACCATGGCCTATGCCCTGCTGCGCGGTGCAGGTGTGGAACTGGGCAAGGCGGACTATATGGGCGCGCCTGCCTGATCGGGCTGCCGCTGTCCTACAGGCGCGCCGTGCGGTAAAAGGCGCGGGCGATGCCGCTCTCTTCCTGCCTTGCCCCCGGCCTGCCGCTGCCCGCCCGTGCCGCTTGGCGGCGCGCCGGTGGGCGGGCGGGGCGGCGGATTTTTTTATTTCGCGGCGTGTTTCCGTCGCAAAAACGGCGCAAGCCACTGGGATTCCACGGCAAAAGGTTTGGACGCGAGGTTTACACCGTGTCAACCTTGTCAACCTCAACCCCGCCGGGCCAAACGCCCCCCGGCGATATCCCCAAGCCACGGCGCGCGGGCGGGGGCGGCGCGGTTGCAATCGTTTCCCGGCGCGTTAAGGGCCGGATTGCAGGCCCCGACCGCCCCGGGGCAACCGAGGGAAACGCGCCATGAAGATCCTGACCGGCAACTCCAACCTGCCGCTCGCCCGTGCCATCGCCGCCTATCTCGAACTGCCGCTGACCGATGCCTCGGTCCGCCGCTTTGCCGACGAGGAGGTCTTCGTCGAGATTCACGAGAACGTGCGCGGCGAGGACGTGTTCGTGGTGCAGTCCACCTCGTACCCCTGCAACGACAACCTGATGGAACTGCTGATCTGCATCGATGCGCTGCGCCGCGCATCGGCCGCGCGGATCACCGCCGTCACCCCCTATTTCGGCTATGCCCGGCAGGATCGCAAACCCGGCCCGCGCACGCCGATTTCGGCCAAGCTGGTGGCCAACCTGATCACCGAGGCCGGGGCCGACCGCGTGCTGGCGGTGGACCTGCACGCCGGGCAGATCCAGGGCTTCTTCGATATCCCCACCGACAACCTCTATGCCGCACCGGTGATGGCCGCCGATATCCAGGCCCGTTATGGCGACCAGCCGCTGATGGTGGTCTCCCCCGACGTCGGCGGCGTGGTGCGCGCCCGCGCGCTGGCCAAGCGGCTGGGCGAGAACGTGCCGCTGTCGATCGTCGACAAGCGCCGCGACAAGCCCGGCTCGTCCGAGGTGATGAACATCATCGGCGACGTGAAGGACCGCGCCTGCATCCTGATCGACGATATCATCGATTCGGGCGGCACCCTGTGCAACGCGGCCGAGGCGCTGATGGCCGCCGGCGCGGCCAGCGTTACCGCCTATCTCACCCACGGCGTGCTTTCGGGTAAGGCGGTGGAGCGGGTCAACGGTTCGGCGCTGAAGGAACTGGTCATCACCGATTCGATCCAGCCGACCGAGGCGACGCTCGCTTCCGACCGCATCCGCGTGCTGTCCATCGCCCCGCTGGTGGGCGAGGCGATCCGCCGCATCGCGGACGAAAGCTCGGTCAGCTCGCTGTTCGACTGAGCCGGCCCCGGCAGGCCGCTATTCCCAGGGGCGCACCCCGCCCGGTTCCAGCCGCTTGATCGCCTCGAGCCGGCGGGCCTGACGGCTCTCCAGCGCGAGGGTGAGGATTGGCTGCGGGCGCTGGACGAACTGGCGCGGCGTCATGCCGAAGATCTGGGTGAACTCGCGGTTCAGGTGGCTCTGGTCGTAATAGCGCAGGGCCAGCTCCGCCGCCTCGCCCTCGTCGGCCACGCCGCGCAGGTGGGCCGCCATGTCGAGCGCGCGGGCGCGGCGCAGCACCTGCTTGGGGCTCATGCCGAAGTCACGCGCGATGATCCGCTCAAGGCTGCGGGTGGTGATGCCGCATTCGGCGGCAAAGTCGGCCACGGCGAAGGTCGGATCGGCCAGTGCCGCCGTCTCGAACCGGGCGGTGACGGGATCGGGCAGGCGCCCGCCCTTCTCGCCGATGATGCGGCGGATCAGGTCTTCAAGGTAGAGCAGGCACTGCTCGGGCGATCCGGCGCGGTCCAGCTGGTCAAGCGCATGGGCGCCGGGCAGGCCCATCTCGCCGCAGTCGAACATGCGATCGAGCACCACGGCGGTGGGCTGGCCGATCAGCGCCGGGCCGGAACCGGGGCGCAGGCTGAAGCCGATCGAGGTGAAGGCGCCGCGCACGGTGATCGGCATGAGCCGCGATTGCGGGCCGAAGAACACCGCCGAGCGGCCAAGGCTGTGCGTGCCGTCGGGCGTCGTCGCCGACCAGTTGCCGCGCAGCTGGAAGCGGAACACAGAGGCATCGGCGACAATGCCGCAATCGAGCACGTAATCGTCGGGCGCGTCGATGATCGTGGCATAGAGCCCGCCGATCCACGGGGCGATGTCGGCGGCAGGCGCGCGGTTGTAGGACAGCGGCTGGCCCAGGCGCGAAACGCCGTGCTGCGGGCTCAACGCCGCATCGACCGCTGGAATGGTCCGCTTCAACATGATGGCCTGCGCCCGAGTTCCCTGAGCCGGAAAAGCACGTTCCGGCCTGTCTGTATGTTTGCCCCCCAATACAACGGTTGGGAAAGGCAAACTTGTAGGTTCCCGCCAAAACCGTTGCTTCTTGACCGAATGCCCGACAGGCGGGCAGGAGGCGGGCATGAAGCTTGATGACGATATCGCCCTTGCCCACCGCCTCGCCGATGCGGCGCGGGAAGCCATCCTCCCCTGGTTCCGCAGCGAGCTGGCCAGCGAGCGCAAGGGAGACGCCACGCCCGTGACCGAGGCGGACCGCGCAGCGGAGGAAGCCATGCGCCGCCTGCTCAAGGCAGAAGCCCCGCGCGATGCCGTGCATGGCGAGGAATTCGGCGCGACGACCGGCTCCAGCGGGCGCACCTGGGTGCTCGATCCGATCGACGGCACGGCGGGCTTCCTTGCCGGCCGTGCCATGTTCGGCACCCTGATCGCGCTGGTGGTCGAAGGCTGGCCGGTGCTCGGCATCATCGACCAGCCGGTGATGAACGAACGCTGGGTGGGCGTGAGCGGACGGCCGACCACGCTCAACGGCAAGCCGGTGCGCACCCGCGCCTGCCGCAGCCTGGAGGAAGCCACGCTGGCGACCACCGGGCCGCACTACTTCGACGATCACGAGGGCGGCCACTTCATGGCGCTTGCCGCGCGCACCGATCACCGCCGCATGGTGATGGGCGGCGATTGCTACAACTATGCCATGCTGGCGACGGGACACCTCGATATCGTCTGCGAGGCCGGGCTCAAGCTGCACGACTGGGCGGCGCTGGTGCCGGTGGTGGAAGGCGCGGGCGGCACGATGTGCGACTGGAACGGCGATCCGCTGCATTCGGGATCGGCGGGCCACGTCCTGGCGCTGGGCGATCCGGCGCGGCTGGAAGACGTGGTCGAGGCGCTGGCCTGCGGGCATTGATGGGGCAGCCGCTGCGCTTCTTCTTCTACGGCACCCTGCTCGACGGCGGCGACAACCCGGTGGCGCAGGAGGTGCACCGGCTGCTTGAGCCCGGCTCACCTGCCAGTGTACGCGGCGCCTTGCATGCCTTGCCCGATGCGGCCGGCTGGTTCCCGGCGCTGGTCGCGGGCGAGGGCGAGGTCTTCGGGCGGGTCTATACGGCGCGGCCGCAGTTTACCGGGGCCGACCTTGCGCGGCTGGATGCCTATGAGGATTTCGACCCCGTCCGGCCGGCAACTTCGCTGTACCTGCGCCGGGAAGTGGCTTTGACCGGCGGTGGCGCGGCTCAGGCCTACCTCTTCAACCAGCCCCTCCCACCCGGCAGCCGGCCCATCCGCAGCGGCGATTTCCGGAGCTGGCTTCGCGAAACCGGCCTTGCGCCGTTCACCGGCCTGCGCGAGGCTTGATCGAATACAACGATACAGAGAGGAGCCACCATGCAGCTTTCACTTTACCAGGCCACCGTGCCGTCCTTCCTGCAGATCCTGCGCCCGGTGGCGGGACTGGTGGAGAAGGCGCGCGAACACTGCAAGGCGCAGGGCGGCGAGGAGGCTGCGCTCTGCGATGCGCGGCTGGCACCCGACATGTGGCCCTTTGCCAAGCAGGTGATGGCGGCGGTCCAGCATTCGGCTGGGGCCATCGAAGGGGCGAAGCGCGGCGAGACGGGGCCTGACATGTCCGCGCCGCCGACCAGCTTCGATGCGCTGGCCGCAGCCGTTGCCGGGGCGATTGCCGCGCTGGAGAAGGTGACGCCCGAGGAGGTCGACGGCATCGCTGCCAATGACACCTGCTTCCGCTTCGGCGAGCGGATCATGCCGTTCACCGTGGAGGATTACCTGCTCTCCTTCGCCCTCCCCAACTTCTACTTCCATGCCTCGATGGCCTATGCCGTGCTGCGGAACCAGGGCGTGCAGGTGGGCAAGGCGGACTTCCTTGGGGCGATCCGGCTCAAGCACTGACCCGCCGGGGCTTGCTTTTCCGCCCGCCTTGGCCTAGTGGCGCGCGCTTCATTGACACGGAATCGATGACTGGCCTGGCTGAAAGGGCTGCCATGGCGAGTTGGACGTGTCTTCGAACAAGGAGACGAAAATGCCCAAACTGAAGACCAAGAGCGGCGTGAAGAAGCGCTTCAAGCTCACCGCTTCGGGCAAGGTGAAGCACGGCGTTGCCGGCAAGCGTCACCGCCTGATCAGCCATAACGGCAAGTATATCCGCCAGAACCGCGGCACTGAAGTGATCTCCGACGCCGATGCGAAGGTGATCAAGAAGTGGGCGCCCTACGGGCTGAACTGAGGAGCGCTAGACCATGAGCCGTATCAAGAGGGGTGTTACCACCCGCGCCAAGCACAAGCGGATTCTGGACCAGGCGAAGGGCTATCGCGGCCGTCGCAAGAACACGATTCGCGTCGCCCGCCAGGCCGTCGAAAAAGCCGGCCAGTATGCCTACCGCGACCGCAAGGTTAAGAAGCGGACCTTCCGCGCCCTGTGGATCCAGCGCATCAACGCTGCCGTCCGCGCCGAAGGCCTGACCTATTCGCAGTTCATTCACGGCACCAAGCTTGCCGGCATCGAACTCGATCGCAAGGCAATGGCCGATCTGGCGATGAACGAAGGCGGCATTTTCGCTGCCGTGATCGCCCAGGCCAAGGCAGCCCTGCCGGCCTGACGATCCGGACCAAGCGGTCCTGAAACACAAGAACGCGGGAAGGCCCTGGCCCTCCCGCGTTTTTTGTGGCCCTTTTTTGGCATGAAACAGGTTTGTCATTTGCCAAGCCCCGCGCGATCTGCGCAATTGTAGGTAATAAGACATACAGGGGCAGAAATTCGGTGTCGCAGGGATGCGAGGTTCAGGCGCGATTCTTTCGCCCGCCGGCGGAGATGCGTCGCTATTTCACGACGTTCTACCATGTGGAAGCGCGCATGTGCACGCCTTACCATGCGGTTGACTACCTGCACCCCGAATGGACCAATTTCCGGTTCCACGATGGCTACAAGCCGGTTTCCACGAACTATCGCGGAGACTGCGTTTCGAACGCGGGCTTTTATGTGACGGGGCCGAGCAGCCGCGCGGTGAAGTTCGAGTTCGACGATTCAATCCGCGTCTGGGGCGTCGGCATCCTGCCGCTCGGCTGGGCCAAGTTCATCCGCGCCGATGCGGCGGACTGGGCCGATGCGCTGGTCGACGGCAACCGCACTCCCGCTTTCGCCGACTTTGCCGGCCTGGCAGACACCTTGTTCCAGGGCGAGCCCGACGTCGACGGGGAACTGGCGCGCATCACGGACTGGTTCGCGGCGCGGCTTGACCGACCGGTACCTGACGAGGACCGCATCGTTGCCGTGCACACCGCGCTTGTCGATCCGGAAGTGGTCAGCGTGACCGACCTTGTCGCGCGCACCGGGATCAGCCAGCGGACGGTGGAGCGGATATGCCATCGCGCCTTCGGCTTTTCGCCCAAGCTGTTGCTGCGCCGCCAGCGATTCCTGCGCAGCCTGGCCAAATATGCCCTTGATCCCAGCCTGAAGTGGATCGGCGCGCTGGATGGGCAATACCACGACCAGGCCCAGTTCGTGCGCGATTTCAAGCAGTTCATGGGAATGACGCCGCGCCAGTATGCGGCTCTCGAAAAGCCGATGCTGTCCGCGGTAATGCGGGAAAGGGCACGCTTTGCCGGCAAGGCGGTGCAGGCGCTGGACGCGCCCGACTGACCGCTGCCTGCAGGCAGGTTGCCCCCTGCCGCCCCAGCCTCTAAAGGGCCGCGTTCAACCCTTCTGAGCAGGACGGAAAATCACGTGGACCATGCAGCTACCGGACAGGAAGCGCTTGCCCGCATTGCGGCGGCTGGCGATCTCGATTCGCTGGAGAAGCTGCGTGTCGAGTTTCTCGGCAAACAGGGGTCCATTTCCGGCCTGCTGAAGACGCTTGGCGGCATGTCGCCCGAGGAGCGGCAGGCAGAAGGCCCGAAGATCCACGCCCTGCGTGAAAGCGTGACGCTGGCCCTGGCCGATCGCAAGGCGGCGCTCGAAGACGCGGCGCTCGAAGCGCGGCTGGCGGCCGAACGCATCGACCTTTCGCTGCCTGCTCCCGATGCCCCGCGCGGTTCGGTCCATCCCGTCAGCCAGGTGATGGACGAACTGGCGGAAATCTTCGCCGACATGGGCTTCGCCGTCGCGACCGGCCCGGAAATCGAGGACGACTGGCACAATTTCACCGCGCTCAACATGCCGGAAAGCCATCCGGCGCGCGCGATGCACGATACCTTCTACTTTCCGGACAAGGATGCAGAAGGGCGCGACATGCTGCTGCGCACACATACCAGCCCGGTGCAGATCCGCTCGATGCTGGCAAAGGGGGCGCCGCTGCGCATCATCGCGCCGGGGCGCGTCTATCGCTCGGACTCGGATGCCACCCACACGCCGATGTTCCATCAGGTCGAAGGTCTGGTGATCGACAAGGGTATCACCCTTGGCCACCTGAAGTGGACGCTGGAAACCTTCCTCAAGGCCTTCTTCGAGCGCGACGACATCGTCCTGCGCCTGCGGCCGAGCTATTTCCCCTTCACCGAGCCGTCGGTGGAAGTGGACGTGGGTTTCCGTCTGGAGAACGGCCGCCGGGTTCTGGGCGGCTCGGGCGATGCTGCGGGCCACGGCTGGATGGAACTGCTCGGATCGGGCATGGTCAACCGCAAGGTGATCGAATTCGGCGGTCTCGATCCGGACGAATGGCAGGGCTTCGCCTTCGGTGTCGGCGTGGATCGCCTGGCCATGCTCAAGTACGGCATGGATGACCTTCGTGCCTTCTTCGATGGCGATGTCCGCTGGCTGCAGCACTACGGCTTCGGCGCGCTTGACCAGCCCACCCTTTCCGCTGGCGTAGGAGCAGTGGCATGAAGTTCTCGCTCTCCTGGCTCAAGCATTTCCTCGAGACCGAAGCCTCGATCGAGGAGATTTCCGCGCGACTCAACGCCATCGGCATCGAGGTTGAAGGTATCGAGAACCCGGCCGAGAAGCTGGCCGGATTCCGGGTTGCCCGCGTGCTGACCGCAGAGAAGCACCCGCAGGCGGACAAGTTGCAGGTCCTCACCGTCGATACCGGCGATGGCAAGCCGCTGCAGGTCGTCTGTGGTGCACCCAATGCGCGAGCCGGCCTTGTCGGCGTGCTGGGCCTGCCCGGCGCTGTGGTCCCGGCCAACGGCATGGAGCTGAAGGTTGCCGCCGTCCGCGGGGTCGAGAGCAACGGCATGATGTGTTCCAGCCGCGAGCTGGACCTGGGTGACGATCACGCCGGGATCATCGAGCTGCCCGAAGACGCGCCCATCGGCACCGCCTTTGCGGATTACTCGCAGGCAGACCCGGTGTTCGACGTGGCGATCACGCCTAATCGCCCGGACTGCATGGGCCTGTTCGGCATCGCGCGTGACCTTGCCGCGGCCGGTCTCGGTACGCTCAAGCCACATGTTGCGCCGGTCGTTGCCGGCAATTTCGCCTGCCCGGTAGAGATCCGCACCGACGATCAGGCCGGATGCCCGGCCTTTTACGGTCGCGTGATCAGGGGCGTGACCAACGGCGCCTCGCCCGAATGGCTGCAGGCTCGCCTCAAGGCTTCTGGCCAGCGCCCGATTTCGGCCCTGGTCGATATCACCAATTACGTCATGCTGGCATTCGGCCGCCCGGCCCACGCCTATGACCTTGCCAAGCTGAAGGGCACGGTCGTGGCGCGCAAGGCGAACGAGGGCGAGACCTGCCTGGCGCTTAACGGCAAGGAATATCCGCTCGACAGCACGATGACCGTGATCGCCGATGACAGCGGGGTGCACGACATCGCCGGCATCATGGGCGGCGAACATTCGGGCTGCACCGAAACGACCACCGATGTCCTGCTCGAGATCGCCTATTTCGATCCCGAACACATTGCCTCGACCGGACGCAAGCTCAACCTCACGTCCGACGCGCGCCAGCGTTTCGAACGCGGGGTCGATCCGCAGTTCCTTGATGCCGGGCTCGACATTTTGACCGACCTGATCCTGCGCCTGTGCGGCGGCGAGGCGAGTGAGGTTGTCCGCGCCGGCACACCGCCGAGCGGGGCCAGGACCATCGCCTATGACCCGTCGCTGGCCGCCACCCTGGGCGGCGTGCCGATTGCCGACGAGCGCCAGAAGGCCATCCTCGAGTCGCTGGGCTTCATCGTCGCTGCCGGCTGGCAGGTGACCACGCCCGGCTGGCGGCCTGACATTGCCGGCGCACCCGACCTTGTCGAGGAAGTCGTCCGCATCCACGGCCTCGACAATATCGAAAGCACGCCGCTGCCGCGCGCCGGTGGTGTTGCCACGCCCACCGCAACCCCGGCGCAGAAGCTGGAGCGCCGCCTGCGCCGCGCTGCCGCCGCGCGCGGCCTCAACGAGGCTGTTACCTGGTCGTTCCTGCCGCAGGACGCGGCCGATCACTTCGCCAATGGCAATGGCGGCCTGTGGGTGCTGGCCAATCCGATCAGCGAAGACATGAAGGCCATGCGTCCCTCGCTGCTGCCGGGCCTGCTTTCCGCCGCCGGGCGCAACGTCGCGCGCGGGGCGAGCAGCCTGCGCCTGTTCGAGATCGGCCGTCGTTACCTGCGCGGCGAAGGCGGCCATTCGGACGAGCGCCTTTCGCTCGCCGTGGTGCTCGCCGGCGAACGCACGCCGCGCGGCTGGGCGAGCGGCAAGGCAGCGCCTTTCGACGCCTTCGATGCCAAGGCCGAAGCGCTTGCCCTGCTGGCAGAGGCGGGCGCGCCCGTGGACAACCTGATGGTCATGGGCGAGGCCGGGCCGCAGTTCCATCCCGGCCAGTCGGCCACGCTGCGGCTTGGGCCCAAGACGGTGCTTGCCCGCTTCGGCATGATCCATCCGGCAACCGCCAAGGCTTTCGACATTGACGTGCCGGTGGCCATGGTCGAGCTGTTCCTCGATGCCATCCCCGGCAAGAGGGGTGCGGCGAGCTTTGCCCGCGCGCACTATGCCCCGCCGGCCTTGCAGGCACTGACGCGCGATTTCGCCTTCCTCGTCGATGCACAGGTCCCTGCCGGCGATCTTGTCCGGCTGGTCCGGGGGGCGGACAAGGCGAACATCGTCGGCGCCCGCCTGTTCGACGATTTCCGCGGGCAGGGCGTGCCGGAAGGGCAGAAGTCGCTGGCGGTGGAAGTCACGCTTCAGCCGGGCGAGAAATCCTATACCGAGGATGATCTCAAGGCGATTGCAGACAAGGTGACGGCGGCTGCCGCCAAGCTGGGCGCGGTACTGCGCGGATGAAGACGGCGCTGGTCACCGGGGCGAGTGCCGGCATTGGCGAGGCCTGCGCGCGGGGCCTGATCGCCACCGGCTGGCGCGTGATCGGCACCGGGCGCAGGGCGGAGCGGCTGGACGAGCTGGCCCGCGAACTGGGCGAAGGCTTCGTGCCCGCCGTGTTCGACATTCGCGACGAGGCCGCCCGCGATGCCGCGCTTGGGGCTTTCGATGGCTTTGATCTGCTGGTCAACAATGCCGGCCTCGCGCTCGGCACCGCCCCGGCGCAGTCCTGCGACCTCGAGCAGTGGAAGACCATGATCGAGACCAACGTGACGGCGCTGGTTTCAATCACCCACAAGCTGCTGCCCGGCCTGATCGCGCGCAAGGGGGCGATCATCAACCTGTCCTCGGTCGCGGCGACCTATCCCTATGCTGGCGGCAACGTCTATGGCGGTACCAAGGCTTTCGTGCGGCAGTTTTCGCTGGGCCTTCGTTCAGACCTCGCAGGTACGGGCGTGCGGGTAACATCGATCGAGCCGGGCATGGTCGAGACCGAATTCACCCTGGTGCGGACTGATGGTAACCAGGCGGCGCACGATGCGCTTTATGGTGGGGCGAACCCGATCCTGCCGGGCGACATGGCTGACATCGTCGTCTGGATCGCCAACCTGCCACCGCACATGAACATCAACACGATCGAAATGATGCCGGTAAGCCAGAGCTTCGCCGGCTTCCAATACGCCCGCAACTCCTGACAGACTGTTCCCGCCCGTGACTTCCAGCCGCCGCACCTTTGCCATCATCTCGCACCCTGACGCGGGCAAGACCACGCTGACCGAGAAGCTGCTGCTGCACGGCGGCGCGATCCACCTTGCCGGGCAGGTCAAGGCACGCGGGGCGGCGCGCCGGGCGCGTTCCGACTGGATGAAGATCGAGCAGCAGCGCGGCATTTCCGTGACCAGCTCGGTCATGACCTTCGAACGTGACGGCATCACCTTCAACCTGCTCGACACGCCGGGCCACGAGGACTTTTCCGAAGATACCTATCGCACCCTGACGGCGGTGGATTCGGCGATCATGGTTATCGACGCAGCAAAGGGCATCGAGCCGCAGACTCGCAAGCTGTTCGAGGTCTGCCGTTTGCGCTCGGTGCCGATTATCACCTTCGTCAACAAGGTGGACCGCGAGGGCCGATCGCCCTTCGAAACGCTGGACGAGGTAGCCGACGCCCTTGCGCTTGATGTCTGCCCGATGTCGTGGCCGGTGGGGCTGGGCGGCGAATTCCAGGGCGTGCTCGACTTTGCGACGGGCGAGATCAGCCGCCCCGAAGGCGACAGCCGCGAGTTCCTGGGCAAGCGGGAAAAGGCAGAGCTGCCGGCCGCGATCGCCGAGGAAGTGGAACTGGCCCAGGGCGGCTATCCCGCGTTCGACCTTGAAGCCTACCGCCACGGTGACCTGACACCGGTCTATTTCGGATCGGCGCTGAAGAACTTCGGTGTTGCCGAGCTGATCGACGCCATCGCCCGCTTCGCCCCGCCGCCGCGGCCGCAGCCAAGCGAGCAGGGCACGATCGACCCCACCAACAAGGAAGTCACCGGCTTCATCTTCAAGGTCCAGGCCAACATGGACCCGATGCACCGTGACCGCATTGCCTTCATGCGGCTGGTATCGGGCACCTTCAAGCGCGGCATGAAGCTGACGCCCTCGGCACTTGGCAAGCCCATCGCCATACACTCGCCGATCCTGTTCTTCGCGCAGGACCGCGAGATTGCCGACACGGCCGAGCCGGGCGATATCATCGGCATCCCTAACCACGGCACGTTGCGCGTGGGCGATACGCTTTCCGAAGCGAACAAGGTGCGCTTCACCGGCCTGCCCAACTTTGCCCCGGAAATCCTGAGGCGTGTCGCCCTGAAGGATCCGACCAAGACCAAGCAGCTGCGCAAGGCGCTCGACGATCTTTCCGAAGAGGGCGTGATCCAGGTGTTCTACCCGGAGATCGGCAGCCAGTGGATCGTCGGCGTGGTCGGCCAGCTCCAGCTCGACGTGCTGATTTCCCGACTGGAGGCCGAGTACAAGGTGGAGGCGGTGCTGGAGGCTTCGCCCTTCGACACGGCGCGCTGGCTGAAGGGCAGCGATGCGGCGCTCAAGGCCTTTGCCGATTTCAACAAGTCGAACCTCGCCAAGGACCGCGATGGTGATCCCGTCTTCATGGCGCGGTCTTCCTGGGATGTCGGCTACCAGCAGGAAAAGAACCCGGAGCTGACCTTCTCTGCGACGAAGGAACGTTGAAGATTAAGGGGGTTCGCGCAGAGTCCGCAGAGAAGGAAAAGAGGCGCAGGGATGCAGCGCCTGCGGCGAGGCCGCTTTCAATTTATTGACTTTGCGGCAGTGCGACCCCGCTTTGGTGACTGAGCCTTCGGCTCGGGGCGTCTCCTCTGCGTCTTCTTTTATTTCTCCGCCGTCTCTGCGATAATCCGATTACTGCACCACCAGGAAATAGCGCGCATCGCCGGCGCCGCGGTTCATCACTTCGATGGTGTAGCGCTGGGTGAACAGTGGCACCCATTTGCACAGGCCGCCGCGCCCGCTCTCATCCGTGCAGATCGGCTTAGCACTGGGGTCGAGGACGCGCAGGGCCAGCCTGTCTCCCGTCGGCGCAGACAGGGCGATGGTGGCGGCGCTGCCGGAAAGGAACAGCTGGCTGAAGCTTTCGCGCCCGCCGACGGACAGCTTGCCGCTGCGGTAACCGGGACCGAGCGGGCGGCCGCGCCACGGCGGACCCGCTTCGCCGCGCACGGCATCGCGCCAGGCGGGCAGCGGATCTCTGGGCGCACCTTCAAGCGGCTGCGGCCCCGAGGCATCGATCACCTGGACGGCGCGGGCCAGCGCCTTGCCGTCTCCGCGCGCCTCCGCCTCGGCCGCATCGGCCATGGCATCGGCCAGGCGCACGGCAAGGCTGGCCTCTGCCGGCGCCGCCTGCGCGGTTCCAGGCGAGGGCGATGAGGCGCAGGCGCCGGCCAGCAGCAGCGCAACGATCGGGGCGCGGCGGAACAGGTTCATGGCTTGGTCTCCGGAGCAACGATGAAGCAGGCACCCTTGTCACGGGGCGCGAGGGTGAGGGTGAGGCGGTGGCGTTCGGCGATGGCACGGGCCAGCGCAAGGCCCAGGCCCGCGCTGTGCCGCCTGCCGGTGCCGTTGAGCCGGGCGGCGCTGCGGCCACGCCGGAAACGGTCGAAGATGTGTTCGCGCTCATCCTCGGGAACGCCGGGTCCGTTGTCCGAGACGGTAAGCACCGGCCCCTGCTCAAGCGCAAGCCGCACGGTTCCCCCCGCCGGGACATATTTGAACGCATTGTCCAGCAGGTTGGTGATCAGCCGCGTCAGCTGCATCTCCTCGCCCTGGCAGGTGATCCCCGGCATGATCGAGCGGACGAAGCGGTGGCCGCTCTCCTCGGCGCTGTCGGCGTAGAGATCGGCCACGCGGGTGACGAGCTGGCTGAGGTTGACCGGCGAGAGGCCGAGGCGGTCACCCTTGCGCGCTTCGCTGGTGGCGATGTCGAGCAGCGATTCGAGCAGCGCGACGAGGTGGCGGATTTCGGCGCGGGCATCGCTGAGGTGCCGGCGATCGTCATCGTCCTGCGCTTTGGCCAGCGCCTTCACCAACCGGTTATCGAGGTGCATCAGCGGGGTGCGCAATTCGTGGGCGACCTGGTCCGTCGTCTCGCGATGGGCGTTGACCATGCGCCGCAGGTGGGCAAGCGCCTCGGAGGTGTGACGGGTCAGCTCGCCGATCTCGTCGGTTTCCCTGCTGCCTTCGGCCAGTGCTTCAAGGCTGGGCTCATCGGGCTCGCGGAAGGCGCGGTTGATGCGGCCGACGCGTTCGGCCAGCCGGTTGGCCCGCCAGCGGCCGATCACGCCCACGGCCAGTGCGGCGATGGCTCCCGCAGCAAGGAAGGCCCAGCCGATAGCTGAGGCCAGCGCGGAATCGTGGCCATATTCGCGCGCTACAAGCAGCTTCAGGTCAGGCGCGAGCTGGGTGGCGCGGGCATAGGCAGGGATCCGGCCGGGCAGGGTGACGTATCCAGCCTCCGAAAGACGTGCATCGAGCTTCGGCCAGGTGGCAATGTCTCCCGCCAGTCGCCGCCCGGCGTTGTCCGCCACCATGTAGTGCGAGGCATTGCCTTCGGGCGCGGAGAGGACGAGCCGGTCCTCGATGCGCCGGGCCAGTTCCGCCTGGCCGCCGCTGGCGTGGATATCGGCCATGGCGGCCAGCTCGACATCGACCGCGCGGACCAGCGCCGCGCGGCTTGAACGTTCCAGCGTGGTATAGGTGACCACCCAGAGAAGCAGGGTTACGCCCACCGAAACGAGCATCGCCCAGAGCACCAGCCGGGCGAAGATCGAATGGCGGAAGCGGACCTCGCTCATGCGCCTACCTGCCTTCCAGCAGGCGGTAACCGGTGCCCCAGATCGTTTCGAGGGCAGGGGTGGTGAAGCCGTCTTCCAGCTTGCGACGCAGGCGGCCGATGTTGACATCGACCACGTTGGTCTGCGGATCGAAATTCATCTTCCACACGTCGCGCAGCAGCATCTCGCGCGTTACCACTTCGCCCGCATTCTCCATGAAATAGCGGAACAGCTCGAATTCCTTGGGGCTCAGCGCGATGTGGCGGTTGGCGCGAAAGGCGGTGCGCGCCTTGGTGTGGCATTCGAACTGGCCGTAAATGATCACGGCAGCGTGCTCGCGCCCCGAATTGCGTCGGTGCAGAGCACGCAGGCGGGCCACGAGTTCTTCGGCCTCATAAGGCTTGGCAAGGTAATCGTCGGCCCCGGCATCTAGCCCTTCGGCCCGGTCAACCGTGCGGCCCAGCGCAGAGAGCATCAGCACCGGCGTTCCCACCCCGCTTTCGCGCAGGCGCTTGAGGATGGTCATCCCGTCAAGATCGGGCAGCATGCGATCGAGGATGATGACGTCGAAATTGTCGCGCCCGGCGCGCAGCAGCCCGGCTGCCCCGGTGCTTTCCCAGATTACCGTATCGCCGTGATTGCGCGCCAGGTCCTGCACTTCTTCGGCAGCGCGCTGGTCATCTTCCACGTAAAGAATGCTGATCCCGGCCATCGATTCCCCAATTCCCCGCCTTGCTGCCAGCCTGTCATCTTGCTGACAAGCAGCGTCATCTTCCTGACGGCTCCTAATTCGGGACTGGAACTCCGCCACACACCTTGGTTGTTAGGAAAATGACAAAGACTGTTAGGTGCCGGTACTGGGCGATGAAAAACGGGCCGCGCCGCCGGAGGTTGGCAGCGCGGCCCTATCGCCCGCCCGGTCTTGGGGAATGATGAGTGGGCCGGGCGATCCCAGGATCGGTCTGGTCAGGTCCCCGGCTTGGCAAAGGCGATCACGCCCGAAACGCCCGGTCCGAAGATGTTGTAGCTGACCCCCGCATGGCTCGCCCCCGGTCCGGCCAGGAAGCCGAAGATATGCGAGGTGGAGTTGGTGTTCTGGAACGCACCATTCGCAGTGATCGTCATCGGCGCGTTGTTGGCAGCGGTGTAGGTGTTGCCCGCGACGGTCACGTTGGCGCTGAAATCGGCTGTCATGGTGCCGAAGTTGACCGAGAATGCTGCGCTGTTGAGTGTGCCCGGAGCGGAAGCACCCGATTGCAGCGTCGGCTTGGTCGACCCGGCAAGCTGGTAATTGACCGTCCCGCTCGTCGGCATGTTGGTGACGGGCTTGCCCCAGACAAAACTCATGCCGCCATTCGCCGGGATTTCCGAAAGGGTATTGTCCTGGCTGCGGACGGTGCCCCCTGCCCAGCGGGCCCAGCCGATCGCCCCGCCCGCCGTGCCGTAATCGGCATTGGTGGCAGTGACCCGGCTTAGGCGGAAACCGCTGAGGTCGATGGACTGCAACTGACCATCGGCATCGGCAACCACGCCGGTCGGGATGTTGGCATAGAAGCTGCCCACCGCATAGCTGTTGCTAGAGCCAATGATGTTGGTGCGTCCGGTAGCGCGCACCCAGGTGCCATCGCCGGCTGGCGCGGCCTGCGTGGTGTTGCCCGAGCCCGAACCGCTCGAAGCGGCAGCGCCATTGGCGGCGAAGATCGCGGCACCTGCGATGCTTCCCGTGTTGGTGTTGCGCCCGCCGACATAGGTGATGCCGATGTTGTCGGTGCCGCCCGCCAGCAGGCCATAGACGCTCATCACGCAGGAAATGTTGGCGCAGGCACCCGAGCTGTCGGTGGCCGGGGCGATGAAAGTGAAGAACTGGCCGTTCAGCGTCAGGTTCTGGTCGCTCTGCGCCGGATTGGCAGCCCCGCCCGGAGTGGTGAAGCTGTAGACCAGGTTGCTGCCCGATTGCGGCATGGTGATCGTGCCGTCGAAGCCGATCTTCGTCGTGCTGCCGAAGGCGAGCGCAAGGCGGGCATCGAAAGTGCCGGGGCTGAGCGTGCCGGTGCCGATCGTTGGCTTGGTGGCGGCGATCAGCGTGTAATTGACCGTGCCGGTAGTGGGCAGGGTAAAGCCGGTCGGCAGCGGGCGGGCCATCAGGTAATGCAGGCCCTGGTTCGCGTTGAAGGCGTAGGCGCTCGCCCCCGTGGTCGAACCGCCCGACCAGCGGCCGATCACGGCATTGGCATTGCCGTAGATGTCGGTCACCGTATTGGTGCCGATGCCCCGGGTGATCACGTTGCTGCGGACGTAGGAGGTAAGGCCGCCGTTCGAATTGAGCGTATAGGAGGTTGCGTCAAAGCCGAACTCGCCGCCGACGATCGTGTTGTTCGCCAGCACCATGTTGATCTTGGGCGCATTGGCATTGAACCCGCCGGTATAGCCGGTCAGCAGGGCAGGCGTGCCGGTTCCCGTTCCCGTGCCGCTTCCACCCGTGCCCGATCCGCTGGTGACGATCGAGGCGAGGCCCGAATAGCTGTTGGGCGCGCCGCCGCCGGAAACGTAGGTGTAATAGCCCTGGAAGAAGGAGAGGGTCGTTCCGGTGAAGAACTGCCCCAGGATTCCCGCATCGATCAGTGCCTGCAGGTAGGCCTGCAGCTGCGCGAGGGTGAGGCCGGTATAGCTGCCCGGAACGCCGCCGCCCTGCAGGTAGACGAAGTAGGCGTTCAGCGCGCTGACATAGGTCGTATAGGCCGGCAGCGCGGAATAAGCGTTCGGAGATCCGCCACCCGATACGAAATTGTAGTAGGCGGTCAGGAAGGTGGCCGTCTGGCCCGAGAACAGGCTGGAATAGACACCCGCGTCGATCAGGGCCTGCAGGTAGGCCTGAAGCTGCGCCGGGGTCAGCGCCGTATAGCCGCTGGGCAGTCCGCCGCCTTGCAGGTAGGTGTAATAGGCCGTCAGGGCGGTCTGGTAGTTCAGGTAGACCGGCAACTGGGCATAGCCGTTCGGCGTTCCGCCGTTACCCAGGTACGTGAAGTAGGCCTGAAGGAAGCTGGCGTTCGCGCCAAGATCGCCAAGGCGGCCCCCCGCGATCAGGGCATTGATATAGGCCCGCAGCTGTTCGAGCGTCAGCGCCGAATAGCCGGACGGCAGCCCGCCGCCCGCCAGGTAGGCGTAATAGGCGTTCAGCGCCGTGGCGAAGGCCGGATAGTCCGGCGGGGTTGGCAGGCCGGCGAACAGGTTGGCGTTGTTGCCGGCGGAAATCCACGCGAAGTACTGTGACCAGAAGGTGCCGAGATCGCCGGTGAACCGCGCCGTTGCACCCGCGGATTCCAGCGCGGCAAGATAGATGCGGATCTGTTCCTGCGTCAGCACCGTATAGCCCGAAGGCACGCCGCCGTTCTTCAGGAACTCGTAATAGGCGCTGAGCGCGGTTGCATAGCCGGCGAAGATGTTGGCGGGAAGCTGGGTATAGCCGTCCACCGCGCCGCCGCCCTGAAGCCAGACGAGGTATCCGTTGAAGAAGCTGGCCTGGCTGCCCAGCACCTGGTCGAACAGGCCGGTTGCCTTCAGCGTTTCAAGATACCGGCGCAGCGCCGCAAGGTCTGCCGCGGTATAGGTTGAGGGCAGGCGCCCCTGCTGGAGATAGATGTAATAGGCGTTCAGGCTGACGCGGTACTGGTCGGCCCAGGCCATGCCGTTGCCGCTGGCGTAAAGGCTGGTCAGGTAGGCGGAGAGCAGCGCCCGGTTCTGCGCCGAAAGGTTGGCCAGCAGCCCGGCATCGCGCAGGAAGGTCAGGTAGGCGGTAATCGTCGCCTGGCTTGCCCCGGTGAAGGCCGTCGGCGTGCCACCTCCGCGGATGAAAGCGAAATAGGCGTTGGTCAGGTCGGTATAGCGAACGAGGAACTGGTCCGCATTGCCGCCGCCCAGGATGAAGGCGAGGTAGGCATCGACCAGGACCTGGTTCTGGCCTGAAAGCGATCCGAAGCCGGCGGTGCGTCCGCGGTAGGAGATGAAGCTGTTGATCTGCGCCAGGCTAGCCCCGCGGAACGAGCTGGGCAGGGCGCCGGAGCGGACAAGATCGAGGTACTGCACCATGAAACCGGCATAGGCGGTCAGGAAGTTTGCCTGCGCGCCGCCGGTGCTCAGGAATTGCAGGTAGGTGCGAATGATGTCTGCCGCGGCGCCGTTGAACGGTCGGCCGCCATAGGCTCCGTTGAGATTGCCGGCATAGGCGACGAGCAGGGCAAGATCGCCCGAGGGGTAGCTTTCCAGGCTGGGATTGGCCGAGGCCGCCTGCACGCGCCGCGCGGCGGCGACGACATCGCCGGAAGCCCCTGCGGCGGCGAGGGCATCGCCCAGTACTACCGGCAGGCCATTGACGGCTGCAGCAACCTGGCCGCCTTCGCCGCCCATCGGCTGGACCGTGCCGGCCTCTTCGGCCGCGCCGGCTGCAGGAACCGCCGCCGCGCCGTTTGCCACGGCAAGGCCGGCGCGATTGCCTTCGGCATTCCACATCTGCCCGGCAGTGAAAGTGCGGGGCGAGCCGGTGCCGATGACAATGGTGACGCTGCCGGTCAGGACATGCCCGCGCGCCTCGGTGCGCCCGTCCTTGCCGGCATCGACCGAGAAACTGGCCGCCGCTCCCTTGCCCGAGACCCGGCCTTCGCCGCGATCGGCAAGGTGGACGATGACCGGCTGGCCATCACCCGAAGCGATGGTCACGGTGCCGGCGAACAGGTCAATCGACCCGTCCTCGCGGATCTGGAAGCTGGCGCCCGCGACAAAGCTGGCCGTGCCGCCGTTTTCAAGCCGGATCTGGGTAACGCCGGTCACTTGCGAGACGCGGCGCCCCTCTGCGGCCGAACGGGCAAGCCCGGCGTCGGAGGCGTAAAGCGTGGTGGTTTTCGCGGCGGCCGGCGCAGCAAAGGCGAGGACCGAGGCAGTGGCGAGATAGAGGGCGGAAAGGCGGGTCATGTCGGATGCTCCCGGAAAGGATCAGAATTCGAAGCGGAGGCCGGCAGAGGCCGTCCAGCGTTCGTGGTCGTAGAGCGCGATGTTGCTCCAGTTGCGGGTGTAGGTGGCCTTGGGGACCACGAAGAGGCTGGGCAGCACGGCGACCTTGAGGCCGGCGGAAAGGTCCAGTCGGCTGTCCTCTCGTTTGACGAGGAACAGCGGATCTGCGGCGTCGTATTTGCTGTACTGGAAGGCTGCGCCGCCGACGACGGCAAGGCCCTTGGCCACCGGCACCTCGGCGCCAAGGCTGGCTCCGGCGAAGGTGTTGGAATTGTGGTCCCCGGCATGCTGCCGGGTATCTTCGTGCCCGCCGATCAGGCTGGCGGAGAAGGTCTTTGTCACCAGCCCCACGCCCAGCGTGAAGCGGTCCGAACTGCGCAGCGGATCACTGTCGTAGTCGAAGCGGTTCCACTGGGCGGAGAAGGAAAGGGCGCGCCCGCCGCTCAGCCGGTGCGTGTATTGCCCGATCGCACCCCATGCGGTGCGATATCCGGCATAGCCCAGCCAGAACTTCTGCACCTGTCCCGAGATCGAGGCGACATCCTGATTGGCAAAGGTGTGGGCAAAGCCTGCCGTGCCGGTCAGGCTTGCCTGGTCGAAGGCGCGGCTATCGAAGTTGTCGCGCCAGTTGCCCAGCAGGCTGGCAAACAGGCGATCCTGCCGCCCCACGCCGACCACGCCCGAGAGGCCCGAGCTCAATTCGTAGTATTCGTCCGAGCTGGCCCGTGCCCCGGCGCCCAGAGTCCCCGGGCCAAGCGCGGCGAACAGCGGGATGGTGATGGCGGCAAGGTCGGTTGCCGCATTGATGTTGCTGTCATGCCCGACCGATGCCTCGGCAAAGCCGGACAGGTCGGATCCGCCGCCCTTGATCTGCTTGTCGAACTGCCGGACGAAGCCGGTGAAGCGCTGGCGGACCGGGTCGGGCAGGCTGGGATCGTCGACCACGGTGGCAAACTGGGCGCGGGCGGTATCGATATCGCCGGCCATGGCATAGGCACGAGCCAGCTCGGCGCGGGCCTGTGCGTGGTTCGGCTGGACGGCCAGCACGCGCTGGAAGGCGATGATCGCCGCGCCGAAGTGCCCGCTGTCGGCCGCTGCAATGCCAAGGGCATAGTCGAAGGCCGGGTCGCCCGCTTTCGCCGCTTCATCGGCGGCGAGGGCGCGGTATTGCGCTTCGGCCTGGGCAGGCGTGGGCGGCGTGCCTTGTGCGTGGGCCGGCAGTGCGGCCCCGGCCAGGAGACCGGCGGCGATACCGGCGCAGGCCTTCGCGGAAATTGCAGTCATTTTCAAAGCCTCATCATTCCACCAGTTGGATCGCTGCCGGAATGCGCGGGCGCGCTTTGCCTGTCCGCTGACAAAGCCTGTTAGGAGCGTGACAATTTCCGTTGCGAGGCTGCGGAATTGGCCGGAATCG
Organism: Novosphingobium sp. TH158; assembly: GCF_002855555.1. Taxonomy (NCBI): domain Bacteria; kingdom Pseudomonadati; phylum Pseudomonadota; class Alphaproteobacteria; order Sphingomonadales; family Sphingomonadaceae; genus Novosphingobium; species Novosphingobium sp. TH158. Next base: position 1,695,641 of record NZ_PKRT01000001.1, on the reverse strand, counting down.
GTCTGGCCAGATCGCCTGCGCGATGGTAACCGCGCTGTCCCTCCCCGGGAGTTTCGAATGTCCTTTACCGCAGACAGCCTGCTCCTGTTCGGAGCGACAGGAGACCTCGCGCAGCGGATGCTGCTGCCTTCCTTGTGCGCGCTTGGGTCCGACGGGCTGATTTCTCCGAACCTCAGGATCGTCGGCACGGCGCGGCAGAAGCTCGACGATGCCGGCTACCGCCAGTTCGCGCGCGAGGCGCTGGAGAAGTTCCTTCCTGCCGAACGGCGCGGGCACATGGCGGAATTCCTCAACCGCCTGCATTACCAGCCGCTCGATGCCACCGACACCGGCGGTTTCCAGGCCCTGGCCGAAAAGGTCGGGCCGGTGCAGGGCGGACTGGCAATTTTCCTTTCGACTGCGCCGCACCTGTTCGAGCCGACCATTGCCGGCCTTGCCGCCAGCGGCCTTGCGGGCGAGCGCACACGCATCGGGCTGGAAAAGCCTCTCGGCACCGATCTCGCCTCCAGCCGCCAGATCAACGATGCCGTCGCCAGCGCCTTTCCCGAGGACCGCACCTTCCGCATCGACCATTACCTTGGCAAGGAAACGGTGCAGAACCTGCTGGCGCTGCGCTTTGCCAACATCCTGTTCGAACCGCTGTGGAACGCTGCGCACATCGACCACGTGCAGATCACCGTGGCCGAGACGGTGGGGCTGGAATCGCGGGTGGGCTATTACGATGGTTCCGGCGCGCTGCGCGACATGGTGCAGAACCATATGCTGCAGCTTCTGGCCCTGGTGGCGATGGAGCCACCTGCCAGTTACGATTCCACCGCGATCCGCGATGAAAAGGTGAAGGTGCTGCGTTCGCTGCGGCTGGTCGGGGCCGATGAATCGGTGACCGGGCAGTACCGCGCCGGCGCCATCGCCGGGCAGCCGGTGCCGGGCTACGACGATGAGCTGGGCAAGGAATCGGATACCGAGACCTTCGTCGGCATCAAGGCCCATGTCGACAACTGGCGCTGGAAGGGCGTGCCATTCTACCTGCGCACCGGCAAGCGCCTGCCCGAACGCGTGACCGAAATCGTCGTCCAGTTCCGCCGCGTGCCGCATTCGATCTTTGCCAGCAAGGCGGCGAAGACCGTGCCGAACAAGCTGGTCATCGGCATCCAGCCCGAAGAGAACATCACCCTGCAACTGATGGCCAAGGTGCCGGGGCTGGACCGCGATGGCATCCGCCTGCGCCCCGTGCCGCTGGACATCGCCATGACCGATGCCTTCGCCGGGCCGGTCAAGCGCATCGCCTATGAGCGCCTGCTGCTCGACCTGATCGAGGGCGACCAGACCCTCTTCGTCCGCCGCGACGAGGTGGAGGCGCAGTGGGACTGGATCGATGCCATCCGCGCCGGCTGGGCCGAGCACGGCATCGTGCCCAAGCCCTACAGCGCCGGTTCGTGGGGCCCCTCGGCCGCAATCGCGCTGGCCGAGCGCGACGGCGTAACCTGGCACGAGTGACCGACATGAGCAGCCTGCACCCCGCCGTAGAACGCGTCACCCAGCGCACCATCGAACGTTCGAAGGACAGTCGCCGCCGCTATCTCGACCAGATGGAGCGCGAGGCGGACGCCCACGGCAACCGCTCGTTCCTCGGTTGCTCGAACCTGGCCCATGGCTTTGCCGGGGCGGAGCAGGACCAGCCGACCATCGCCTTCACCCAGGCGGCCAACCTGGGCATCGTCACCGCCTACAACGACATGCTTTCGGCGCACCAGCCCTATGGCCGCTATCCCGAGGCGATGAAGCTTTACGCCCGCGAAGTCGGCGCGACGGCGCAGGTGGCGGGCGGCGTGCCGGCGATGTGCGACGGAGTGACCCAGGGCTTTGCCGGGATGGAGCTTTCGCTGTTCAGCCGCGATGCCATTGCCCAGGGGGCGGCCATCGCGCTCAGTCATGCGATGTTCGATGGCGTCGCGCTGCTGGGCATCTGCGACAAGATCGTGCCCGGACTGGTCATGGGCGCGCTGCGCTTTGGCCACCTGCCGGCGGTGTTCGTGCCCGGCGGCCCGATGCCCACCGGCATTGGCAACAAGGAAAAGCAGAAGGTCCGCCAGCTCTATGCCGAAGGCAAGGCAAGCCGCGAGGAACTGCTGAAGAGCGAGATGGCGAGCTATCATTCGCCCGGCACCTGCACCTTCTATGGCACGGCGAATTCCAACCAGATGATGATGGAGCTGATGGGGCTGCACGTGCCCTGTTCGGCTTTCGTGCCGCCCGGCACGCCGCTGCGCTCGGCGCTCACGCGGGCGGCAGTCCACCGCCTCGCCGCGATCACCCGCAAGGGCGAGGACTATCGCCCGATGGCCAAGGTGGTGGACGAGAAGGCCCTGGTGAACGCGGCGGTCGGCCTGCTGGCAACCGGCGGATCGACCAACCATGCCATTCACCTGCCCGCGATGGCCCGCGCTGCGGGCGTGCTGATCGACTGGCAGGACCTTGACGAACTGTCCGCCGCCGTGCCGCTGATTGCCCAAGTCTATCCTAATGGCGCGGCAGACGTGAACCACTTCCATGCAGCGGGCGGCATCGGCTTTGTCGTGCGCGAACTGCTGGGTGCCGGGCTGATCCATGGTGACATCCTGACCGTCAGCGCCGGTGGCATGGCCGACTATGCGCGCGAGCCGGTGCTGGAAGGCGAAACGCTGACCTGGCGCGACGTGCCGGAGCAAAGCGGCGACGATGCCATCTTGCGGCCGGTCTCCGCTCCGTTCCGCAGCGACGGGGGCATGCGGCTGGTTGCCGGCAGCCTTGGTCGCGGCATTTTCAAGACCAGCGCGGTCGACCCGGCCCGCTGGACGATCGAGGCACCCGCCCGCGTGTTCGACAGCCAGGAGGCGGTACAGGCCGCGTTCAAGGCAGGCGAACTGGATCGCGACGTGATCGTTGTCGTCCGCTTCCAGGGTCCGCGCGCCAATGGCATGCCAGAGCTGCACAAGCTGACGCCGCCCCTTGGCGTCTTGCAGGACAAGGGCTTCAAGGTGGCGCTGGTTACCGACGGGCGGATGTCGGGTGCCTCGGGCAAGGTTCCGGCCGCCATCCACGTGACGCCTGAAGCGCTCGATGGCGGGCCGCTCGCCCTGTTGCGCGATGGCGACTTGGTGCGGCTCTGCGCGGCGTCCGGGGTGCTGGAGACGAGCGCCGACCTCTCCGCGCGCCAGCCTTCCCCGCCACCCGCGCCCGAGACCGGCATGGGCCGCGAACTGTTCGCGCTTTACCGGGCTTCGGCCGACAGTGCCGAGCGCGGCGCCTCGCCGGTCCTTGCGGCCGCGGGCCTCTAGGCGATGCGCATTCTGGTTGGCGATATCGGCGGCACCCATGCCCGCTTCGCCCCTGCCGAGATTGGCGGCGGGCGGGTACTCTCGCTGTCGGAACCGCTGGTGTTCAAGGCTGCAGAGTTCGCAGGCATCGGCCCGGCCTGCGCGGAATATGCAGAAAGGACCGGTGAGCGGCTGGACCGCGCCGTGTTCGGGCTCGCCGGGCCGGTCACCGGCGGACCGGTGCGCTTCGTCAACTCGCACTGGGTCGTCGATCCGGCAACACTGGCCGCGGAAGCGGGGCTGGAGCACTTCCTGCTGCTCAACGATTTCGGGGCGATGGCGCACGCGGCCCATGCCCTGCCGGCGGAGCACCTTGCCCACCTGTGCGGACCGGATCTGCCGCTGCCCGGGCGTGGTGCCATCTCGGTAATCGGGCCGGGAACCGGGCTTGGCGTTGCCGTGCTGCAACGTCTCGCCAAAGGGGTCGCCGTGCTCGAGACCGAGGGTTCGCATATCCACTTTGCCCCGCTCGATGCGCGTGAGGCGGCCGTCTGCGCCGGGATTTCTGCGAGCCATGGCCGCACTTCGATCGAGCGCGTGGTCTCCGGGCCGGGGCTTGGCGAAATTGTCCGCACTTTCAACCCGGACGAGGCTCGCAGCGATGCCGATCTCTGGGCCGCCGCGCTGGCTGGCGGGGAGCAGCTGCTCGATGATGCACTCGCCACCTTCCTCGCTTCCTACGGTGCGGCGGTTGGCGATCTTTCGCTGGCGCACGGTTCGCTTGGCGTGGTGCTGACCGGCGGCCTGACAAACCGCATGCGCGGCCACCTGGCCGGCAGCGCCTTCCACTCCCGGTTCTGCGACAAGGGACGTTACCGCGCCCGCATGGAATCGATCCCGATCAAGTTGATCACCCATCCGCAGCCGGGCCTATTCGGCGCCGCTGCGGCCTATGCCCAGGAGCATCCAGAGTGAGCAATCCCGAAGAGGTCATGCGCCTTGCGCCCGTCATCCCGGTTCTGGTGATAGAGGAGGTTGCCCATGCGGTGCCGATCGCCCAGGCCCTCGTCGCAGGTGGCCTGCCCGCGCTGGAAGTGACCCTGCGCACCCCCTGCGCACTCGATGTGATCCGGGAAATGAAGCAGGTGCCGGGGGCTGTCGTCGGTGCCGGCACGGTGCTCAATCCGCGTGAACTGGATGCCGCGCTGGAAGCGGGGGCGGAATTCATTGTTTCGCCGGGTCTTACCCCGGCGCTGGGCAAGGCGGCTGTCGATGTCGGCGTGCCGTTCCTGCCGGGCACGGCCAATGCCAGCGATATCATGCTGGGGCTGGACCTTGGCCTGACGCGGTTCAAGTTCTTCCCGGCCGAGGCATCGGGCGGGATCAAGGCGCTTTCGGCAATTGCCGCGCCTTTCGGCATGGCCAGGTTCTGCCCCACGGGCGGGATCACCCAGGACAGCGCGGCAAGCTGGCTGGCGCTCGACGCAGTGCTGTGCGTCGGTGGATCGTGGATGGTGCCCAAGGGCACGCCCGATGTCGCGAAGATCGAAGCTGCCGCCCGCGCCGCAGCCGCTCTCCCCCGCTAGGATCAGGGCCTGCGCCACTCGCCGATACGCACCGGGTGGGAAAGCCCGTGCAGCAGGATATCGGCAAGCCCAAGCGAGACGCGGGCGCGCAGGCTGCGCCATGGTGAATGATCGTCACCGGCCGGTTCGGTTGACTGGCTGCGGGCCGGTGCGAACAGCCGCGTTTCGAAATCGGCTATGATTTCGGGCCGTTTCAGTACGGCGAAATATTCGGAATTGGCGCGATAGGCGACGAAATCGAAATTGCTTGAACCGACCACGACAGCCTCCCCGTCGATCAGCACGGCTTTCACGTGCGTCATCTCGGGCAGAAGGCGCAGGGCAATGCCGCTGCGCCGGGCAACGCCGGTCAGGTAATCGCGGATGATCGGCTTGTTGTTCGGACGCGGCGTGTAGATCGTCGTCTCGACACCGCGCCGCGCCGCACGGGCCATTGCGCTGACGAAAGGGAATGTCGGATAGGCGCTGATGACCTCGATCGAGTGGCGCGCGTTTTCGAACAGGTCGATCAGCGGCAGCGAGCCCTCGGCATTGTTTGCCCCGTCCAGCCCGTGCAGCGACAGGCCTTCGAACTCAGTGCTGGCGAGCGAGGGCTTGCCCCTCCAGTCCTTGTCGAACTCGCCCGCGAACCAGTCTGCCACCTCAGCATTCTCGATCCGCAGCATCATGTCGTGCCAGGCAAAATTGTGTTCGGAAAAGTTGATGCCGCCGATCCACACGGCATCGTCCATCACCAGCAGCTTGCGGTGGTTGCGCAGCGGGTAGTTCAACGGATTGCCGCCGACCGGGTTGGTGATCCGCAGCGCCGCACCCGAAGCGCAGATCGCATCGAACATGTCCCAGGTCGCCCGGGCCTCTGCCGCCAGTTCCGGATCGGAAGACAGAGCCAGGAAACGGTCGTTGATCACGTGCCGCGAGTAATCGTCCACCAGCACGCGGCGCTCGCTTGCCGGTGAGGCGCAGATCGCCTCTGCCACGCCAAGCCCTGCGGAATCACCTTCGAACGTCATCGCCTGGATAAGCACCCGGCGTCGGGCAGCGGCGATGTCGGCCCGTGCGGCTTCCCAGAAATCGCGCGCCCCGACCTGCAGACTGAATTGCACGCAACATTCCTTACATCTTCGCCGGGCTGCCCGGTGCCAGCAGAGGCGCACTCTGGCAAGCCTGCTGCGGCAGTTAACCGGATCGCCACGAGTGGTCCCGTAAAAGGACGGCTCGGGAATGGGGCTGGATTGGCGCGCGGAACTGCTCAATCCATGCCTCGGGTCATTGAACATGGACTGGTTATGACGGGTCTTGGGGCAAAAGGTTGGACCGCGCTGGTGGCGTCGGTCGGGGGGATTGTGCTGGCAGGCGCAGCCCTGCTCCATGTCGAACCCCCGGCACCGGCGGCACCGGCCAAGGTCGCGGGGGCAAAGCCCCAGCCCGCGCCGCCGCCGCGCGATGAACGCTTCGTCATCAAGCGCGTGCTGCCGATCAGCGGACCGATCAAGTATGGCGAATGGCACTGGGACGAGGCAGGTGTTCCTGCCGGGCCGCTCGTGATCACGGTGGACCTTGAGGCCCGCGTGCTATCGGTGTTCCGCAATGGCTACGAGATCGCCGCAACCGCCGTCCTGCTCGGCACCGAGGATAAGCCCACCCCGCTCGGCGTCTTCCCGATCAAGTGGAAGAAGGCGCAGCACTTCTCGCGCACTTACGACAATGCGCCGATGCCATTCACGATGAACATCACCGACGATGGCGTGGCGATCCACGGCACGAAGGTGGAAAATGGCTATGCCAGCCACGGCTGCGTGGGCGTGCCGACGCCGTTCGCCCAAAAGCTTTTCGCGCTCGCCTCGGTGGGGGACAAGGTCTACATCACCCGCGGCAAGCAGACCGGCGTCGGGCAATCGCTCACCGAAAGCTGAATCCGCCTCAGGCGCGGCGGGCGGGGGCCTTCATGAAGGTCCAGCCGTCCGAACCCGCGCGGGCAACCAGCTTGCCGATGGAAGCGGGTTGCCGCGCGATCAGGCTGTCGAACAGGCGGGCGACGGCCGATCCGCGCGGCTCCTCGCCATCCAGTTCGCGCACGATTTGCGAAATGACGCGCAGGGCAATGGCCCGCGGCGCCCTGGGGCGATAGGCAAGGCCCATCGGCGCCTTGCTGACGCATTCCTCCCATTCGCGCGCGGCGGCCCAGGCCAGGGCCACATCGGCATCGGCAAGGTTGGCGGCGCTGCTGGCAAGCGCCGGCACGTCCAGCCAATCGACCTCTGCAAGGGCGAGCCGCAGACGCGCCCGGTCGAACCGGGGGTCGGCGTTCGACGGATCCTGCACCGCTTGCAGCCCTGATCCCGCGACCACCCCCGCGAGTTCTGCACGGCGCCAGTCGAGCAAGGGGCGCAGAAGCGGGATGGCGGTTCCCGGCACCCGGCCAAGCGGGCGCACGCCAGCCAGTCCGGCAACCCCGCTGCCCCGGTTGAGCCGCAGCAGCAGCGTTTCCGCCTGGTCATCGGCGTGGTGGGCGGTGGCCAGTGCCGAGAGGCCGCGGCGCTCGATCCACGCGGCGAGCGCGCCGTAGCGAGCGTTGCGGGCCTCTGCCTGGATGTTGCCCGGCTCTACCGCGACAGCCAGCGTCTCGTGGGCAATGCCCAGGCTTTCGCAGGCCCGCGCCACCATTGCCGCCTCTGCCGCGCTTTCGGGACGAAGGCCATGATCGACGGTTGCTGCCTCGATCCGGTCCGGAAATGCCCTTGCGGCGAGGAGGAGCATGGCCAGGCTGTCGGGCCCGCCCGATACGGCAAGTCCGATCCTGCCATCACCAGGCCACAAGGCGGTAAGCGCCTTGCGGAAGCGCTCGATCAGCGCGATGTCAATTGCACTTAACACCGCGCTTCGTCGCCTCGTACTGGCTCTTCAGGCGGCCAGTCGCTTCGGCGCCGAAGGTGTCGCCAAATTCGGCAAGCGCGATGCAGGCGCGGTTCGTGTCCTTGAGCTGGCGCATCGACTCGGCAAGGTAAAGCAGGCTGTCCGCCGCGCGAGCGCCCTTCTTGTCGGCCTGGTAGTTCTTGAGGAACCACTGCGCCGCTTCGCGCGGCTTGTTCTCGTCAAGAAAGGCGCGGCCCAGCAGGTTGCGGGCATAGCTGATCCGCATGTGGCGCGGATACTTGGTAATGAACAGCTGCAGCTGCTGCTGCGCTTCGGGATAGAACTTCGCTTCCCACAAGCGATAGCCATAGGAATAGTCGTCCTCGCCCGCATCGTCGCTCTTGGGCTTTTCGATCGCCTTGACCGCAGCAACGCGCTGGGCAGACGGCGCGACTGGCTTCGCCGCGGCAGGCGCGGGCGCGGCGGCCGCCGGCTTGGATGGCGTGGCGGTGGACCGCGTGCCCGTCAGGGTTACCGGGGCAGGCGTGGGGAAGCTGGTTGCCGGTGCGGCTGCGGCCGTGTTCGTGGCCGGACCTGTTGCAGCCGGGGTCACTACAGCAGGCGCTGCCGCTGCGGTGGCCGCGCTGGTCGCCGCCGTGCTGGCGGGAGTGACCGGGGCGGGTGCCGTGCCGGAAGGAGCGGCAGCAGGTGTCGCCGGTGCGGGTGACAGGGCCGCCAGCTTCGCTTCAAGCTGGGCGATGCGGTTGCCGTTTTCCTCGTTCTGCGCGGTAATGCGCGAAAGCTGCGCTTCCACTGCGTCCATGCGCGTCAGCAGGTCGGTTACCGGGGTGGTTGCCGGGGTTCCTGCGGCAGGCGTGGTGCCGGTTGCGGCCTTGTCGATTTCGGGCGGGAAATATTTTCCGTCACCGCCAGGGAACACCTGGCGCTGCAAAGCCTTTACCTCAGCCTCGAGCTTCTTGATCCGCGTCTCCGCGGTAACCAACGCGGTATTTGCCTTCTGCGCCGGGGCCGAGGTTGCGCTCAGCGCCACGGCCAGGGCAAGCAGGGCGGTGCCCGGGCGTTTCCAAACGGACAGGGTGTTCATCGCAGCGAACGCGCTCCCTAAGGATAGTAAAAATCGAAGGGGTTCCTAACCCCTGCAAGGACTTCGTGTCGAGAGCAGGTCAATTCGAAACGGTGGAAGGTGTGGCCGGCGCGGCAGGTTGCGCAGCAGCTTCTGCGGGAGCGGGAGTCTGCCGTGCCGGTGCTGCCGGTGCCTGCTGGCGTCGACGCTCCGTCTCGCGCTGGGCGGGGCGGGCCGGCGGCGGAGCATCGGTCTGCTCGGCGCTCTCAGTAGGGGCAAAACTTGCCTCAGGGGCGAAGCTCGAACCGGCAATCGGCGCTGTCGCCTCGGTGGTGATGACGGGTTCCGCGCTGGCGCTTTCTTCGGCAAGCGGGAGGGTCAGCGCGGGGGAATAGAGCGAGCGCCAGGCAAAGAAGCCCGCAATGGCAATCACGAGCGCCAGCAGCGCCAGCCACCAGGCAAAGCGCGCAGACGGCACGCGGGCGGGGTCGCCCGGCTCAAGGGCAGCGGCGCTGGGGCGCTGGCTGACCGTATCGGCAAGCCCCAGTTCCCGCCGCACACCGGACACGATTTCGGCCTCGTTCAGGCCCACGGCGCGGGCATAGGACCGGGTAAAGCCCGTGGCATAGGTGCGCGATGGCAGGGCATCCCAGTCCCCCGCCTCGATCAGGGCGACAAGCCGTTCGGCAATGCGCGTGCGCTGCGCCAGCGCGGTGCGTGAAATGCCGGCTGCTTCGCGCGCGGCCTTGAGGCGTGGACCCACCCCGACGAGCGGCAATTGCGGCTGCTCGGCTTCCTGCTCAGACATTCAGCACCGATTTGTAAAGAGTTGCGACCAAAGTGGCGGCAAACATGGTCTGGACCCGGCGCTTGTCAAGCAAAACCATGTTACGATCCTGTGTCACGAGGTCATGGCGCGACGAGGCGCGGCAGGGTCACGGTCAGTCGCAGTCTATGCCTCGCTCTGCTGCCCACTGCATCAGGGCTTCACGCATGCTCGGTGGCGGATTTTCCAGCCAGCCGTTCATGGCCTCGCCGATTTCGCGGGTGTCGACGCGGGTAAGCAGCTCCTTTATCGGGCCGACCGAAGCCGGGGTGATCGACAGGCGCCGCACGCCCACGCCGATCAGGGCGAGGGCTTCCAGCCTGCGCCCGCCCATCTCGCCGCAGACGGCGACGTTGACATTGTGGCCTTCCACGCCCTTCAGCACTCGGCGGATGAAGCGCAGGATCGACGGGCTGACCCAGTCGTAGCGCTCGGCCAGCTTCGGATTGGCCCGGTCTGCGGCGAACAGGAACTGGGTGAGATCGTTGGTGCCGATCGACAGGAACGACAGCTTCGGCGCCAGCACGTCCAGCATCTCGGCAAGCGCGGGCACTTCCAGCATGGCGCCATACCGGATTGCTTCGGGCAGCATCTTCTTCTGCCCCTTGAGCCACTTCAGCTGGGCATCGAACACGGCCTTGGCGGCATCGAATTCCCAGGGTTCGGAAACCATGGGGAACATGACGTGAAGGGTGCGCCCGGCAGACGCCTCGAGCAGGGCGCGGGCCTGGGCCTTGAGCAGGCCTTCGCGTTCCAGCGCCACGCGCAGCGCGCGCCAGCCCATCGCCGGGTTTTCCTCTCCTTCGCCGTCGTCATGGCGCAGGTAGGGCAGGACTTTGTCGCCGCCGATGTCGACAGTGCGGAACACCACCGGCTTGTTGCCGGCCGCGTCCAGCACGTCGCGGTAGAGGCGCGTCTGGCGATCGCGAGCGGGCAGGGTGGCGGAAACGAGGAACTGGAACTCGGTGCGGAACAGGCCGATGCCGTCGGCGCCCGTCATGCCCAGCATCGGCATGTCGTCGCGCAGGCCGGCGTTCATCATCACGGTGATGCGCTCACCATCCTTGGTGCGCGGTTCGACATCGCGTAGCGCCGCCCAGGCTGCCTGCTTTTCACGGTTGCGGGCAAAACGGGCGTTGAACACGTCCTCCATCGCCGGGGTGGGGCGGACGGTGGCCGCCGCGTTGTCCGCATCAAGCAGCAGCAGGTCGCCTTCTCGGACAACGCCGCGCAGGCTGGAAACGCGTCCGAGCACCGGCACGCCCATCGCGCGCGCAACGATGACGACGTGCGCGGTAAGCGATCCTTCTTCAAGGATCACGCCCTTCAGCCGGCGCTTGTCGTATTCCAGAAGCTCGGCCGGGCCGAGGTTGCGGGCAATAAGGATCGCGTCCTGCCGCAGGCCCTTGGCGGCGGCGGTGCCCAGCTGACCGGAGACGATCCGCATCAGGCGGTTCGCCAGGTCTTCCAGGTCATGCATGCGGTCGGCCAGAAGCGGATCGTCGATCTGGCGCATCCGCATGCGGGTGTGCTGCTGGACGCGCTCGATCGCGGCCTCGGCAGTGAGGCCAGAGTCGATCGCCTCGTTGATGCGCCGCTTCCAGCCTTCGTCGTAAGCGAACATCTTGTAGGTTTCGAGGACTTCCTCGTGCTCTCCACCCACGCCGAATTCGGCCTGTGCCGCCATGCGCTCGATCTGGTCGCGCATCTTGTCGAAGGCGAGGTAGACGCGCTGCCGTTCGGCCTCGGTGTCTTCGGCAACGGTATGTTCGATGGTTACGCGCGGCTGGTGGAACACGGCCTGTCCGGCCGCGAGCCCCTTGACCAGCGTCAGCCCGCGAAGCTGGGCCGGGCCGGACTGGGCGGATGAAAGCGCCCAGGCTTCTTCCTCGTCGACCAGGCCGGCGCCGGAGATCAGCTCCGACAGCACCATGGCGACGGTCTGCAGCGCCTCGATCTCGACCTCTTCGTAGCGGCGCGGATCGACGTGCTGGACGCAGAGCACGCCAACAGCGCGTTCGCGGTGGACGATCGGAACGCCGGCGAAGGAATGAAACTTGTCTTCGCCGGTTTCCGGGCGATAGGAAAAGTCCGGGTGTGCAGTCGCCTCGGCAAGGTTGAGCGTATCGGCGTTGCCGGCAATCGTGCCCACCAGGCCCTCGCCGATTGCCATCCGGGTAACGTGGACAGCCTCCTGCGCCAGCCCCTTGGTGGCGAACAGTTCGAGCATGCCTTCGCGCAGCAGGTAGATCGAGCAGACCTCGCTATCGAGGCCTTCGCCGATTACCTCCACCACGGTGTTGAGCTTTGCCTGCGCCGGATTGCGCGACGCCATGACCTCGTGCAGGCGGGTCAGGATGGTCCGGGCGGCGGCAATCGCGTTGAGCATGCGGCCCTGCTAGCGCAAAGCGGCAGCAATGCAAACGGATGGCTGTGCGGATGGCCGTGGTGCCGGGCCGACGGTTCCGGCCGGAGCAGGGTGCCCGGCCGGACGTTCAGCTCCGTCAGATATGCGCAAGTTCTTCCTTGATGCGGAGCTTGCGCTTCTTGAGCAGCTGGATCTGGGCAAAATCAGGCGCAGGACGGCTCATTTCCTGTTCGATACGGTCTTCCAGACCCTTCTTCTTGAGCTGCAAAGCGCTGACATGCGGCTGTTCCATGAGCATACTCCTTGGTTGCTCCCCCGACATGACGGGGTCCACCCCAGGCCCAGCCCAGCCCGACCGACTCGTGGCCAGCGCGGGCCTGCGATGCGATTGTCAGATAAGCACATTAAGTTTATCTTGCGAAGCGCGTTCCGATCCGGTTTTGGGGTAATTGCCCTTCGCATGCGGCGGGCGGTTGGTCGCTGGCCGGAGGCAATTTGCAGTCGATGATAAGGGACACTGTCAGCATGACCGAAGAGGAAATGCGCAAGCGGCTGGAAATGCTCAGGATCGAGCATCGCGACCTTGACGCCGCCATCGATGCATTGACTGCCGCAGGGGCAAGCGACCAGCTGCAAATCGCCCGCCTCAAGAAGCGCAAGCTCAAGCTGAAGGACCAGATGGCGCTGATCGAGGATTACCTTGTGCCCGATATCATCGCCTGATTTTGCCGATTCCGGGAATTGTTCCCGGCGATTTCCGATGATTTCACAACCGTTCCGTTCCGGCACAGTCCCACAATGGCCTGTGCAAGTCCTGCCGGACCTGTTGAATCGGACGGAATCCCGGCGCTATCGCAGGTGCCAGTCATGGCGAGCCCGGCGAACATCAATCCGCGCATCATCGAGGCGCTTTACTGCGAGGGCCTGGCCCTTTCGGACGAAGTGCGCGCCATGTTCAGCTTTGCCGATCACGGCGATCGCGGGCCAGAGGATGCAGGCAGGATCGCGCTTTCTTGCGAAGCGCTGCGCACCACCACCCGGATGATGCATGCCATTGCCTGGTTGCTGAACCACCGGGCCTTCTTCCGCGGCGAGATCAGCGAATTCCAGCTGCGGCGCTATGGCCGGCTGCAGACCGATTTTCCCACGGCCGATCCGGAACGGCTGGCACTGCTTTCGCCCCAGGTCTGCGAACTGATCGGCGCGACCGAGCGTTTCCACGCCCGGCTGGCCCGGCTGGAGACCGGCTGGCGCGAGCGCGAGAGCAGCCCGGTGCCCGCGATCAGGCGCCTGCGCGATCGGCTGGGCGGGATCGTCGGCTAGGCGCCCTCGGCATCACACGGCGGCAATGGCCTGCGCCCAGGCATTGGTCCGCGTGGCGCGCGTCGCCTCGTCCATGGCGGGGGAGAACCGCTGAGCAGGGCCGCGCATGGACTTTGCGGCATCTCCCAGCGAACTGAACAGCCCGGCGCCGACCGCCGCCAGCATGGCCGCCCCCAGCGCCGTCGTTTCGACCATGTCCGGGCGTTCCACCTCGATCGCCAGCAGGTCGGCGATGTCCTGAGCCATCCAGTCGTTGGCGCTCATGCCGCCATCGATGCGCAGGTGTCGCCATGCGGCCCCGTCTGCCGCGAAAGCGCGGGCAAGATCGTGCGTCTGCGCGGCCATGGCCTCAAGCGCGGCGCGGGCGATATGCGCCTTGCCCGATGAAAAGCTGAGCCCGGTAACGATGCCCCGCGCCTCTGGCCGCCAGTGCGGCGCGCCGAGGCCCGAAAGCGCCGGCACAACCACTACCCCGGCGCTGTCGCTGACCGATCGGGCAAGTTCCTCGCTCTCGGCGGCGCTGGCGATCAGGCCCAGCCCGTCGCGCAGCCATTTGATCAGGCTGCCGGCGACAAAGACCGAGCCTTCGAGCGCATAGGAGCGCTGGCCGCCAGCCTGCAGAAGCACCGTGCCGAGCAGGCGATGCGCCGATCGCGGCAGGCGTGCGCCCATGTTGGCAAGCACGAATGCGCCCGTGCCGTAGGTCGCCTTGACATCGCCGGGGGAGAGGCAGCCCTGCCCGATGGTGGCCGATTGCTGGTCGCCGATCATGCCCGTAAGCGGGATCGCGGCCCCGAACCATTCGGGCAATGTCTTTTCGAACAGGCCGCAGCAGTCGGTCACCTCGCCAAGTGCGTGGAGGGGCACCCCGAACAGGTCGCACAGGCCGGCATCCCACTGCGGGGCATCCAGCGGCAGAAGCTGGGTGCGGCTGGCGTTCGACGCATCGCTGACGTGCAGTCCGCCGGTAAGCTTGAATGCCAGCCAGGATTCGATGGTGCCAAGGGCAAGCCGGCCGGCTGCTGCCGCCCCTGCCACCGCCTCGCGGTGCCGGATCAGCCAGGCTGCCTTGGTAGCGCTGAAATAGGGATCGAGCAGCAGGCCGGTCTTCGCCTGGACATCGCTTTCAAAGCCCTGCGCCTTTAACCTGGCGCAGTCATCCGCCGTGCGGCGATCCTGCCAGACAAGCGCGCGGCTCAGCGGTTTGCCGCTCGCCTTGTCCCAGGCAACCACGGTTTCGCGCTGGTTGGCGATGCCGATCGCCGCCACCCGTCCGACGCCACCGGCATCGGCAATCGCGCGGCGGGCGCAGGCAAGCGTCTTGTCCCAGATTTCGGCAGCGTCATGCTCCACCCAGCCGGGCTGCGGATAGTGCTGGGTCAGTTCCTGTTGGGCCACGGCGGCAACCTTGCCCGCCGGGGTGAACAGCATTGCCCGGGTCGAAGTCGTACCTTCGTCCAGCACCAGTATCAGCGGTTCATCGGCCATCGGATCCTCCCGCAGGCAGCCTAGCCGCTCGACAGGCCGCCTGTGAATATCCATATCGCATCCCATGCAGATGCCCGCCCGTCCCTGGCCCACCGGATTGTCCCAGCAGATCGAACCGCTGGTGCGGCGCGTGCTGGCGCCCAATCCCTCGCCCTATACCTACACCGGAACCCAGACCTACATTGTCGGGCACGGCGAAGGCGTGGCGGTGATCGATCCCGGCCCGGACGAGCCCGAACACATCGGCGCGCTGCTCGATGCGATTGGCGAGGCAAAGGTTCTGGCCATCTGCTGCACCCATACCCACCGCGATCACTCGCCCGCCGCCGCGCCGCTAGCGCTTGCCACGGGAGCCCCGATCATCGGTTGCGCGCCGCTGGCCTATGACGATGATGGCCCGCGCGCCGACGCCGCCTTCGATACCGAATACCGGCCCACCCGCGTGCTGCGTGATGGCGAGAAGGTAAGCGGGCCGGACTGGACGCTGGTAGCCGTCGCCACCCCGGGGCACACCTCCAACCACCTGTGTTTCGCGCTTGAGGAAAGCGGCGCGCTGTTCACCGGCGATCACGTCATGGGCTGGTCCACTTCGGTCGTCGCGCCGCCCGATGGCGACATGGCGGCCTATATGGCGAGCCTCGAAAAGCTCTATGACCGTGAAGACCGCGTCTATTATCCCGCCCATGGCGAGGCGGTGGAAAAGCCGCGCCAGCTGGTGCGCGGCATGATCGGCCATCGCCGCCAGCGTGAGCGGCAGATCCTGCGCCTGCTGGAAGAAGGGGTGCAGCAAATCGCCGCCATGGTTCCGCGGATGTACAAGGGCGTCGATGAACGGCTGTGGGGCGCGGCAGGCCGATCGGTCCTGGCGCACCTGATTGACCTTGAACAACGGGGGCGCGTGTCGCGCGTGGAGGAAACATGGTCGCTCCTCGATTGAGCCCGGCAACCGTCCCGCCGCGGCGGCAAACGGCATTCTGGCTGGTGTTCGGGGCGATCATCGCCCTGGCCGGGCAGCAGGTCTGGCAGCGTTTCGCGCCCGAGAAGCAAGGCGATCCCCTGGCGATCAGCCTCCATGCTTTCGAAAAGCAGAACCGCCTGACGGTGTTCTCCGCCCAGCTCTCGCCGGTGGTTACGTCCGAGGACGAGCGGCTGATGGGCGTGCTGAAAAGCCGCCAGGTTGCCGTCATTCCTGCGCGGGTGGACTATACGCTCGACCTGGCGAAGCTCGATGCTTCGGCCATGCGCTGGAACGAGGAGCAGCGCAGCCTGTCGGTCACGCTGCCGCCGCTGGAACTGTCTCGCCCGAACCTTGACGAAGGCCGCGCGCAATACCTGCGCGAGGGCGTGTGGATCACGCGCGAGGCGCAGGCCAAGCTGACGCGCGACAATACCGTCGTTGCCGAAAAGCTGGCAGCTGAGGAGGCCGGCAATACGGTGCTGATGGGCCTTGCCCGCGAAAGTGCCCGGCAGGGCGTGCGCCAGAACCTGGCCATACCCCTGCAGGTAGCAGGCTTTGGCGACGTGAAGGTCGAGGTGCGTTTCGCCGGAGAATAATTCGCAGCAATAACCGGGGCCTATGGAACTCTTGCTTGGTTACAAGTGTTAAGTGCGATAGCGTTCGTACAAACACGTAGAAGAGCAGGGGAAGAACATGGCTACCACAGCAAGCCCGAAGGCGGGGCAATCCGCCGATTCCGCCTATTTCGCGCGCTTCGCAACGATCCTGTCGCTGTTCATCATTGCGGCCTTCATGCTCAATGCCGTGCTTGGCAGGGCGGCTTACAGTTACAGCCTTGTCTGGCCGCACGTGCA
This sequence comes from Novosphingobium sp. TH158, assembly GCF_002855555.1. Classification (NCBI taxonomy): domain Bacteria; kingdom Pseudomonadati; phylum Pseudomonadota; class Alphaproteobacteria; order Sphingomonadales; family Sphingomonadaceae; genus Novosphingobium; species Novosphingobium sp. TH158. The sequence continues at coordinate 1,679,005 of NZ_PKRT01000001.1, read as the reverse complement.
CGCGGTGGTCATGGTGGCCTGGCTGGCCTTGCACGTGGTTCAGGCGCGGCTCGCCACGCATGGCAACCTTGCGCAGCATCGTCGGCTCGGGTGGCTGGGGGCCTATCTCACCGTGGCTGTGGTCGGCACCATGTCATTCGCCGGCATCGCGGCGATCCGCGGCGGTTTCCTGCCGCCCTTTTTCACCGAGCCCTATTTCCTCGCCCTGACCCAGGTGGGTGCCGTGGTCTTCGGCGGGCTGGTCTTTGCCGCGATCACCCGGCGCACGCAGACCGATTATCACCGCCGCCTGATGACCGGTTCGCTGATCCTACTCACCGAGCCGGCCTTTGGCCGCGTGCTGCCGATGCCGATGATGATCGGCTGGGGCGAATGGGCGATCATGGTGATCCAGCTGGTCTTCGTGGGCATGATCGCCCTGCATGACCGGCGCACGATCGGCCGGGTCCACCCGGCGACGGCCACGGTTGGCGCCATCGTTGCCATGGCTCATGTGCTGATCGAGGTGGCGGCTGTCAGCCCGATGTTCCAGCGCATCGCGTCCGATATCGCCGGGGGATAGATTCGCTGGCCGATAATCCCTATCTGCCCCCTGCACCACCTGCAGGGGACGTACGCGAATGACTGCCCAGACCACCAATCTCACCGGCCTCGACATCCGTGCCGAGATCGATCGCCTGCGCAAGGAGCGCAACGCGGTGATCCTGGCGCATTACTACCAGAAGCCGGAGATTCAGGACCTCGCGGACTTCGTGGGCGACAGCCTGGAACTTTCGCGCAAGGCGGCCGAATCCGATGCCGATGTCATCGCCTTCTGCGGCGTGAAGTTCATGGCCGATACGGCCAAGATCCTCAGCCCGGACAAGATCGTCGTCCTGCCGGACCTCAACGCCGGATGCAGCCTGGAAGACGCCTGCCCGCCGGAAAAGTTCAAGGCTTTCCGCGAGGCGCACCCCGATCACATCGCGCTGACCTACATCAACTGCTCGACCGAGGTTAAGGCGCTGTCCGACGTGATCGTCACCAGCTCCAGCGCCGAAACGATCCTGGCCCAGATCCCGCCGGAGCAGAAGATCATCTTCGGGCCCGACCGCCACCTTGGTGGCTATCTCAACCGCAAGTTCGGGCGCGACATGCTGCTGTGGCCGGGCGTGTGCATCGTCCACGAGGCATTCAGCGAGACGGAACTGCTCAAGCTCAAGGCGCAGCATCCCGATGCGCCGATCGCCGCGCACCCTGAATGCCCGCCGCATATCGTCGATCATGCCGATTACGTCGGCTCGACCAGCGGTATCCTGCAATATGCCAAGACCATGCCGGGCGACAAACTGATCGTCGCGACCGAGCCGCACATCATCCACCAGATGGAAAAGGCGCTGCCGAACAAGACCTTCATCGGTGCGCCCGGGGCGGACGGCAACTGCAACTGCAACATCTGCCCTTACATGGCGCTCAATACGCTGGAGAAGCTCTATCTTGCCCTGCGCGACCTGAGCCCGCGCATCGAGATCGAGGAAGGCCTGCGCCTGCGCGCCAAGAAGAGCCTCGACAAGATGCTCGAAATGGCGAGCGGAACCGTGGGCAAGGGAGACCTGGGGCGGGCTTAATCCCCGCCGCAGTCACCTCCGTCCGAACCGGTATCGCAGGATGAATCGCTGCCGGAACCCGATCCCGCATCGGTCGTGCCGGAATCCTTGCGGCTGTTGCGGGCCGATTTGATGATCGGCGGGATCACGGCGATGAAGACGACGGCAAGCGCAATCCAGACAGCGTAGTTCATCTCGGGCTCCTTTAGCCGCCGTTGTGGTCTGAACGTCCAAAGTCGGGCCGGGCGTCATCCTGACCCTGCTCGATGATCGAGCGGCGGATCGCGCGGGTGCGGGTGAAGTGATCGAACAGCTGCTGGCCATCGCCAACGCGGATGGCGCGTTGCAGCGCGGTCAGGTCTTCGGTGAAACGCTGGAGCATTTCCAGAACCGCATCCTTGTTGGAAAGGAAAACGTCGCGCCACATCGTCGGGTCGCTGGCGGCAATGCGGGTGAAGTCGCGAAAGCCGCCGGCGGAATACTTGATCACCTCGCTCTGCGTCACGCCCTCAAGGTCGCTCGCCGTGCCGACGATGGTATAGGCGATCAGGTGCGGCAGGTGGCTGGTGACGGCGAGCACGAGGTCATGGTGCTGAGGCGTCATCACCTCTACATTGGCGCCGAGTGCGGTCCAGAAATCGGAGACGGCAGTAACGTGCTCCGGCTCCGCGCCCTCAGGCGGGGTGACGATGCACCAGCGGTTGCGGAACAGGCTGGCGAAACCGGCGTCGGGGCCGGAGTTCTCGGTACCAGCCACGGGGTGCGCGGGGATGATCGCCGCACCGGGCAGCGCCTCGGCAAGGGCCTTGGCCACGCTCTCCTTGGAGGAGCCGACATCGCTGACCACTGCGCCGGGCTTGAGCGCGCCGGCAATCTCGGCGGCGGCGGCGCTCATCGCGCCGACGGGCACGCAGAAGATCACCAGATCGGCATCGCGCACGGCATCGGCCGCGCTGTCGCAGACCGTGCCGACAAGCCCGCGCTCTCCCGCCCGCCTGCGAGTCTCCGGATCGGCGTCATAGCCGGCGGTCGCAATGCCGGGGAGGTGCTCGGCCACGGCAAGGCCGGTCGATCCGCCCAGCAGGCCCAGGCCGATGATGGCGACACGCTGGAAGCTCATCGTACAGCCTCGGCCATGTCGCGCAGGTGGGCGGCAATCTCGTCCATCTGTTCGGCCGTGCCGATGGTGATGCGCAGGCCCTGCGGCAGGCCTTGCCCCGGCAGCCAACGCGTGATGTAGCCGCGATCCGCCAGGCCGTTGTAGGCGGCCTCCGCCGTCAGCTTGCCGGAGAACAGGATCAGCACGAAATTGGCTTCGCTGGGCAGCGGACGCAGTCCGTGGTTGCCCAGGGCTTCCAGCCGGGCGACGAAGCGGGCGCGTTCGCGGGCGTTGTGATCGCGCGCATCGTCGACGAATTGGCGGTCCTGCACCGCTGCCAGCGCCATGGCCTGCGCGCTGTTGGTGACGTTGAATGGCCCGCGGATGCGGTTGAGCGTATCGACAATGGCGCTTGCGCCCGTTCCCCAGCCGACCCGTTCCCCGGCCAGACCATAGATCTTGGAGAAGGTGCGCGTCACCAGCACATTATCGTGCGCGGCGGCCAGATCGAGCCCGCCATCATCGTCGGCAGGGCCGACATATTCGGCATAGGCCTGGTCGACCACCAGCAGGACATCCTGCGGCAGCCCGGCATGCAGCCGCGCCAGTTCCGCCCGGGGCAGGTAGGAACCGGTCGGATTGTTGGGATTGGCAAGGAAGACCACGCGGGTGCGCTCGCTCACCAGAGCCAGCAGGGCATCGACATCGGTGCCGAAATCGGCATCCGGCGCTTCCACCGGGGTCGCCCCGCAGCGTCGCGCGGCAATATCGTAGACCGAAAAGCTGAAGCGCGAAAACAGCACCTCGTCACCCGGCCCGGCATAGCCCTGGGCGGCAAGGTGCAGCAGTTCATCCGAGCCGGTGCCCATGACGACCAGCGCCGGGTCCAGGCCATGCACTTCGGCAATGGCGGCGCGCAGCGCCTTGCTGTCGGGATCGGGATAGCGGCTCGGCTCGGCCGCAGCGGCACGCGCGGCGAGCGCGGCAGGCGAGGTGCCCAGCGGGTTTTCGTTGGCTGAAAGCTTGATCAGCGGGCGCCCGTCCGCGCCGGCGCTCTTGCCCGGAACATAGGCGTGGATAGCCTCGATCCAGCTCTTGGGTTTGGGTCCGCTCATGATGGCCGGGGCCTTAGCATCATGGCGCGCGATTGCCAGCCCATTGACAGTACAGGCCCATGCCCCCAAGTCCCCGCGCAATGGCCACTGCCGCGCTTGTCACTGCCAGCACCGTGCTGGACCTTGCCGAACCGCTGCCGCTCGATTGCGGGCAGCGGCTCGAAGGCGTGCGCATTGCCTACGAAACCTATGGCGCGCTGAACGACAGCCGCAGCAATGCGGTGCTGATCTGCCACGCGACCACCGGCGACCAGCACGTGGCGAGCCCGCACCCGATCACCGGCAAACCCGGCTGGTGGGACCGCATGGTCGGACCGGGAAAGCCGATCGATACGGACCGGTTCTTCGTTGTCTGTCCCAATGTCCTCGGCTCGTGCATGGGCACGTCCGGACCCTCGAGCATCCACCCGGATGGCCAGCCGTGGGGCATGCGCTTTCCCGTCATTACCATTCGCGACATGGTGCGGGCACACCTTGCGCTGCTGGATGCGCTGGGTATCGACCGGCTGCACGCCGTGGTCGGCGGGTCGATGGGCGGGATGCAGGCGCTCAGCCTGGCTGCCAACTGGCCCGAACGGGCTGACCGCGTCATGGCCATTGCCGCCACTGGCGAAATGCCGGCACAGAACATCGCTTTTCAGGAAGTTGGCCGGCAGGCCGTCATGGCTGACCCGAACTGGCAGCAAGGCGCCTATTACGGCACGGGCAAGGCCCCCGATGCGGGCCTGTCCGTTGCGCGGATGGCGGCGCATATCACCTATCTGTCGGAAGCCACGCTCAGCGAGAAGTTCGGTCGCCGCCTGCAGGACCGGGAGGCCAAAAGCTTCGGCTTCGACGCCGATTTCCAGGTGGAGAGCTACCTGCGCTACCAGGGCGAGAGCTTCACCGGGCGGTTCGATGCGAACAGCTATCTCTACATCACCCGCGCCATGTCGTACTTCGACCTCGCGGAGGAATGTGGTGGCAGGCTGGCGGACGCCTTCAAGGACTGCAAGGCGCGGTTCTGCCTCGTCTCCTTCGATACCGACTGGCTTTATCCCACGGCGGAATCGCGCAAGCTGGCCCACGCGCTCAATGCGGCAGGCGCGCCGGTCAGCTTCGTCGAACTGGCAGCGCCGTTCGGGCACGATTCCTTCCTGCTTGACGTGCCCGAACTGGACCGGGTGATCGCAGGGTTCCTTTCTCCATGAGCGCGCTTCGACCAGATCTGGCGATCATCGCCGCCAACGTCGCCCCCGGCGCGCGCGTGCTCGATGTCGGCTGCGGCGATGGCGATCTGCTCGCCGTGCTGCGCGACGAGCGCGGCTGCGATGCGCGGGGCATGGAAATCGATTCCGCCTCGGTGGCCAACTGCGTATCGCGCGGCCTTTCGGTGATCCAGGGTGACGCCGACAGCGATCTCGCCATCTATCCCGACCAGGCGTTCGACTATGCGATCCTCAGCCAGACGCTGCAGACCACGCACCGGCCCGACAGGGTGCTGGAAGAACTGCTGCGGATCGGCGGCAAGGCTTTCGTCTCGTTTCCCAATTTCGGCCACTGGCGCGTGCGCCTATCGCTCCTTTGGAACGGTCGCATGCCCGTGACGCGGTTGTTGCCCGTTGCCTGGTACGAAACGCCCAACATCCACCATGTCACCGTCTCGGACTTTCGCGATCTGGTGGCGGACCGCGGGATTACCGTGGAGCAGGAATGGTTCCTGTCCGGCGACAAGCACTGTTCGGCGGCCATGGCGGCATTCCGCGCCGAACACGCCGTATTCCTGATTTCGCGCCGGTAGGTTGCGGTTAAGGTTGGGGCGGGCACACGATCGGCATGAACCGTATTCTTCCCCTTGCTGCCGCCCTGCTTGTGACCGCCATCCCCGCGAGTGCGCAGCAGGCACCGCTGCCCCGGCTTAACCTGGCGCAGGAGACTACGCTGCGCTGTTCCGCAGCCTTTGGACTCGTTGCTTTCGACCAGAAGCGCGGAGCGCCAGGAGCCAGCGAATTCCCGCCGCTGGCCGAACGCGGGCGGGAATTCTTCGTTCGCACCACTGCGCGCCTGATGGACGAAACGGGGGCGAGCCGCGAGGCCGTACAGGCGCTCCTGAAGGCGCGGGTCGAAGAACTGCAGAAGGCCCCCGCAGGGGCGGCTCATGCCGCATCCAGCCTGAAAGCCGTGGTGCGGGCCTGCCTGCCGCTGCTCGATTCCGAGGTTCCGGAAAAGCGATAGGCCATAAGCACTTCGTTGCGGCATTGCGCCGGAACGGAACAGTCTGTGCTGCGCCATTGCCTCATCCTCAGGCTATGGTTAGACCTCCCGAAAACAGGTCGGGACGCAACACGATGGCTGTGATCGGCGTTTACAGCGCCAAGGGCGGCGTTGGCAAAACCACCCTCGCGGTGGACCTTGCCTGGCGCTGTGCCCATTACGGGCAATCGCGCACCCTTTTGTGGGATCTCGATCCGCAAGGCGGCTCTGCCTACCTCCTTGGTGCAGAGGACCGGCGCCTGCCGCGCGCCGCTTCAGTTTTCCAGCGTGATGGACGCCCGCGCGAGCTGATCGAGCCGACGGACTACAGCCACCTTCACCTGCTCAAGTCCGATGACAGCCTTCGCACCCTGTCCGTGGCGCTGGCCCGGATCGGCCACAAGCGGCGGCTGGCGCAGCTTGCCACCACGCTTTCTTCCGAGTTCGACCGCATCGTCCTCGATTGCCCGCCGGTGATCAACGAGGTGAGCGAGCAGGTGCTTAACGCCGCCGACGTGCTCGTCGTGCCCCTGCGTGCCGCCCCGATGGCCATCAGGACCCTGCAATCGGTCCGACGCGAACTTTCCGCGCTCCACGGCCGCCATCCGCCCATCCTGCCGGTGCTCACCATGTATAACGCCCAGCGGCCGATGCAGCGGGCAACCCGCGAAAGCGAGGCGCGCGGTTGGCCGGTGGTGCCGATGGCAAACCAGGTGGAACAGGCTGCCGCGGCGCGCTGCCCGGTCGGGGCGAACGCCAAGGGTTCGCGCGCGGATCGGGCGCTGCATCGCCTGTGGTCCGGCATCGAGGCAAAGCTTGCCGAACGGGCCGGTGCCGCCCTGTCGCAGGGCGTGCCCGTTCCGGCGTGATCCAGTTGCTCATTCAGCCGCGTGAAAGCGGTTAAGTTTCATAGACAACCGGATTGATTCGTCCCGCTGCAGGAGGTTGGGGATGGTTTGGCGAATTGCACTTGTGGCCGGAATGGCCCTTTCCGCGCTGGTTCCGTCGGTGGCCTCGGCTCGTCCGGAGCGGGATGATCCGCGCATTGCCGAAAAGCTTTCGGATCCCATGCTCCAGGCCCAGGTATCGAGCATGGTCGCCCTGATTAGCGAGATGGTGATGGACATGAAGGTCGGCCCGCTGGCCCGCGCGATGGGCGAATGGGGCGATAAATCGATGCGCGATATTCCGGACGATGCCCGGTTGCGCGACCTGGCCGGTCCCGAAATGCGCGACATGCCCCGGCAGGTGGCCCGCGAGATGCCCCGGGCAATGAACTCGATGGGCCGCGCCGCCGGCGCGCTTGAAGAGATGCTGCCCGAATTTGACCGCATGGCCGACCAGATGCGCCGCGCCATCGAAAAGGCTGGCCGCCAAGCTTACTGATCCTGTTTTGCACAGAAAAACGCCGGGCTCACCCGTCAGCGGGTTGGAGCCCGGCTCAGCTTTGCGCAAGGGTTCCGGGCATGTGGCAGCTTTACCAGTTCCCCCTCTGTCCGTTCAGCCGCAAGGTGCGCCTGCTCATGTCCGAAAAGGGCGTGGGCTATGAACTGTGGCGCGAAAACCCGTGGGAAGGCCGCGACGAGTTTCTCGCGCTCAATCCTGCGGGAAGAACGCCGGTGCTTCACGATCCGGAAAAGGCGCTGACGCTCGTCGACAGCCGGGCGATCTGCGAATTTTTCGAGGAAACGGTCGAAAAGAACCAGATGATCGGCGGCAATGCCGCTGCCCGGGCAGAGGTGCGCCGGCTGGTGGCGCTGTTCGACGAGAACTTTTTCGAGGACGTGACCGGGCCGTTGCTGCTCGAAAAGATGAAGAAGCGCGTGATCCTGCGCCAGCCGCCTGACAGCCGCGCCCTGCGGCAGGCGATGAAGCTGGCGCACGAACACCTGTACTACATCGATTACCTGCTCGATCGCCGTCCCTGGCTGGCCGGCGCGACCATGAGCCTGGCCGATATTGCCGCCGCCGCGCAGATCTCGGTTGCCGATTACCTCAACGGTATCGACTGGGCCGGGCATGAACAGACGCGCAGCTGGTATGCCGTTATGAAAAGCCGGCCGAGCTTCCGCCCGCTGCTTGCCGAACGGCAGGACGGGATTCACCCGCCCGAGCACTACGCCGACGTTGACGGATAAGGTTCAGGCCAGCCCGCGCTTGTCACTAAAGCGGCCGTGCTTGCGGTAGGCAACCATCCAGCGGTCAAGGAACAGCGAAAGCGGCCGGGGCGCCACGCCCAGTTCCTTCAGCCCGGGGCCCTTGCCGGCAACATTGCCCGCCTTCAGCAGCTTCCACTGGTCGGACGAGATCGGTGCGCCCGGCAGCCAGCCGGTGCAGGTGGCAATCATGCCGGAAACCGCGTCGGGAAGGTCGGCGAACAGCGGCTTGCGGCCCTGCGCCTTGGCGATGCGGCGGTTCAGCTCGCCCATGGTGATGACTTCCGGCCCGGCGACATCATAGGTCTTGCCGCCGTGCTTGCCGGGATTGGTCAGGGCATTGGCCACGGCATGGGCGGCATCGTCAACGAATACCGGCTGCAGTTTTGCATCAGGCCCGAAGACCGGCAGGACCGGCAGCCTGGAAATCAGCCGGGCGAACATGGTGATGAAATTGTCGTCCGAACCGAAGATGATCGAGGGACGCAGGATCGTCGCCTTGGGGAACGCCGCAAGCACTGCGGCTTCGCCGGCTGCCTTGGTGCGGGCATAGTCAACCTCGCTCTCGGCATCGCAGCCCAGTGCGGAGATGTGGACGAATGCTTCGGCGCCGGCTTCGCCTGCGGCCTTGGCCAGGGCTGCGGGACCATGGACATGGACGGCATCGAGATCGCCGCCGAAGGCGCCGACAAGGTTCACCACCGCATCGGCATCGGCAACCACGGCGGGAAGCACGGCGCGGTCGGTAAGGTCGGCGCGGACGAACTGGATCTGGCCAAGGTTCGCCAGCGGCTTGAGGCGGAATGCCTTCTTGGGATTGCGGCATACGACGCGCAGGCGCGCCCCGCGCGAGAGCAGCTCCTGCGCCACGTGTGCGCCGAAGAAGCCGCTGCCGCCCACCAGAACCACCAGCTTGCCGGCAAGATTGCCTTCAGAAGTCGTCATGTCCGTTCCACAGTCCCTGAATTGGTGGCAGCCCCTTTGCCCCAAGCGAGGGTGCGGGGCAACAGTCGGCACAGGGCAATTCCTGCAAAAACGGGCGGCAGGTCATTCCGCCAATGGCTTCGTGGCAGTATCGCTCCAACTTAACGCTTCGCCGGAGCCAGGCAACGGAACAACCGCAGGCATGCGCGCTAACTTGCCATTCAGACGCGCCGTCCTACATAGTCGGAACGAAAGGACACTTGCGACGATGAACGACGAACAGCCTCCGCAGAACCCCTGGCTCCGCAGCCTTCTGGTCTGGGGCGGAATCTTCCTGGCCCTGCTGCTCGTCGTCTCGATGCTGAGCCCGCGCGAGGCGACCACCGGGGCGCCCATCGCCTATTCCGATTTCCGCGCCAAGGTGGCCGAAGGCTCTGTCTCGGAAGTGCAGGTCAGCTCAGACCGCATTACCGGCAAGTACAAGAACGGCGATACCTTCTCCACGGTTCCGATCCCCGGCGATACCTCGCTGGGGCCGCTGCTTGCCGATAACGGCGTGAAGTTTGCCGGAAAGCCCAAGGAAGAGATGTCGGTTGTCACCTACATCCTGATCCAGGCCCTGCCGTTCATCCTGATCATGGGCATCGCCTTCTTCGCACTGCGCCAGATGCAGAAGGGCGGCGGTGGCGGCGCCATGGGCTTTGGCAAGTCCAAGGCCAAGTTGCTGACCGAACGCCACGGGCGCGTTACGTTCGATGACGTTGCCGGCATCGACGAAGCGCGTGAGGAACTGGAAGAGATCGTCGAATTCCTCAAGGACCCGTCGCGCTTTGCCAAGCTGGGCGGCAAGATCCCGAAGGGCGCGCTGCTGGTCGGCTCGCCCGGTACCGGCAAGACCCTGCTGGCCCGCGCTATCGCGGGTGAGGCGGGCGTGCCCTTCTTCACCATTTCCGGTTCGGACTTTGTCGAAATGTTCGTCGGCGTCGGTGCCAGCCGCGTGCGCGACATGTTCGAACAGGCCAAGAAGAGCGCGCCCTGCATCGTTTTCATCGACGAAATCGACGCCGTTGGCCGCCACCGTGGCCATGGCCTCGGCAATTCGAACGACGAACGCGAGCAGACGCTGAACCAGCTGCTGGTCGAGATGGACGGCTTCGAAGCGAACGAGGGCATCATCATCATCGCCGCGACCAACCGGCCCGACGTGCTGGATCCCGCTCTGCTGCGCCCCGGCCGTTTCGACCGTCAGGTCGTCGTGCCGGTTCCCGATATCGAAGGGCGCGAGAAGATCCTCGCCGTCCACATGAAGAAGGTGCCGCTGGCCCCCGACGTCAATGCCCGCACCATCGCGCGCGGCACGCCCGGTTTCTCCGGTGCCGACCTTGCAAACCTGGTGAACGAGGCTGCCCTGCTGGCTGCTCGCCGCAACAAGCGCCTGGTTGCCATGCAGGAATTCGAGGACGCCAAGGACAAGGTCATGATGGGCGCGGAACGCCGCTCCATGGTGATGACCGAGGACGAAAAGCGCATGACCGCCTATCACGAGGCCGGGCACGCCATCGTCTCGGTGAACGAGGAAGCCTCAGACCCGATCCACAAGGCAACGATCATCCCGCGCGGCCGTGCGCTGGGCATGGTCATGCGCCTGCCGGAACGCGACAACTATTCCTACCACCGCGACAAGATGCACGCGAACCTCTCGGTCGCGATGGGCGGGCGCGTCGCCGAGGAGATCATCTTCGGCTATGACAAGGTCAGCTCGGGCGCCAGCTCGGACATCCAGTACGCCACGGGCCTGGCGCGCAACATGGTCACCAAGTGGGGCATGTCGGACAAGCTTGGCCCGCTGCAGTACGAAGATCAGTACGAAGGCTATCTCGGCATGGGCGGGGCGCAGCGCACCTTTGCCTCGAACGAGACGAACAAGCTGATCGACAGCGAAATCCGCGGTCTCGTCGATGGTGCCCATGCCCGGGCAACCAAGATCCTGAAGAAGGAGGAGAAGAACCTCCACCTGCTCGCCCAGGCACTGCTCGAATACGAGACGCTGAGCGGCGACGAGATCAAGGAACTGCTCGAAACCGGCAAGATCGACCGCCCCGACGTGCCGAAGGGCCCTGCGGCTCCGACCCCGGTCAAGGGATCGGCGATCCCCAAGGCCGGCAAGCGGTTCACCGGTACGGCGCCGCAGGGAGCCTAAGTCCGGCAATCCCTTATGCGGCGGGCTGGTGCTTTGCGCCTAGCCCGCCGACAGGGCCAGGACTGCCATCAGGAAGAATGACAGCGCGGCGAAGGCATAGACCAGCATCGCCGCCGTCCGCCACAGGGCTGCGGCGCGACTGAGTCCGTAGGCGTGGCGCACCTGCTTGTAGATGTGCAGGGGCGGTATCAGGCCCATGCCGATCAGCAGTACGTCCAGCCCGGCCGCATTGCCCAGCGTCAGCACCGACAGCAGCAGCATCATGAAGCACAGCGAATAGGTGACGAAGACGGTGTGGTCGTAAAGCCCGAAGCGCCGGCTGAAGGGGAACAGCAGCCAGATGAATGTCACGGAAATCGGGATCAGCAGCCAGGCGAACTTGTAGGCATTGGTCTGTAGCTGGAACAGCGCCAGCCGGGGATTGTCGCGCACCTTGGACAAGAGATCGCGGATTGCGGGAATGTCGCTGCTCGATACGGCCTGGGCCGGCGCGGCAGCCTGTTTCGCCACGGCATCGACAGGCTGGCGCAGCTCCTCCAGCACGGTAATCGCCGCTTCGCGCCCTTCGATCTCGCCGTCGATGGCATCAGTCGGCTTGCCCTGTTTGACCAGCTCCGCGCGCCGAGCCTTGAGCGCATCCAGGTCGCGCTGATTCGCCTCAAGTCCGGCAACGTGCCTTCCATTTACGCTGACATCGGCCGCCTGGCCCAGGTCCAGCCCGAATTGCTTGACCACCGCGAACATCAGGAAGACGCTGAACAGGAACAGGGCGACCGGGGAGACATAGCGGGCCCGCTTGCCGTCGATGTATTCGCGGGTCATCTGTCCGGGGCGCAGCGCCAGCGCGGGCAGGGTGCGCCAGACCTTGCCTTCGAAGTGGAACACCCCGTGCAGCAGGTCGTGGAAGAAGGCACCCAGCGTGCGGTGGACATGCGCGGACTGCCCGCAGGCGTGGCAATAGCTGCCGACCAGCGGCGTATCGCAGTTCAGGCAGGCGCTTTCATGCGTGTGCCCGTCCGCCGCCTCGCCGTGTCCGGGCTCGACGGCCCGCGCAGCAAGGGCGCCCTGTGCGACTTCTCCGATAGCCTCCGCGCCGCTCATCGCCTGCCTTTCCCCGGGAACGGACCGTTCATGGTCTTGCAAGCCTCATTGCGTCAAGCCATCACCCCTGTGGGTCGTGAAGGAGATTGAAGATGAAGCGCGCGCTGGCCATCGTGCCACTGCTTCTTGCCGCTGCGGCCCCGGCCCATGCGGCTCCGGGCGACATGTCGGTTGCCGCGTTCCTCGCCAAAGTCGATGCGCTCAAGGCCAAGGGCATTGCGGCGATGTTCTCGTCCGACATCAAGATGCTCAAGAACGAGGCGATGGCCGCTGGACTCGCCTACAAGGCGCGGCTGGAGAGGGAGCGCGCGGCAGGCAAGCCCAGTTCCTGCCCGCCCAAGCCCACCAAGGTGACACAGGACATGTGGCTCAACCACCTGAACAGCTATCCCGCCGGGCAGCGCGGGCAGATCAACCTGCATCGCGCCATGGCTGATCTTGCCGTGCGCACCTGGCCCTGCCGCTGATCGAAGCGGCGCAGCAAAAAGGCCCGCCTCCTTGCGGGGGCGGGCCTTTTGCCATGCTGCGATGACCGGCGGCGATCAGCCGTCGTAGTCACCACCCAGCGAGGTGTTGCGCACCGGCGCCGCAGCCGTGATGCGCAGGGCTTCGGCCGACTGGCTGAGCGAGCCGATTTCATCGACCTCGTCATCGTCTTCGGGAAGAACGCGCTGCAGCGAATTGATCAGCGTTTCATTGAGGTTCGACGGAACGATGGTCTGCTCGGCGATTTCGCGCAGGGCAACGACCGGGTTCTTGTCGCGATCGCGATCGACGGTCAATTCGGCGCCGCCCGAAATCTCGCGCGCGCGCTGCGCGGCAAGCAGGACGAGGTCGAAGCGGTTCGGAACCTTGTCGACGCAATCTTCAACGGTAACGCGCGCCATGGGGCACTCCAGCAGTTCGAGAATCTCGGAAAGGATGCGCAGCTAGTGTCGCGGGGGCGAAAAGTCAAGGAAATCGCTTGCCGGGCGCGGCAAGGCTGGCATTATCGCGCCAGACAAGACGTATGGGGAGGATCATGGACGAGACGGGCGAATTCCGCCGCAACTGGCGGCCGCTGGCTGGCGCGTTCCTGGGCATCGGTTCGGCACTGTCGCTGAACACCTATATCCTTTCCACCTTTGCGCCCTATTTCATCGCGGAATTCGGCTGGACCAAGGAGCAGTGGACCTGGCTGTCGGTCGTCCAGATGATGGTGATCTTCTCGATTCCGGTTTCCGGCCGCCTTGCCGATCGCTTCGGCGTCTGGCGGACAGCAGCCGTGGGGGCGCTCAGCTATCCGCTGTTCCTGGTGGCCATCGCTTTCATGGATGGCAGCCTGATGACCTATTTCTGGATCTACGTGATCCAGACCATCGTCTGCTCAACCACCACCTCCACGGTCTATAACCGTGTCGTTGCCCAGGCTTTCGTGCGCAACCGGGGCTTGGCCATGGGCCTCGCGGGATCGGGCGCGCCGCTGATCGGGGCGATCGGTGCGCCGCTTATCAGCCTCTATGTGCAGAACTACGGGTTCAGTGCCGGTTATGTGCTGGTTGCGGCGTTCTGCATGGCCTGCGCCGTGGGGACCCTGTGGCTGCTGAAGGGCGTGAAGGATGAGCCGACCAAGGCCAGCGCCCGCGCGGATTATGGCGCGGTCCTCTCCGACCGGGCCTTCTGGATCATGCTGGCGGCCACTTTCCTGGTGAACGTGCCCTTCAGCCTTGCCACCACGCAGATCAAGCTGGTTTCAGGCGAACAGGGCCTGCCCGATACTGCCGCCGCATTGATGGTAACGGCGATCGGCCTGGCTTCCGTTGCCGGGCGCTTCATCTTCGGTATCGCGATTGACCGGCTGAACCCGCCGCGCGTTGCCGCCTTCGGCTTTGCGCTGCCCGTGCTGGGCCTGCTGCTGCTCGCCAGCCCGCTTGACAGCTTTGCCGTCGTGCTGTTCGCCATGGTGCTGATCGGCTTTGCCTTCGGCAGCGAGGCGGATGTCGTGCCGGTGCTGGTGGCCCGGCACTTCGGCATTGCCCGCTTCGGCACCGTGGTTGGCCTGCTGACGGCGGCCATGGGCGCGGCCATGGCTGGCGGTTCGATCCTGATCGCGCTGGTCCAGCGCGCCACCGGCAGCTTCAACGGCTACCTGTTCGTGGCAGCCGCGATGACGGCGGTGGGATCGCTGCTGTTCCTGATGCTGGGCGGCCGGCGCTTCACGCCGGTGCCGACAGCTCACTCGTAATCGTAGGCGTTGGCGGCCAGTTCGTCGGGAGCCAGGTCGGAGAAGCGGGTGATGCGCGCCTCGAAGCGCAGGCGCACCTTGCCGGTTGCGCCGTGGCGCTGCTTGGCGACGATCAGTTCGGCGAGCCCTGTCACCTGCTCCATCTTCTGCCGCCACTTTTCCCACTTCTCGGCGACGTCGGGCGTGTCGCCCTCGGCCGGGAACTTGGGCTCGGTCATCTTGACGTAGTAGTCTTCGCGGAAGACGAACCAGACCATGTCGGCGTCCTGCTCGATCGAGCCCGATTCGCGCAGGTCCGAAAGTTGCGGCTTCTTGTCCTCGCGGCTTTCGACCGCGCGGCTCAGCTGTGAAAGGGCGATCACCGGGACGTGCAGTTCCTTGGCCAGCGTCTTCAGGCCGCGGCTGATCTCGGAAATCTCGTTCACGCGGTTATCGCTCGCCCGTCCGCTACCCTGCAGCAGCTGCAGGTAGTCGACGATGATCAGGCCGATGTTGTGCTTGCGCTTCAGGCGGCGCGCGCGGGCGCGCATCGCGGCAATGGTCAGCGCCGGGGTATCGTCGATATAGAGCGGCAGTTCGGCGAGCCGCTGGCTGGCGAAGGACAGCTGCTGGAAATCCTCGCGGCTGATCCGTCCGGTGCGCAGCGATTCGGAAGAAATGCCCGAGTTCTCCGCCAGGATACGCGTGGCCAGCTGGTCGGCGCTCATTTCCAGGCTGAAAAAGGCCACCGCCGATCCGACCGACGCCTTCTCGTCTATGCCGGACTGGATATCGGTGAGCAGGCGGTTGGCGGCGTTGAAGGCGATGTTCGTCGCCAGCGAGGTCTTGCCCATGCCCGGACGGCCGGCAAGGATGATGAGGTCCGAATCGTGCAGGCCGCCGATGCGCTCGTTGATCGAGGTAAAGCCGGTGGTCTTGCCGGCGATATGGCCGCCGGAATTGAGCGCCTTCTCGATCGCGGTAATGGCTACGCGCGTCGCATCGCCGAAGGACGATGCCTGGTTCTGGTTAGAGGCACCATCGGCCACGGCATAGAGCGCGGCCTCCGCATTGTTGATCTGCTCGAGCGGATCGACGCTTTCAGAGGTATCCATCGCATCGGTCACGAGCTTGCGCCCGACCGAAACGAGCTCGCGCAGCAGGGCGAGTTCATAGATCTGTTCGGCCAGCTCCTTGGGCGCGAGCAGGCCCTGACCGTCCGCCGTGAGCCGCGCCAGGTAGGTGACGCCGCCAAGCGCCTTCAGCGCCTCGTCCGCCTCGAAATAGGGGCGCAACGTGACGGGCGTGACCACGGCCTTGCGATCGAGCAGCTGGATGACGCGTTCATAGATCCGGCCGTGGATCGGCTCGAAGAAATGGTCCGGCCGCAGCGGCGTGTTGAGTTCCTCGATGACGCGATTGTCGATCAGGACAGCGCCAAGGAAGGCGGCCTCCGCCTCGATGTTCGAGGGAAGGGTGCGGACGGGCGAATCGTCGTTGCTGGGCTGGATTGCTTCTAGGGCCATTGCGCGGCAGGGAATGCGCTCGCCGTCCGTCTGCATCAAGCGGCAAGTTGCGGAGAATTATTCCACAGCTTGTGGATTGTCACGGCGGCGGGGCGACGGCCCCGGAAAGGGCGGCGAAATCGCACCTTGCCCCTCTTTGCTGCATCTGCGAAATATGCGCCATGTCGGGGCCCCGCATATCCGCTATCGAATTCGACGAAAGCTCGCTCGTGCGTCGTAGCGCCGAGATCGAGCAGGAACGGCGCGTGGCCATGTTCGACCTGATCGAGGACAACGTGTTCAAGCCGCTGCGCGCCTTTGCGGCGGGGCACGAAGGCCCCTACAAACTGCGCATGGCGGTGAACGACGGGCGGCTGCAGCTCGATATTCTTGCCGATGGCAGCGATGAACTGCTCGAATCGTTCATCCTGGGCCTGGCCAAGTTCCGACGTCCGGTGCGCGAATATTTCGCCATCTGCGACAGCTATAACAAGGCGGTTCGCCGCGCCTCCGCGCACGAGATCGAGTCGATCGACATGGCCCGGCGCGGAATACACGATCATGCGGCGGAAATGCTGCTGGAGCGGCTGGACGGAAAGGTGGAGACAGACTTCGCCACGGCGCGTCGGCTCTTTACCCTGATCTGCGTTCTTCATATCAGGGCCTGATCAAGGGGTAGGGCCCGGCCATCGGGATGGCCGGCTTTTCAACGGGACGCACAATTCATGGCAAGGAAAGGGCGGGGCTCCTGGCGATTGCGGCTGGCTGCGTTGGTGCTGCTGCTGGCGCTTGCCGGCTCGGTGGCGATGTGGTGGCACTTGCGATCGTGGCAACCCCCGCGTGAACAGTGGCCGGTGCAGGGCGTGGAGGTTGGCTCCGACGATGGCCCGGTTGACTGGACCGCGCTCAAGGCCATCGGCGTCGATTTTGCCTATATCGACGCCTCGGCCAGTGCCTTTGCCCGCGATTCCGGGTTTGCCGCAAACCTGGAAGGCGCGCGTGCCGTGGGGCTGCAGGTAGGCGCGGTGCACGAATACGATCCCTGCCAGCCCGCTGACCGGCAGGCGGCGAACTTCGTCACCGTGGTTCCCCGCGATGCCAAGCTGCTGCCCAGCGCCGTCTCGCTCGACCGGCTGGCCGAGGACTGCCCCAGCAAGGTTACCGAAGCGGCGGTCGAAAGCGAGCTGACCACCTTCCTCAACCAGGTGGAAACGCACACCGGCAAGCCGGTGATCCTGAAGTTGGGCGCGAAGTTCGAAGCGCGCTACCACGTGGCGGCGGCGATCAACCGCAACCTCTGGCTGGTTCGCACCCGGCTTGAGCCGGACTATGCCGGCCGCCCGTGGACGTTGTGGACGGCCAATTCCTGGTTGCGAACCGAGGCCACGGAAAAGCCGCTTCGCTGGGTGGCCGTGCAGCGCTAGGATGGCAGCATGACCGATCGCGACACGCTTATCGAACAGGCCCGCGCCGCTGCGGCCAAGGCCTATGCCCCCTATTCCAATTTCCACGTCGGCGCGGCGCTGGCCTTTGCCGACGGTTCGGTGGTGACCGGCGCCAATGTCGAAAATGCCAGCTACGGCATGACGCTCTGTGCCGAAACCGTTGCCGTGGGCAAGGCGCTTTCCGAAGAATGGCGCGGCCCGCTTGAAGCCGTTGCCGTGATCGCCGGAAAGGCCGGCCAGGTCGGCCTTGGCGAGCCGGTTTCACCCTGCGGGCGTTGCCGCCAGATGCTTTACGAGGTGGCCGCGCTGGGCGCCAGCGACCCGGTGGTATGGTGCGCCGGTGAACATGAAGTGCTCGAAATGAAGTTGTCCGACCTGCTGCCCCGCGCATTCGGTCCGGAAGCGCTTGAATAGCGGCGAGCTCTCCCGCATAATGAAACCCGAACGTAGCATTAGGCTGCGGCGGGAGAGAGCATGACCGAGATTGCAGGCAAGGCGGCCGTTGTCACTGGCGGCGGATCGGGGATCGGCATGGGCCTTGCCCGCGAACTCGCGCGGCAGGGCGCGCGTGTGGGCGTGGCCGATATCAAGCCGGACAACGCCGAAAGGGTCGCCGCCGCGATCCGCGCCGAGGGAGGCGAGGCCATTGCCCTCGTCTGCGACGTTACCGAACGGTCCTCAATCGCGGCGATGCGCGATGCCGCCCTTGCCGCTCTGGGGCCGGTGCAGTTGCTGTTCGCCAATGCCGGGGCGACGAGCTTCACCCCGCTGCTCGACATGTCGGACACCGATGTCGACTGGATCGTGCAGGTCAACCTGATGGGTGTGATGAACACCACGCGCGCCTTCCTGCCCGGCATGATCGAAGCGGGCGGCGGGCACGTCTGCGCGACAGCCTCTATGGCCGGGCTGCTGCCGGGCTGGATGCCGGTCCATGTGCCTTATTCGGCGGCGAAGATGGGGATCATCGGGCTGATGATGAACCTTGCCATCGAGATGCGCCCGCACAACGTGTTCACCACCAGCTACTGCCCGGGCGGCGTTGCTTCGGGCATGAAGGCGAACAACGGCTCCTATCGGCCGGAAAAGTTCGGCGGGCCGGAACCGGTGGCAGAAGTGCAGTTCACCAGCGGCGATACGACGCACAGCTCGATGGCGTTCTACCGGCCCGAAGATGTTGCGCCGATGGTGCTGAATGCAGTGCGCCACAACCGCCCCTTCGTGTTCGACCATGCCGACCAGCGCCGCCTGTTTGCCGAAACCTATGCCTCGGTGGTGGAAGCCTGTTACGACGATCTTGAAGCGTGGCAGGCGGCAAATGGCGTACCGCAGGGCAATCCCACGGGGGCGGACCTGATCGACTAGCCCCCGATCGGGTTACATTTGTTCAGACATTTATCCCGTCGTTAACCAACAGCGACTAGGTAAAAGCCCGTATCCGGCGCTCGGCCGGATCCATCGCCATGAGCGGGACTGGGCAAACGACGGCATGATCCGGACGAAGACAACGCTGATCGTCGGCGCCGGTACCAGCCAGGAAATCCACCTGCCGTCGAGCACCGAACTGCTCGAGCGCACGGCTTCGGCCTATGATTTCTACCGCTTTGGCGGCGAGCAGATGACGAAGGATTCGTCGATGCTGCTGCGTCACCTCAACAAGCTGGCAGAGCGACCGGGCAACAGCCAGGACAAGCTTTACGAGGCAACCGAACGCCTGCGCATTGCCGCGCGCATGAGCAACATGATCGATACGGTGATCGAGCAGAACGACGACAACCCGCTCGTCACGCTTACCGGCAAGCTCGCGCTCGCGCATTTCATCAGCCAGGGCGAATCGCGTTCGAACCTGCGGCCCGCGCCCAAGAACCCCGGCGAACTGCCCTTGCAGGCGGGGGACTTCTGGCTGCTTGAGCTGGGCAAGCTGATGACCGCCGGCGTGCCGCGCAGCAAGGTTCACCAGTGCTTCGAGAACCTCTCGATCATCTCGTTCAACTATGACCGCTCGATCGAGCACTTCCTGCCATATGCCCTGATGACGGCCTACGGCATGACCCTGCCCGAGGCCCAGCGCGTGGTTTCAGAGCACCTGCGCATCGTCCACCCCTATGGCACCATCGGCCGCCTGCCGTGGCAGCGGGGCGAGGCAGCGGACGTGGAATGGGGCAACGAAAACCCGTGGAACATGATCAACCTGGTCAACAACCTGCGCACGCCCGGCGAACTGATGCGCGATCAGCGGGCCATGATGGAAGTGCGCAACGCGATGCTGAAATCGCAGCGCATCGTGTTCACCGGGTTCGGCTATCACCCGCAGAATATCGACCTGCTGGTCGATTCTACCTTCTCGCACAACCCCGAGGTGCTGGCTGGCATACATGGCCTTGCCGGACCGGCGCAGACGGCGGTCGTGCGGATGCTGCGGCGCAAGCTCAACCTCGACAAGGATGACCGCCTGATGGTGGTCAACGCCAAATGCTTCGACCTGTTCCGCGATTACGGAATGATGCTGGAAAGCTAGGGCTGCTCGTCCGCATCCAGCGGGCGCGCCGGCCGCGCCGTTGCATCGGGGCGCTGCACCGGCGGAGGCGGCATGGAACGATCATCCGACTTGGTGATCTTGTAGCCGACAAAGATCATCAGGGCGCCGATGGCAAAGGGGACCAGGCCGAAGATGGCGACCATCCCGAAGGCATCGCCCATCTGGCCGCTGCCGTCGAAAATGCCCGCGCCGATGATGAACAGGCTGCACAGGCCACTCACCCCGGCAATCAGGATGCCGATGGCCATCAGGATCGCACCGAATATTCTCATGTTTGCCCCCCCTGCAATTGCGCACGCGCCCGCGCGAGCACTCCCGCCCCTTCCGCGCCGGGGCGGTAGAAGGTGTTGTAGGTGTCGAACGGGATGATCTGCCCTTCCGGCGTGAGGAAATGGACGCAGGAGCGCTTCACCGTGCCGAGATCGAAATTGTAGCGATCGAGGAATTGCAGGATCACCACGCGGAATGAATTGGCATAGCTCAGCTCCTGCGGCACCATCGCCTGCGGCAGGCAGCAGAGCAGCCCGGCGAGTTTTTCCTCGGTGTTGCACTGGCTGGTGGCGAGGCTGAGCAGGTCGAACATCTTCTCGCGCAGCGCCGGATAGGCTTCGTAGCTGATCGTGTTCGGACCGGCGAGGATCACCTCGCGCGGGATCAGGCTGGTTATCGGGGTGACGGCCTGTCCATCGCGCAGGCCATATCCGATGCAGATCTGGTCGGGGTTGCAGGGCAGGGGGATCATGTCCTCGGTGGCAAAGACACCGCTCCTGCCCACCTCGCGGCGGATTTCGGGAATGGTGATGCGGTTGAGCGCAGGATCGAAGCCGTCGTTGCGTCCCGCATCCTGCACCGGCTGGAAAGTCACCCCGCGCACGCAGCGCCATTCCAGCGCATGGCGGACGATGTCTGCCACCTCATGATCGTTGACCCCGCGCTTCACCACGCAGACCAGCGTGGTGGACAGGTTCACCCGCTCCAGCGCTTCGAGCGCCTGCCGCCGGATCCGCGCCAGCTTCGCCCCGCGCAGATTGACCAGGGCATCGTCGCTGAGTGAATCGAATTGCAGGTAAACCTCAAGGCGGGGCGCGTAACTCGCCAGGCGCTCGACGAAGTCAGGCTCCTGCGCGATCCTCAGGCCGTTGGTGTTGATCATCACGTGGCGGATCGGCCGGGCTTTCACCCCGTCAAGGATTGCCCAGAATTCGGGATGGAGCGTTGGCTCGCCGCCCGAAATCTGCACCAGGTCAGGCTCGCCCTCGCTGGCGACCAGGGCATCGAGCATGGCCTCGATCGTTGCCAGCGGCAGGTGCGCGCCGTGCACGTCCTCGGCATCGGCGAAGCATACCGGGCAGGCAAGGTTGCAGGCGGAATTGACCTCGACGATGGCAAGGCAGGAATGCTGTT